>CAIYOC010000030.1 GCA_903927725.1 uncultured bacterium | reverse complement strand
GGCCTGAAGTACACGGTCGAGCGCGCTGACGTGCTCGACGCGATCATCGCCCGCGATGGGCTCTTCGAGGTCGAGGAACTTTTGCCGTCCATGCGCCAGCGCGGGCACCGCGTGAGCAAGGCCACGCTCTACCGCACGATCAAGTTGCTGCAGGACGCGGGCATCATCACGCAAGCGCTCTTCGACTCCAAGCAGGCGCACTACCAGCTCATCTACGGCAAGGAGCCGCGCGACTACATGGTCTGCATGAAGACGGGTCGGCTCGTCGAGTTCCAGAGCGGCGAACTCACCGCGCTTCGCGACCGCATCTGCCGTCAGCTCGGCTGGTCGCCCGTGGGACACAAGTTCCAGATCTACGCGGTCAGCCCCGAGGGCCAGCGCCAGGCCAACGACCCGACGGCGTGAGCCGGAGCGGCGCGCCGCCGCTCAGCTGAACCACGCGAGGACGGCAGCCACGATGCCGCCGCCTGCCGTCAGCAGCCCGACCGCCAGGAACCCGCGGCCGCCGGTGAGCAGCGTGATCGAACAGAGCACGATGGAGACCTGCAGCATGACCTCGGCCTGGTCGTAGCGATTGCCACGGTCGTCTGCATCCTGCGCCGCGGCCTTGGCCGCATCGGCCTGCTTCAGGATCTCCTCGTTTTCCTGCTTGTACTCGGCGTTCTTCGCCTCGAGCCGGCCACGCAGCGCCGTCATGGCGGCACGCTGCTCGGGCGTGGGCGATGCCAGCTCGTCGATCGCGAGCTCGTCCAGCGTTGATTCGTTCAGCGCCACGCGAATCCGCTTGGACTGGTACCAGGCGTAGCCGTTGGCGGCGCTGACCTCCTGCGCCAGCTTCTCGTTGTCCTGGTTCGTGCCCAGCGTGGCGACGACGGCGAGCACGATCGCCAGCACGGCGATCGCCACGCCGACCTTGCGCTCGTTGCTGTCCTTCGCGTCCTTCGGTACCTCGATGTCAGCCATGGTGGTTCACTCGTCCTGGTCTTCGGGAATGCTGCCGATCGCGTATACGCCATCGAGCCAGCGCCGCAGGTCGGCACCGCGGCATCGCTCGCTGCAGAAGGCACCCGTTGCACCCGCAGGCATCGGCTGCCCACAGACGCCGCAGGCCTTGGTCGTCGTCTCGTGACGGCGATCCCTGATGCGGATCAGGCGCGCGTCATCGTCGGCGTAGGCCAGCGTCACATCGACCCGACGCTCGGGAAGCGCATGCGCGATGCGGGCCGCCCACTCGATCGCGATCACGGCCCGCCGGCCATCGAGGAGCTCGTCCCAGCCCAGCTGCGCCAGGTCGGCCTCGCCCTCGAATCGGTAGGCATCGATGTGCACGAGCTCGCCGCCATCACCGGCGTAGTGCTGCATGCGCACGAAGGTCGGGCTGTTCACCACCCCCTCGCAGCCCAGACCACCGGCCAAGCCCCGCACGAAACTTGTCTTGCCGCTGCCCAGTTCACCGTCGAGCGCCACGACATCACCCGGGCGCAGCGTGCGCGCGAGCTCGGCGGCCACACGCTCGGTTTCCTCAGCGGTCTTGACGATCGCATCCTGCACGGCAGTCATGGCCGAAGGCTACGCGCCCGCGCTCGGCCCGTGCTCCCATCCCATCGAGCCCATGGCGTGCCAGGCGCCCGCCAGGAAGACCCGTGCTCCAACCTGGTGCAGGTCGCCCGCGGCGCGCGCCCTACCGATGATCGTGAGCGGCACGCCGGCGAGGATTGCGGGCAGGTCCTCGGCTGCTTCCGCGCGAAGCGTGAATGCCAGCTCGTGGTCTTCGCCATCGCGCAAGGCCTGCTCGAACGTGCAGCCCCCCTGCACCGGGATCCGGTCACCTTCCACGAGCACCGCCACGCCGCTTGCGCGCGCCACGCGGTCGAGATCCCGACCCAGTCCATCGCTGACATCGATCATGGCGCCCAGCCGGTCACCGAAGTGATCGACGAGTTCGCGCGCGAGCCGGACCCGCGGCTCGAACCGCAGATGGTGCCCAAGGCCATCCGCGCCGAACGACCCACCCAGCGCACCTGAAACGATGATGACGTCGCCGTCCCGGGCCTGGTCTCGCCGTACTACGCGCCCGGTTGCGTGCGGGAGTGCCAGGATCGTGATCGACAGCTGCAACGGATGACCAGGCTCGCCATGCCAGCTCGTGTCGCCACCCACCAGCGGGCAACCGAAGTCCTCGGCGTGACGCTGCAGCGCTGCCGTGAGCGCACGCACCGCCGACTCGGGCAGATCGCTCGGCAGCGTGGCCGCGCACAGGCACGCGAGCGGCCGCCCGGCCATCGCCGCGACATCACTCACATTGCGGGCGATCGCCTTGCGCGCGATGAGCTCGATCGGCGTGTTCGGCACGAAGTGCCGGCCCTCGATCACTTGGTCGCAGGCCACGAGCACGCTGCCGCCGGCGACCGCGACCTGCGCCATGTCATCACCGGGGGGAATCATGACCCCTTTGGGCAGGCGATCGTTCGCGGCCGCGATCAGCGCGTGCAGATCACCCTCGCGCATGGACGGTGCTCCCCTGTCGGGCGGCCAGCGCAGCCCGAACCATCGCTGCGTTGCGTGCCGTTGCCCCCTGCCGTGCGCGGATCACGGCGCGACCCGCCTGCGCCATGCGTGCTCGATGCGCCGGATCGTTGAGCAGGCCTGCAAGCGCGGCGGCGAGTTGCCCCCGCTCGGCCTGCATCAGCCCGCCAGCCGCCAGCAGCGCCTGTGCAGGTTCGGCGAAATCGCCCCAGCGGGGACCGATGACCGTGGCCTTCCCGAGCGCAACCGGTTCGATCATGTCGCTGCCGTGGAGCTCACCGAAGCTTCGCCCGACGACCACGACATCGGCGAGCGCATACGCCATGCGGAGCTCACCAATCGTGTCGAGGAGGAAGCGACCGGTGGCACTGCCGCACGCACCCGTCGATCGACGCGCGCAACCGGCAAGGTCGCGCGCAGCATCCTCGAACCATTCGGGCTTGCGCGGCGCACACAGGAGCTGCACGCCCGCCGGCACGGCATCGCGCAGGAGCGCATGCTCGAGCGGCTCGGTCGAGCCCGCCACGACGAGCGGCTTCGATCGATCGATGCCCAGCGCCGCGGCAAGTGCATCGGCACCCTCGACGGTGTCGGCGATGCGCGCGGTATCCCACTTCATGGTGCCCACGACCTGCACGCGCTCGTGCGCCACGCCCATCGCGCGGAAGCGCGCGGCATAGTCATCGGTCTGGGCTCCGACCGCGGCGACTCGGTGAAACATGGGCGAAAGCAGCGGACGGACCTTGAGGGAGCGGCGGAACGAGCGCTCCGAGAGCCGGCCATTGACGATCGCGATCGGAAGTCCTCGGCGTTCGCACGCCTGCGTGAAGTTCGGCCAGAGTTCGAGCTCGGCCAGGGCCACGGCATCGGGCTGCACTGCATCGAGCACGCTACGCACGGCGCCGGAGAAATCGAAGGGGTATCGCACGACCCGCACCGGTGCGCCAAAGACGCTGCGTGCGCGGGTGATCCCGGTATCGGTGGTCACGCTGACGGCGACCTCGTGATCCCGCGCGAGATCTGCGACGAGCTCCCGCACGGCGTTGACCTCGCCCACGCTGACCGCGTGGATCAGGACCCGCGGAACGAGTTGGCCATCTCGGCGGGTGCGGGGCCATGGGTCGCAACGGCCCAGCCGCGCCGGCCAGTCGGTGCGCAGCTTGCCGCGCGCGGCCATCGTGGTCACCCAGACCGGGCTGCTGAGGAGCGCCGCCCCTCCGTAGATCAGGTCCAGTCCGAGGCCCATGGGGGCAGTCTACGGCGCAGGTCGAATCCGGACGGACGCGGACATGCCTCGTACACTGTCGATTCGCCACAGCGCGATCACCATGACCCGTCCCTGGCAGATCGCGCTTGATGTTGGTGGCACCTTCACCGATGCCGTGGCGGTCTCGCCGGATGGATCCGTGCACTCGGCGAAGGTCCTGTCGAGCGGCCTGATCAGGACGACCATCACGGTGGACGACACTGGTGTCGTCGCCGAGCTGCCCTTTTTGCCCAGGGTCGCGCGATTCCTCGACCGCACCACGATCAGCCTGCTGCACGGGGCCACGACGGATGCCCTGCTCATCGATCGCGATGAACCCGCGGCCGACGGCCGCCGCCTCCTTCGACTAGCCCAGCCAATCCCCCCGACGTGGCCGCGCGGGATCTCCTGTCCGGCCATCATCGATCCACGGCGCAGCTCGCCGGCGCTCGCCGCACACCTGCTGACCGGAACGCTGCTCTGGCAGCGGCTGCCGGCGATGGATGTCCGTCTGGGCACGACCCGCGGCACCAACGCGCTGCTTGAAGGCGCCGTGACACGGGTCCTCTTCCTGACGAACGAGGGCCACGAGGACCTAATGCGCATCGGCGACCAGCGGCGTCCTGACCTCTTTGCGCTGCGCATCGTGCGTGATCCGCCGCCGCATGCGTTCGTCATGGGGGTCCGCGGTCGCCTAGATGCGGACGGCAATGAACTTGAACCCATCGATCATGGCCAGATCAGGGACTGCGCTCGGCTGGCTCGCGAGACCGGCGTGGGCGCGGTGGCGGTCTGCCTGCTGCACGCGTGGCGCAACCCGATTCACGAACTCCTCATCCGCAAGCTCCTGGCCGAGGAAGGCCTCGAGTCGATCAGCCTTGGCAGTGAGCTCAGCCGCACCATCGGGTTCGAAGCGCGTGCGCGCGTGACCTGCGTGAATGCACAACTGTCGCAGCCCGTGGCCGACTACCTGGCGCAGGTCCGTGACGATCTCCACGGTGCACCGCTGCGGGTCATGACCAGCGCTGGAACCTTGGCACCAGCCGATCTCTTCACGCCCAAGGACAGCCTCTTCAGCGGCCCTGCCGGCGGGGTCGCCGGTGCACGCGCAGCCGCACGTGCAGCCCAGCTCCTTCCTGCCATCGCCTTCGACATGGGCGGAACGAGCACCGATGTCGCACGACTAACCACTGAACTTGAGTTGACCCCGACGACCCGTTTGGGTGCTGCGCAACTCGCCAGCCCGAGCGTGGCGGTCGAGAGCGTGGCCGCTGGCGGCGGAAGCGTGCTCGACCTGATCGATGGCCAGGTCTGCGTCGGACCACGCAGCGCCGGTAGCACGCCGGGCCCGGCCTGTTACGGCATGGGCGGCCCGCTCACGATAACCGATGCGCACCTTGTGCTCGGCCATCTCGATGGCGCGCACTTCCCCTTCCCGCTTGACCGCGATGCAGCGCACGCTCGCGCGCACGAACTCTGCGAACGATGGCGCATCGAGCGAGATGAACCGATCGACCTGCACCAGATGCTCCACGCGTTCCTCGCCGTTGCCGATGCGCGCATGGCCGAGGCGATCCGCCGCGTGAGCGCTCGTCGTGGGCTCGATCCGTCGACACACACGCTCGTGGCGTTCGGTGGCGCTGGTGGCATGCATGCCTGCGCGCTCGCCGATCTGCTGGGCATGCGTCGAGTGCTCGTGCCCGCCCGCGCTGGGTTGCTGAGCGCACAAGGGATTGGTGCCAGCTGCACCGGCTCGATCGAGGTCCGCACCCTGCGCATGGGGCTGGCCGAGTGGGCCGCGACCGCCGAATGCGCGCCCGGCGATTGCCTGGGCATCCGGCCGGCGAATCAGGAAGCGGTCATCGAGGTCCCCGCCTCGACCACGAGCCTGCCTGAGCTGCGCAGCGCGTTCCGTGCGCACTACCGGGCGATCTTCGGCTTCGACCCGCCGCACGGCAACGAAACCGTCGAGTGGGTTCGCCACCAGGACCTGGCGGATGATGCATGGTCGCTGCCCAACGATGCTGCCGTGCAGGTGACGGCGACCCCGCACGGCCTGGCGCTGGACCACTGCACCGTGGTCGTGCCTCACGGCTGGACTGCACGCACGATCGATGGCGCCATCGTGATCGATCGCACCGCCTCCATGGCTGCGGCGGCACCAACGATCGCGACCGAAGCCTTGGTTGCCGCAACACTGCACGGCGCGGCGGAGTCGATGGGCGAGGCTCTGCGCGCCACCGCCGTCAGCGTCAACGTGCGCGACCGGCTCGACTACTCCTGCGGGCTCCTGGACGCGGACGGCGCCCTCATCGTGAACGCCCCGCACCTCCCGGTCCATCTGGGTGCGCTCGGCGCGTGCGTGCGTGCCGTCGCGGCCGCGCTGGAGCTCGGACCGGGTGATGCCGCCGTCACGAATCATCCCGCCTTCGGTGGCAGTCACTTGCCCGATGTGACCGTGGTGACCCCCATCTACGAGCGGCCCGATGGCGGCACGCTGCTGGGCTACGCAGCCACTCGCGCGCATCACGCCGAGATCGGCGGCATCGCCCCGGGCAGCATGCCGCCCTTCGCCGCCTCGCTTGCTGAGGAGGCCGTGGTCCTGCCGCCCACGCACGTCGTGCGCGGCGGCGTCGAGTGCCTCGATGCGGTCACCGTGCTCCTGCGCGATGCGCCCCATCCCACCCGTGCCCTGCAGCACAACCTGGACGACCTGCGCGCACAACTTGCCGCCAACCACACGGGCGTTGAACGCATGCGCGCTACGGCGCTGCGATTCGGGGCGCGCTTCGCAACGGCTCTCGCGGCACTGCGGTCGAGATCGCGCCACGCGGCAATGACCGCCCTGGCGGCCGTGCCCGAAGGAAGCGTGACGGAAACACTCGATGATGGCACGCCCATCTGCGTGCGCCTGTCGCGCCGTGCACACGCTGCACCCGATGGATCGCTGGCCTTCGACCGTGCACAGCAGCGCGTAACGATCGACTTCACGGGCTCCGGTGCGGTGCATCCGGGCAACTTCAATGCGCCGATGGCGGTGATCCGCAGCGCCACGCTCTACGCCCTTCGGGTCATGGCAGGCGCGCACGATCCAGTCCGGGCGGGGGTGCTCCCGCTGAACGAGGGTTTCCTCGATGCCGTCGAGCTGATCGTGCCACCGGGGTTCCTGAACCCACCGTTCCACGCCGACCCGGCAGCCTGCCCCGCCGTCGGTGCGGGCAACACCGAAACCAGCCAGCGCGTCGTGGATGCCCTGCTTCGGTTGCTCGGCGGTGCGGCGTGCAGCCAGGGCACCATGAACAACCTGATCTTCGGTTCGGCTCGCTTTGGCTTCTACGAGACGATCGCCGGTGGTTCGGGTGCGAGCTCACTGGGCTGCGGCGAGAGCGGCGTGCACACCCACATGACCAACACGCGCATCACCGATGCCGAAGTGCTCGAGTCGCGCTATCCGGTCAGGCTCATGCGGTTTGCCTTGCGCCATGGCAGCGGCGGCGCGGGGATCCATGATGGCGGCGAGGGCATCGAGCGCGAGCTGCTCTTCCTCGAACCGGTGACCTGCAGCATCATCGGCCAGCACCGCGCCAGCGGGCCATACGGCATGGCCGGCGGTCGGGCGGGTTCCGTCGGCGAGCAGTGGTTGCTGCGTGGCGCATTGCGCCTGCCGCTTGCCGGCGTGGGTACCACCGAACTCCAGGCCGGCGACCGCATCCTGATCCGGACGCCTGGCGGCGGTGGCTGGGGTTCGCTCGATGCCGAGGCACCCAACGACGATCAGGCCGACAACTCGTAGCGCTCGATCGAGCGTGCGAGCCCCGTGTCCTCGCTGATCTCGATCACCGCGCCGCAAGCCAGCGTGCCACCTTCCGCAACGTCGTACTGCGTCGGAAGGCCGGTCGTCAGGTGGCGCAGCACCGCCTCGGTCGATCGCCCGATGATCGAGTCATACGGTCCGCACATGCCCAAGTCGGTCATGAACGCGGTACCACCCTTGAGGATCCGCGCATCGGCCGTGGGCACGTGCGTGTGCGTACCGACGACGGCGGCCACGCGCCCATCAAGGAATCGCGCCAGCGCGATCTTCTCGCTCGTGGCTTCCATGTGCGCTTCGACGATGACGATGTCATCGGCGTGCGTGCGCTCGGCGAGCATGCGCTCGCAGCATTCAAAGGGATCGCTGCCGGGCGTCGGCATGAACGTGCGGCCAAGGACGGTGAAGACCGTCACCCCGCGACGCCCCGCTCCGCGATCGATGCGGACGGAGCGCTTGCCCGGCGCGCGATAGGGCATGTTGGCGGGCCTGCAGATCGGCTCGCCCGCGCGTTCGAGGGTCGGCACGATCTTGAGCTCGCGGAGCGCGTGATCACCGAGCGTCACGGCATCGATGCCCCCCTGCACGAGATGACCAAGCAATTCAGGCGTGATCCCCGATCCGTTGCGGATGTTCTCGCCGTTGGCCACGATGATCCCGCCGGCGTCGCCCCACGACGCGCGAAGCGACTTGGCCGCCGCGATCGCTGCTCGCTTGCCGGGTTGCCCGACGACATCTCCCAGGAAGGCGATTCGCATCGGGCTCGACATGGGCTACACTCTAGCCGTACCGCTTTCGTCCCTGTGGGATGACAGGCCCGGCCCCGCCGGGTGCTGTGCGGCGATGACCCTTCCATGACGTGTGTTTCCACCAAGACCGGCGACAAGGTTCGCCACCCGGCCCGCCCTGAATGGGGCGTTGGCGTCATCACGCGCACCGAAGTCTTCACGGGCGAAGGTGGCTCCGATCAACGGCTGTGGGTCAAGTTCCCATCGATCGGCGTGCGTACGCTGATCGCGAGCGTGGCCAAGCTTGAGCTGGTCGAGTCGGCGGCCGATGAAACAGCCTCGGTCTATGCGCGTCCCACGATCACGCAGGTCGATGCCGCCAAGGGTGGTCTCGCCGCGGACACGGCGTTCCGCAAGCCCGAAGACCTCATGACGAGCTTGCCCCTCGATGCGACCGATCCCTTCGCCACCATCAAGACCCGGCTCGAACGCACGCTCAAGCTTTATCGCTTCGATGGCTCTGCCGCGCGGCTCATTGATTGGGCCGTCGCCCAGAGCGGTCTTGATGACCCGCTCTCGCGCTTCAATCGCCAGGAACTCGAGGTCCTCTACAAGCGCTGGCTCTTCAACCTCGATGCGCATCTGGTGCGCCTGATGCAGGAAGCCCGCCACGAGGGCTCGCTCATCGAGACCACGGCCAAGGGTGCTCCGCCACTGGGCCAACAGACCGTGCAGCGACTGCGTTCGCGCATGCGCTGAAGCGAGCGATCACGAGCTTGGCGAGGATGGGGGCGCTGGGGTGGCTGCTGCCGCGCGCTTGGCCTTGCGACGGCGCAGCACGATGAGCACCAACACGATGGTCATGGGCAGGGCCATGATCAGGCAACACGCAGGCAGCGCGATGGCCACGACCGTCGCCACGACCGAGGTGAACGACTCTGCCGCCGCGTAGATCGGATTGGCCAGACCGGCGGTCGAGACGGTGGAGCCCACGCGACCGACGGCAGCCGCAGCATGCGTGCCCAGCGCCAGGCCGCCGCCAACGATGATCGCGATCGACCAGAGGACCAGCGGACTGAGTTCGCGCGCGCCTTCCATGCCCGCCAGCTGCTCGCTGACGCCGAGGCCGAGCTGGTCGCACATCTGCACCGCCATGAGGATGCTTCCCGCCGCGGCCGACATGGGCGCCGCGATCGCATCGATCGCGTGGTCGACGGCCGGTATCAGGCTGCCGGTGAGTTCAACGAGGCACGCGAGGCCGAAAGCAACCAAGGCAGACGTGCTGCCGACCCAAGCGAGCGACTCGCCGGGGGACAGCCATCCGACCCGGACGGCGATGCCCGCCCCCAGAAGCGGGACGAAGACCCGAAAGCCGGCGGCCGCGCTCAGGCCCACGCCCAAGACCACGGCCACGACGATCGACAAGAAGCTCATGGTGTCCGGCTGCACGGCTTGAATGTACGGTGCCACGATCCGGTCACGGATCGGGTTCACGCGCGTTCGGCAGATTCCCGGGTTCCCCATGCCACTTCAGGTCACTCCCCTGCCGTCCGATCCATCGCTCCCGCGCGCGTTGGCCCGTCATCTGATGGCGGGCGCGCCCAGCGGCGCGTTCCTCGACCTGACGCAGACCATCGTCATCGTGCCAGCGTCGCGTGCGCAGGCCGCGCTGGCCCGTCACCTGCAGGAGCTTGCGGGTCGTCCGGTGCTGCTGCCCACGATCCTCACGCCGGGTCGATCGCTTTCCCAGCTCATCGTGCCCGATCGCACCGCAGCAAGTGATGCCGCGATCACGCTGGCGTGCCTGCGGGCGTTGACGGCGCTCAGCTCGGGCGCGCCGCAGATGGTTGCGCCGCTCGTGGGCAACGCTGCAGTCGACCCCAATCTGCTTGCGCTGGCGACACGCATCAATCAGGTGGCGCAGGAACTCTCACGCGCGGGGCTGACCATCGCTGCGCTGCGCGATCGGGGCGCCGCGGGTGAACTCGGGGAGTTTTTCCCGTCGGCCATCTGGTCAGCGCTGGCCACCGTCATGGATCGTGCGATGGCCGAGCTGGCCCAGCATGGGCTGGACCTGCCCCACGCCATCGCTGCCCGTGCCATCGATGCCGGCCGCCTCGCTACCACCGGTCTCACGCGCGTGGTCGTGCTGCTTGCCGACCCCGATCCCATGGAGCGCCGGCTGCTGGCGGCGCTCGCCGCACGGGGCGTTGCGGTCGAGGTGGTCGTGCACGATGCAGGGCTGCCTGATCTTGAAGATGGTTTTCCGTCTCACGCCGCCTGGAGCGCGGCGCGGCCCTCAATCGCACTTGAGCGGATCGTGCTGGTCGGGGGGCTCGATGACCAGCCCGCGGTGGTGCTGCACGCGCTCGATTCGTTCGAGCAGCCTGTGGCCGCGAACTCGGTCGCCATCGCGGCACTCGGCCCCACCGATCCTGCGATCGTGTCGCGCACGCTGTCGCCAGCGGGCCTCCCCGTGGCACTGCCGCCGACCCGTACGGCCGATCAGGGTTCGGCTGCTCTGCTCCTGCGCGCAATCAGCGCGTGGCTCGGTGAGCCCACCGCCTTCAACCTCGGCACGCTCGTGCGTCACCCGTGGATCGAGCACCACCTTCACGAGGTCGGGCTGCACGCAGCATTGCGCCAGCTCACGCTGTACATCGCCGCGACCGGCGTCCGCCGGCTCGATGAACCACTCGTTGAACTGCCGAAGCCATCCACTGACGGGGCGGTCGAGCCCGTGCTCGCGGCCATGCGCGCCCTGCTCGCCGCGGTCACGGCCGCTTCCTCGGGGCGCGAACGATTGCTCGCGTTGCACGCGGTGCTGACCCGGCTGCAGCCCTCGCATGCTCCCATGGGCGATGCCACCGCCTCGGTCGCGGTCGCGCGGGCGATCCTCGTACTGGCTGACCTCCCCGAGTCACTCCTTGCTGGCTGTACCGTCGGTCACCTCGTCGACCTGGTCGTGAGTGCCGCACGCGGCGTCGATCTACCCAGCGCCGATCGTTCAGGCATCGAGTGCATGGGTTGGCTCGAGGCGGGTGTGTGCGATGCGCCGCACGTGATCGTGCTCTCGGCCAACGATGGTCTGCTGCCCGAAGCCGCTGCGATCGATCCGTGGCTACCCGATTCGCTTCGTCAGTCGCTCGGACTCCCCTGCGCGCGGGCTCGGCGCGCGCGCGATGCGTGGATCCTGGATGGCCTGCTCAAGCGCAAGACATCGGTGTGGTTCGGGGTTCCCGCCACGAATGGCGACGGCGAGCCCCTGCGGCCATCGCGGTTCCTGATCGGCTCCACCGACCAAGCCACCCGAACGCTCGCTTTGACCGGCGACGATGGCCGATCAACGCTGGCTTCGTGGCCGCTGGAGCCGAAGACCGTCTCCGTGCTGCCCACGCACCCGGCCGTGTCCGAGCTGCCGCCCATCACGCGCATGTCGGTCACGCAGTTCGCGACCTACCTTCGCTGCCCCTACGAATACCTGCGTACGGGGGTCCTCAAGGCTGAGCGCCGTGACGATCTCCAACTTGAGCTCGATGCGATGGCGTTCGGCAACCTCGTGCATGCCGCGCTTCAAGAGTGGGGCAACCGCGAACTGAGCCGCAGCGCCCCAACCACCGATCCCAAGGTGATCGTCAAGGAACTCGATGCTGCGCTCGATGGCGTGATCGCCAAGCGGCTTCCCGCCTCCGTGCACGGCACCGTCGTCGTGCAGGTGCGCATGGCTCGCGAGCGGCTCGCTGCCTTCGCTCGCGTGCAGGCCGGGTGGGCGCAGCAAGGCTGGGCCATCAAGCACGTTGAACTCGCCTTCGATGCCCCGCGCGCCGATCGGCTCGATCGCCACGCGACGACGACGGAGTTGAACAGCTCCGTCGACGACCTTGACCTGATGGATGACGATGGCACACCACCGGCCGAATCACGCCAACACCCGGCGCCGATGTTCCCCGACCAGGATGGCCTGTACCTCACGGGCCGTATCGATCGAGTGGATCAGAACATCCGTACCGGGCAGTGGGCCGCACTCGACTACAAGACCAGTTCCGAGCCATCCGATCCACGGGACCACCGAACGAAGTCCGGTTGGGTCAACCTGCAGCTGCCGCTCTACCGCGAACTGCTGGCCACGATCAATGTTCCTCGCGACACGCTGCAGCTTGGCCTGATCGCCTTGCCCGCGCAGCCGGACCTGGCACGAATCCAACTCGCAGACTGGGCCCAGGACCAGCTCGCTGAAGCCGTCGACGTGGCGGCGACCATCGTTGCCGACGTGAAGGCAGCACGAAGCCCGGCTGACTTTGCACCAAGCGGCAAGGCTCCCTTGAGCGATGATGCGCTCGTCCAAGCCATGCACGGCATCGGGATCCGCGGGTTGGCGCCAAACGCGGCAACGGATGGTGCGTCCGACACGTATGTCGCGGCCGTCGGGGGTGCAGTATGAACGAGCACGCCATGCACACAGCGGATGCCAGCCATCGTTCGATCGTCACCGCCAACGCAGGTTCGGGCAAGACGTACCTGTTGGCCAATCGCCTCATCCGATGGATGATCGAAGCCGCCCGGCGCAGGGGCGGCTCCTGCGGCGCCGAGTCAATCCTGGCCATCACCTTCACGCGCAAGGCTGCCGGCGAGATTCTCGATCGCGTGCTTCGGCACTTGGCCCTTGGTGCCACGAGCGCTGATAGCCGCGAGCAGTTCGAGAAGGCGGGCATGATCGGCCCCGCCACCGAAGCCGAGTACGCGGCCGTGCTCGCGCAGGTGCTTGAGCACCTCGATCGACTTTCGATCGGCACCATCGATGGGTTCTTCTCTCGACTGGGCAAGGCGTTTGCAGCCGAGCTCGGCCTGCCGGCCGAGTGGACGATCGCCAGCGAGGATCAGGATCACGCGCAGCGCGCGCTCGCACTCTCAAAGCTGCTCGAGGCGAAGCCCGACGCGGTCTGGGAACTCGTGCGCATGGTCACCGATGGTGCTCCCAAGGCACGGCTGCACGATGCTCTGCTCACGTCGATCCGAACGCCCCTTGCCTTGCTCGAGCTGGCTGATCGCCATGGCGTTGGCGATGCCCCGTGGCATGCGCTGACGGCGGATCATGTCCAGTTCTTCGAGGGCGCCCAACTGCTCACGGCTGCCGACCTCGAGAGCGCGCTGCGCGATCTGGCCGCTGCACCGTTGGCCATGACGAAAACCGGCGCGCCCAACAGCAATTGGGTCAAGGGGCGCAACAGCCTGCTCGCCGCGGCAACTCGTGGCGATTGGCGAGGCGTCCCCGAGCTCGGCTTCGCCGCCAAGATCGCTGCAGGCGGTGCGTACTACAACGTCAATCCCGATCCCGAGCTCGTCCGGTGCGTGCGCCGCATCATGCATCATGCGCTGGCCATCGAGACCAAGCTCATCAAGCAGCGCATCGCCGGCTGCGTCGAGCTCGCACGCGGCTTCAACGAACACGCCGCCGCCATCCGTCACGCCGAGGGGCGCTACTCCTTCGCTGAAATTGGGTCGGCGATCGCGCGAGCCCATCGGCTGCAGGACGCCGGCAGCGACGGCCTCAACGAGATGCGCTATCGCCTCGATTGTGCGATCCAGGATCTGGCGATCGATGAGTGCCAGGACACGAGCCCCGACCAGTACAGCGTGCTTGCGCCCTTTATGGACGAGATTTTCGCCAGCGAGAGCAATCGCCGGTTCATCATGGTGGGCGATCCCAAGCAGTCGATCTACGGCTGGCGTGGGGGTACACCGTCGCTGATCGGCCAGCTCCGCGAGCAGCGTGTCGGCGGTCTCGATGCCGATGTGCAGCTTGCCGTGAGCCAGCGATCGCATCCCGCGGTCATGGAGCTCGTCAACGCGGTCTTCGGTCCCTCCGCCACGCTCACGCTGGCCGATCGCCTGCAGTCGATCGATCGTGCCGCGATCGATCCCGTTCGCCATCACGCCGCGTTGCGTGCAGCAGGCATCAACGCTCCGAGTGCCGTCGCCAACTTCCCCATCGACCGAGCCATGGCTGACTGGACCTTCGTGCCGCATGAAAGTGCAGGCCGCCTGAAGGACAAGCCATCGTCGATCTCAGCCTGGGGAACGCTGCCCGAGGAAACTTGGTCCGCTGCGGCAGCCCGTGTGGCGCTGGCAGCGAGCCGACAGCGTCCACAGGCCACGATCGCCATCCTCGTCAACACCAACCAGCAGATCGGCGATGTCGTGCAGGCGCTTCGCCAGCTGGGTGTGGGTGCGAGCGACGAGGGCCGTGGCTCGCTCATGGATTCGATGGTGGTGGCGGTGCTCATGGCGCTGTTGCGCGTGGCCGAGCAGCCGCTCGACCAAGCGGCGTTGCTGATGGTCACGCAGGCCCCCGTCCGCTCGGCGCTCGATGGGGTCGTGCAGATTCCTGAGTATGCATCCGCCTTCGCCTGCGAGCGCCTTGGCGCGTCGATCCGCCATGCTCTGCACGAGCGCGGCCTGGCTGCTTGGCTGGATGACGTGGCCCAAGCGCTCACGCCGCTCTCAAGTGCGCGCGACCGCGTGCGCGTGAAGCAGGTGCTGGCGCTCGCAACCACGGCACCTGCCGACATGGCCAGCCGACCGGAGCGGTTTGTGCGCCTGGTCCGCTCCACCGGTTCGCGAACCGTCAGCGGCGATCGAATCCGCGTGATGACGGTCCACGCGAGCAAGGGCCTTGAGTTCGACGAAGTGGTCCTACCTGCATTGAACGACGCACTTGACGAGGTCAAGGCGACCAACGGTGCATGGGCCTCCATCAACGATGGTCCGGGCGGCGCACCGCTCGCGATCGGTCCAGTCGTGCGCAAGGACCTTGCCGAGCGCAGTCCCCTTCTGGCCGCCATCAACACCGAAGCCCGCGTCATCGAGCTCTTCGATGGCCTGTCGGCGTTCTACGTGGCACTGACCCGCGCCAAGTCGGGCGTGCACTTCATCTGCACCGAGCCGACGAAGGCCGACGAACCCAAGCTCACGCCGCTGTGGTTGCTGCGCGTGTCGGTCGAGGGTTTCGGAGAGGCCTACAAGCGTGCCTTCGCCATCGGTGGCGATCGCACCAAGCCCTTCTGGGGCAACGGCATCACATCGGCTGACGTCGCCGCTGCACTGAACGAGCCTGCAACGGTCTGCACGACAGCGACCACACGCGTACTGCCCACGGTCACCTTCGCGGAAGCGACCAAGCCCGTCGGTACCGTCCGGGTCGTGCTTCCTGGAGCTGGCAGCGATCCGCTCGCCATGCGACGCGGCACCATCGTGCATGCCCTGCTGCGGCAGGTCACGTGGTCCGACGCGGCTGCCGATCCCACTCGGGCGCCAGGACTTGATGACGCGGCCATCGCCTGGGCCCATGAGCTCGTGCAGGCCGAACTGCGTTCGCCAGTCCCTGCCGCGGAACTTGCCGCTGCAGTCGAACTCGCTCGCGGCGCGTTGGCTGGTGCGGTGGGTGCAGCCCTGGCCAAGCCAAGGGACAGTGCCCAGTGGTCGGTCCACGGCGAGCTGCCCTTCCAGTGCGCGCGCCCGGGTCGCGAGGGCGGCCGACTGGGCGGCCGCATGGACCGCGTGGTGCTCGGCACCGATGGCTCGCGCATCACGCACGCCCACGTGATCGACTTCAAGACCGGTTCGGTCGCGCAGTCTCGCGAAGCGGTGCTCGAGCATTACCGCGACCAGATGAGCGACTATCGCGCGGCCATGGCCGAGCTGACCGGCCTGCCGCCGGCAAGCATCATGGTCTCCCTGCTAATGATCGACCGCGGCGATGTGATCGCAGCCTGAACGGATGCCGCGGCACAGAGGTGCCCGCGCTGAGCGGGAGCATCGCCATGGTTCCTGCTCAGGCGACGACCGGCCCGACGCGGCGTGCCCCTCCGCACGCCGCGCCGGACCTGATCGCGTCACCACTCACCACAGCCCGGTCATGCCCCGTTCAGCCAGGGCACGACCGGTCATCCCACAAGGAGCCAACTTCAGGCTCGTTCGATCCCCCAGCGATTCATCTCTCCCGACCGTTCATCTCCCCTCCGCTCCCACTCCCCGTTGTTCGGAGGGGCTGCCGGCTCCGACCCCGGCAGCCCCCGTGCGATGCCGCCTGCGCGCTCACCATCGCGCGGCGATGATCGCGATGCTTGTTCACTCGACGTCGTACTCCAGCGTGACCACCACACGAGCTTCCTTGTTGATGCAGGACGTGTCGTAGGACCCATTGCCGTCGAACTCGGCACTGCCCGCGCACACGATGTCGAAGGCCCCCTGCGACGCGCTGACGAGCCGGCCCAACCGGCCGCCGGAGCCATCCACGAGCAGGTTCGCACGCTCCCGGGCATTGGCGGTGCCTTGGTCGATGAGTTCCAGCTTGAGCGACTCGATCGTGCTCACCAGGTATCGCGGACTCGCGCTACCCACCTCGTGACCCTCGCGGATCAGATCGGTCGACCGCATGGCGATGCGCTCGACCAAGCGGACATCCTTCGACCAGATCGTGACCGACCGCCGCAGCGTGTAGACCTCGATCTCGTTGGTCAGGTTGCCCTCGGCATCGCGGCGGTTCTCCGTGCTGGTGCGCACGCTGTCGACCTCGATGTCGGCCGGCGCGATGCCCTGATCCACGACGAAGCCCCGGAGCGCCGACGTGCTGGCATCGAGCTTCTGGAAAGCTTCAGGGAGCGAACCGGCGCGCGCGGTGACGGTGCCCGTCCACCAGGCCTGGTCGGCGCTGACGGGGGCCATGCCCACGCCCTTGACCCGGATCACGTTGGCTTGACGCATGCTGCGCACCGCGCTGGAGATCTGACCACTGGCCGCAATGACCCCGAAGGCGAGCGCAGCACCAAGCAGGAACATGCCCGCCCCGGGGGTACGCGACCACCCTGACCACGATGCCCAGCGCGCGGACCAAGCATCGGGCTGACGCCCCACCGCCAACCTGCTGCCGTCACTCGACGCTGTCGTGGCTTGATCGCGGTGGTGCGCATCCTGCGCACGACCTCGCGAGCCATCCTGGGGATGGTGATCCATGCTGGCCTCCGTGCCATGCGGCCGGCAGTCGGCACGATCGGAGCGGCAATCGCACACGCGACACCGCCCGAAAAGCCCTTGCCAAACCGTTGTTTTTGAGCGTTGCCCGACCGTTGCCGATCGAGCACGCGCAGGCTAGGACGCCCCGAACGACTGTCAATGGGAAATCGCGTGATTTTCGATCAGGGCTTCGTCGCCGGGGCGAGCATCGCATCGAGCTCGCTCATCGCACCCGCCTGTGCCGCGAGCTCACGTGCCCGGGCCAGCACCGTCGAGCGCTCTTC
>CAIYOC010000029.1 GCA_903927725.1 uncultured bacterium | reverse complement strand
CTTGCGGAGCACCTCGATGGCCTCACCGCGCAGGCCCGTCACCACCGCAGGATCCAGGTCCATCGGCACGCTCACGCGCTCGTGATCCTGCGCACGCCGGATGTCGCTGTGCATGCGCGTGATGTACCCCTCGTAGCGCACCTCGGTCATGGCCTTGGCTGCCAGTGCCGCATCATCGATGCCCAGTGCGAGCGCGAACGCCTCGTCGGTGGTTGCTGGATCGAGCGCAATGGGCCGCAGGGCACGGCCGGATGCGATCTTCGGGTCAAGCCGCGCGCGCAGCGCCGACAGCGCAGCCTGCGAGGTCTCGAAGGCCCTCCACTGCCCATCAGCGATCAAACCCCAGGACCTGGCATCGCGCGTGAGCCGGTCGGCAGCGTTGTCGGCGCGCAGCAGCAAGCGATGCTCAGCGCGGCTCGTGAACATTCGGTACGGCTCGCGCGGCACCTTCGTCACCAGGTCATCCATCATCACGCCGATGTAGGCCTGCTCGCGACCAAGCCTGACGGCATCATCACCCCGGACCCGTCGTGCCGCGTTGAGGCCCGCCAGCAAGCCCTGCGCGCCCGCTTCCTCGTAGCCGCTGGTGCCGTTGATCTGGCCAGCCAGGAACAGGCCGCGCACGAGCTTGGTCTCGCCGGTGGCATCGATCTGGTGCGGCCAGACCATGTCGTACTCGACGGCGTAGCCGAACTTCAGGATCGTGGCCCGCTCGCAGCCAGCCAAGCCGCACACGATCCGTTCCTGCACTTCGGCGGGCAGGCTCGTGCTCAGGCCGTTGCAGTAGACCTCGTCCGTGTGCAGGCTTTCGGGCTCGAGGAAGACATGATGGCTGTCGCGATCGGCGAATCGCACGACCTTGTCCTCGAGGCTCGGGCAATAGCGAGGCCCGCACTCGGCCTCGACCTCGCCCGCATACATGGGCGCCAGGTGCAGGTTGTCGCGGATGAGCTGGTGCATCCACGGCGTGGTCTGGGTGGCACGGCACTCCACTTGCCGGAGCGCGGGGAATCCCGCCCGGTCGGTGGTCTCGCTGAAGGGCTCGGGGCGGACATCACCCAGCTGCGCAGGCAGCGATTCCCAGTCGATCGACCCGCGCGCCAGGCGCGGCGGCGTGCCGGTCTTCAGCCGACCGAGTTCGAAGCCCAGCGCGCGGAGCGTGGCGCTCACAGGCACCGCCGCACCCTCGCCGATGCGTCCACCCACCACCTTGTCCTGGCCGGTGTGCATGAGGGCGCGCATGAAGGTGCCGGTCGTGAGCACGCACGCGCTGCAGCGGATCGTGGTCGGTCCATCCACGCGCGGGCTGCGCCGGGCACCAGCACCATACGGCGCGCTCGCGAGCCGATCGCCGACGGCGTTGCGTGCGATCGCCGCCTGATCCGCGGTGACCAGGCACGCCCCCGGTGCAAGGACCGAACCCGTCACCACGCCCGAAGCCACGTCGAACGCATCGACCGTGCCCTCGATGACGGTGATCTCGGGATCGCATGCCACCAGCCGCTGCACCTCGGCGGCGTAGGCATGCTTGTCGCACTGCGCACGGGGACCGCGAACGGCTGCACCCTTGGACGTGTTCAGCATCTTGAACATGATGCCGGTGGCATCCGTCGCACGGCCCATGAGCCCACCGAGCGCGTCGATCTCACGCACCATCTGGCCCTTGGCGAGTCCGCCGATCGCCGGATTGCAGCTCATCGCACCGATACGCGAGGCATCCATCGTGACCAGCGCCACGCGCCCTCCACCACCGGCGCGAAGCACCATCGCCGCAGCATGCGCGGCCTCGGTGCCCGCATGGCCGCCTCCGATCACGACGACATCGAACGCCAGGTCCACGTCGCAAGGATAGTCCGCGCGTCATGTGCTTCATGCACGGCTAGGATCACGGGCCATGTTCCAGTCCATTGCTGTCCGCCAGGTCCGCTCCCCGCTCCAGGTCGCCTTCGTCTTCAGCGATGATCGCACCCCACCGTCCAAGGCGCCCGCGGTCGCGGCAAGCGTGAGCGCGGCGTTCGCGAGTCCGGGGTTCCGTGCCGATGCCGGCGAGTGCCTGCTGGTGGGCCATGCGAGCCTGGTCGTCGGCCTTGGCACCAAGAAGGACCTGAGCGCATCGGGCGTGCGCACGATCGGCGCCAAGCTCGCCAAGTGGCTCGACCGCGCTGCGCCGGCCGCGATCGAACTTCAGGCCCCCGTCCAGCTGCAGGCGCATGCCTCGTCGCTCGCCGAAGGCATCGCGATCGCACAGTGGCGGTTCGATGAGCTCGATGGCCGTGCGACGCGCAAGGAACCACGCCGCGCCGCTCTGGCCATCTGGACCGATGCCGCCAAGACCCGCGAGTCGATCGAGCGCGGCCTGGTCGTGGCCGATGCGGTCAACGCAGCACGCCGTTTCGGCGCCACGCCTCCCAACATCTGCAACCCCCAATGGGTCGATGCCCAGGCTCGTGCGCTCGCCCGCAAGGCCGGCCTCAAGCACAGCGTGATCGACTTCCGCCAAGCCCAGAAGCTCGGCATGGGTGGACTCGTGAACGTCGGCAAGGGCTCGGCCGCCAAGCCCTGCATCACGGTGCTGGAGCATGCGCCCCGCCGCCTCTCGGGCCGCGCACGAGGCAAGCACCTGGTGCTCATCGGCAAGACCCTGACCTACGACACCGGCGGCTACAGCCTCAAGGTCAACAACGGCATGAAGGGCATGAAGTACGACAAGATGGGCGGCGCCGCCGTGCTGGGCGCGATGCAGGCCATCGCGGCGCTCGACCTGCCGGTGCGCGTGACGGCGGTGCTGGGTGCCGCCGAGAACATGGTCAACGGCGAGTCCTACCGCCCCGACGACATCATCACCATGCACAACGGCGTGACCGTCGAGGTCACCAACACCGATGCCGAGGGGCGTCTCGTGCTCGCTGATGCCATGAGCTGGGCGTGCCGATCGCTCAAGCCAACGCACCTCATCGATCTGGCCACGCTCACCGGGGGCGTGGTCACGGCGCTCGGGCACTTCAGCGCGGGCCTTTTCTGCAACGATCCATCGCTGCGTGCCGGGCTCGAGCAGAGTGCCGCCGCGACAGGCGAGAAGGTCTGGGCCCTGCCGCTCTGGCCGGAGCACCGCGACTACATGCGTGGCCAACACGCCGACCTCATCAACAGCAATCCCTCGCGGATGGCACACCCGATCCAAGGCGCTGCGTTCCTGTCGTTCTTCGTGGACGATGCACTGCCTTGGGCGCACCTGGACATCGCAGGCGTTGCCAACAGCGAGTCGGCCACGGACCTCTGCGCGGCCGGACCCACGGGATGGGGCGTGCGCCTGCTGGTCGACTGGGTCCGTGGACAGGGCTGAACGCAGGCGGGGCCTGCGGGCTTCCACCGATCGGGCGCTTGATGTTCAGGCGTCCGGCTTCAGGTGGCTCATCAATTCGAGCACCTGCTGGGCCAGCGCGGGCGTACCGCAGTAGACCGTGAGTTCACCGGGCGGAAGCACTTCCATCACCAGCGAAGTGCCCGTGGTGGCGATGCCGATGCCATGAGCCTGCTCCGATCCTGATTCAAGCACGCACTGCACCAGTGCGCGGAGCACGTGATGGTCACCCTGCTCGAAGACGATCGGGTCGCGACGGTTCAGCTCAACGCTCGCGCTGCCATCGATCGCCGCCCACTGCTCGTGCTTGGCCATCGGTTCGCTGACGGCATCGAAGACCTGCTTCCACTTCCCCACCGGGAAGACGAGCACCTCCTGCAGGTGCAGCTTGTGCGCGATCGCCTCGACGAACTCGGCCATGCGCGCGCGCGACATGCGCTTGATGTCGGGAGGCAGGCTTGCCGCCCGCGGGTGATCCTTGGCCGCAATGTCGATGACCGGCGCACCTTCCTCGAGCGCCACTCGGAATGCGACGGGTCCATCCCCGGCCTCGATGACGCCACGGGGTGCGAGCTGTTTCCACGCCAGGTCGAATTCGACGAAGTCCACGCGGTGGTTCCCTTCTGGGCCCGTGCAGTCTAGAGGGCGGCTGCAGCGCCGTCGACGCGGGACTACATTCATCCTCGTGAAGACGATCCTGTTCGTGTGCACCGGCAACACCTGCCGCTCGCCCATGGCCGAGGCCATCGCGCGGCATGCCTCGGAACAGGGCCGCCTCCCGAGCGGGGCGGCGCTCTTCGTCGGGAGCGCGGGGGTGGGCGCCTGGGACGGCCAACCGCCGAGCCCCGAAGCCGTGCGCGCCCTGCGCAACATGGGCATCGACCATGCCGGTCGCAGCAAGCCCCTGAGCCGCGAGATGATCGAGAAGGCCGACCTGATCCTCTGCATGACCCGCCATCACGTCGAGGCAGCACGTCGATTGGTGGCTGATCGGCCTGCGCTCAAGGACCGGATCCAACTGCTTGACCCCGCCGGCGACGTGGCCGACCCGATCGGCATGGGCCAGGAGGCGTACGACGACCTGGCACGCCACTTCGCCGAGTTGATCCCCAGCCGGATCTCTGCCATGCTCCCGTCATGAGGATCTCGCTCGGATCGGACCATCGCGGCGTCTCGCTCGTCCAGTCCTTCGTCGCGCAGCTGCGCGGCGCGGGGCATGACCCCGTGGTGCTTGGCGAGTGCAGTGGCGCACCCTGCGACTACCCGGACATCGCTTGGCTGGTGGCCAACTCGGTGGCTCGCGGCGAAGCCGACCGCGGCATCCTGGTGTGCGGCACCGGCATCGGCATGTGCATTGCCGCGAACAAGGTCGACGGGATTCGAGCAGCCCTTGCGAGCGATGAACTCTCTGCGCAGCTCTCCCGGAGCCACAACGACGCCAACGTGCTCTGCCTGTCAGCCGACCTGATCGGGCCGATCCTGGCCAAGCGCATCGTCGATGTGTGGATGTCCACGTCGTTCGAGGGCGGCCGTCATGAGCGCCGGCTGTCCAAGATCACGCGCATCGAGCACGGCGAGAATCCCTCGGCCTGATCAGGCCTGATCAGGCCTGCACAGGCTCAGGCTCGTGGACCACGGGCTTGATCCAGGTGCCCTGCGCGTCGTGGCGCGCATCGCACGCGCCGCACCGCATCTCGCCGGCGCCGACCACGACAGAGGAGAGCGCAGCAGCACCGCACTCGGGGCAGAGTCCCTTGCCCAGTCGAGCGCGGTTCCATCGACGCTCAACGGTCCGCAGCACGAATCCAAGTGCGTTGAAGAAGAGCAGGCCAAAGATCGAAATGAAGAGCAGCGCCAACGTGGCCGGCGGGAAGATGAAGACGAACAGGAAGGCAATCCCGAAGGCCGCGAGGTAAATCCCGAAGACGGCGTAGCCGTAGGCGCGAGTCAGTTGGCGCAAGAGCTTCAGGAGCATGGGGAGAGTCTAGGCCGATGCACCGGCGATTCCCCGGTGCCACCACAGGTCGTGCCGACGGGCCATCGTTACACTACGGGTCGCCGGGGTTTGCCCGGCGTTATCGATCCACCGATCCAGCGAGGAAGACCATGAAGATCGTCTGCGACCGCGCCGCCCTGCTCGATGCCCTGGCCATGGCCGCCAGCGTCGTGCCGAACCGCAGCCCCGCTCCCGTCATGCTCTGCCTGAAGCTCACGGCTGCCGATGGCGTGCTGTCCATCCAGGCGACCGATGGCGAGCTGGGCCTGACCGTCCACGTCTCGAGCGTGCAGGTGGATGAACCCGGCGAGGCGTTGCTGCCGGCCGACAAGCTCACGCAGATCACGCGCGCGTGCGATGACAGCACGCTCTCGATCTCGACCGAGCGCAACGTGACCACGATCAAGGGCCAGCACGCGACCTTCCGGGTCTTCGGCTACGAGCCGCGCGAGTTCCCGGGCGTGCGCGACGCGAAGGATGCAGGTACCGAGTTCGAGGTCGCCGCAGGCACGCTGCGCCGCCTCATCCATCGCACCGCCTTCGCCACCAGTGTCGACAATTCGCGCTACGCCATCGCCGGCACGCTGCTCGAGCGCAAGGGCCGCAAGCTCCGCATGGTCGCCACCGATGGGCGCCGGCTGGCCGTCGCCCGCGGCGACTGCAGCGCTCCCGCCGATGGCGACTCGACCTGCATCGTGCCCGCCAAGAGCCTGTCGGTCCTGAACCGGCTGCTCGACGACCCCGATGCCTCCGTCACCGTGAGCCGTGACCGCAACCGGCTGTCGATCCAGGTGGGCGAGGCCGCCACGCTGGTTTCGAGCCTCGTCGAAGGCACCTTCCCGCCGTTCGAGGACGTGATCCCGAAGGACCACGACAAGCGCGCGACCTTCGATACGGGCGAGTTCGCCGCTGCCATCCGCCGCGCGGCACTGCTCACGAGCGAAGAAAGCAAGGGCGTGCGACTGGCCTTCGGGCCCGGCATGCTCCGCCTGTCGAGTCGCGTCCCCGAGATGGGCGAAGCCGACATCGAACTGCCGATTGCCAAGTACGAGGGCGACCCGATCGAGATCGGCTTCAACCCGGTCTTCATCACGGATGTGCTGAAGATCGCCGACGTGCCCGAGGTCGTCGTCGAGCTCAAGAGCCCCAACAAGCCCGGCGTGGTCCGGCTCGGCCAGGACTTCGTCTACGTCGTGATGCCCGTCAACGTGGGCTGAAGACGGTACGCAGCGGCAACCGCCGCTTCGCCCATCGGCGCACCGGCGAACCAGTCCAGGAACGACAGCGGGGTGCGCCGCTCGGCGCACCCCGCGTTGCTTGCTGACGTCGTGTCGGCCGGCTGCCGCGCCCGCAATGCTTGGCGCGGCACGGGACCGTTGATCACTTGCGGGCGTACTTCACGCTGCAGCCGTAGGGCTTGGTGGTCGATGGCTCGACCGCCTTGCCTTCTTTGAGCGCCTTCACCGCCTGGACCACGTAGTTCTTCGAACCCTTGTCGTCGATCGCGCCGTCGTAGGCGAGCTTGCCGTCCTTGCCGATGACGAAGCAGTGCGGCGTGGTCTTCGCGCCGTAGGCATGACCGACCTTGCCGTCGCCGTCGATGAGAGCGAGTGCTTCGATCTTGTTCTTGGCGAGGTAGTCCGCACTCGACTTGGGATCGTTGGCGGTCGCGGCCGTGCTGTTGACGAAGAGGAAGACCACGTCGGAATCCATCTCCTTGCAGGACTTCATCATCGAGCCGACCTTGCCCTCTTCGCAGACTTCGCGGCAGACGGGGCAGCCGGGGTTCATCCACTCGAGCACCACGATCTTGCCCTTGTAGTCGGCGAGCTTGTATTCCTTGCCGTCAGCACCCTTGAGGGTGAAGTCGGGCGCGGCTTCACCGACCTTGGCGGTGGCCTTCTGGCCTTCCGCTGCGAAGGCGGCGGGAGCGATGACCGGCGACAGCGCAAGGCCGGCACCGACGGTGAGCGAGGCGATGAGGGCGAGATGCTTCATGGGTCGTTCCTTCTGGTTGGATCCTGGAATCGTGAACCGGACACCGGGACTCTAGCCACGCCAGCGGGCGCAGTGGCGCCCCTCGCTCACTTTGCCGCAGGAGCAGCCGCAGGGACAGCTAGGTCAAAGGCCCTGACCACCCCGGCAGAATCGATCACGACCATGCCGCGGACCACGGGACGGCGGTCCGGAGCGTCCCCCTCGCGGATCCGCACGGGGATCTCGATGCGGCCGCCCGGCATGGGCAGCATGCGTTCGCTGGAAAAGCGCACACCTGCGCACGCATCGGGAAACCACCGGGCCGTTCCGCCGAGTGCAGAAGCATCGACGACCAGCACACGGTCATCACCGCTTCCCTGCAGCCTGGCCGCGAGGGCGGCGGGTGCGGCTTCGGGATAGCCGCCAGGCATCGGCGCCTCCTTCTCGACCAGCTCTGCCCTCAAGGACTGGCGTTCCACCACGCAGTGCTCCTTGCAGGTCATCCACTGCGCCGCCACACCCGCAGACACCGAGCCGCTGGCCCACGACGTTGGCGCATTCACGGGCACCAGCACGCGGAGCGAACCTTCGAACGCCAGGATGTCCTCATCCTCCGGGAGATGATTGGGAACCGGGAAGATCGGCTCGCCGGAGGACCAGCCCTCGGGCAGCGTGCAGTCCAGGCGCGGCGGCTGCCCGCTGTCGCCCGGATTGCGCCAGTACAGGTGCCAGCCTGGCTCGATGGCGAACTGAACATCGATGAAGCGACGTCCATCCGGCGTGCGAAGGATGGACGGGGCAAGCGATGCCTTGACGTGCGGCTCTGCCTCGCGAGCACGCTGGCCCGTCGGACCGAGCGCAGGCGGAGGCCCCTCCCACGCGCTCGGCGCACCCGCAACGAAGGGCGCGACCAAGGCCACGAGGCGTGCCACGCACGGCATGAGGAGCGTCGACATGCTCCGTACACTAGTCGCATGGCACTGCGAATCCTTGCTGCAAGCATCGTCCTTTCCCTGCCGCTGGCCGCCTGCGAGCGGAGCACGAGCGACAAGGACCTCACCCTGGTCCGCGCCGACGAGGTGCTTGCGCTGGGAACGCGCGACAAGGGCCTGCTCGGCAAGTCCAAGCGCGTCGTGATCATCGATCCCCGTCCCGTCGCCCTGTACGAAGCGGGTCACGTGAAGGGGGCGCGCTCCATGCCCATGCCCACGATGAATGACGTGGCCGTGCCCGAACTGGGCGACTTCAAGTCCGTGGCGATCCTGGTGTACGGCACCAACGCCAACGATGTGCTCGGCCCCGCGGCCAGCAAGCGACTGATCGAGCTCGGCTACGACAGCGTGTACACGCTGCGCGGCGGGCTCGAGGGCTGGACGAAGGCCAGCATGCCGGTCGTCACGGGCAAGGACCCGGGCTGAGGCCGAGCGCCCCGCCGGGCTCCCATCGCGCAAACGAACGAGGCCCGCGCCGGATGGCACGGGCCTCGAGATGCTTGACTGGAGATCGGCTCAGCCGAGCGCCGCGGCGCCCGACACGATCTCGGTGAGCTCGGTCGTGATGCGCGCCTGGCGTGCGCGGTTGTAGTTGCGCTTGAGCGTACGGCCGAGGCCCGACGCATTGTCGGTCGCAGCCTTCATCGCCACCATGCGCATGACGTTCTCGCTCACGATGGCATCGTTGAAGGCCTGGAACAGGCTGACCTTCACGCTGCGCGGCAGGAGGTCATCGAGGATCTCGCCGGCACCGGGGCTGAATTCGTACGACGCGGTGGATGCGCCCTGCGCCGCTTGCGGCATCGACAGCGGCAGCAGCTGCACCGCCTCGGCAATCTGGCGGGCATTGCTCACGAAGCGCATGCTGCAGATCACGACCTGCTCGAACTCCCCCGCGATGAACGCATCCATGTAGCGCTCGGCGAGCGCCTGGATGTCCTCGTACTTGGGTCGGTCACCGAAGGTGAATCGTTCCTCGGGCAGCATCTGCTGGTACTTGAAGAACGCGAACGCCTTCTTGCCCGCGGTGTGGAGCACGACCTGCTTGCCCTGAGCCTTGAGCGCCCTGATGCGGACCATGGCCGTGCGCAGCACGTTGCCGTTGTAGGCGCCGCAGAGGCCGCGATCGCTGCCGATGACGAGCACGAGCACCTTGCCCGACGATCCGCCCCCCTGCAGGAGCGGGTGCGAGACATCGCCCGCGGCGGCGGCCACTTCGCCCACCAGCTGGCGGATGCGGTCGGTGTAGGGCCGGGTGGCCTTGGCCCGGGCCAGCGACGCCGTGAACTTGGCGGTCGCGATCATCTGCATGGTCTTGGTGATGCGCTGGATGGTGCGGACGGCGACCATGCGCTTCTTGATCTCGCGGATCTGTGCCATAGGGGTGGAAATGGTAGCGTCCGACGCGGGCCGCCGCCGTGCGCGAAACCCCGGCCTACGCTGCAGGAAACCGTGTCCGCGACCCTCCGCATCATCGATGCCAACCGCAACCGCGCCCTCGAGGCGCTCCGCGTGCTCGAGGACCTCGCCCGGTTCTCGGTCGGCGACCCGACGCTGTCGGAAGGGTTCAAGGCCACCCGCCATGCCATCGTGCAGGCTGTCGCCTCGCTCGACGCGACCCTGCTGCTGGCCTCGCGAGATGCGCAGGGCGATGTCGGCACGACGATCGCTGGCGCGGTCGAGCACGAGCGCCCGGACCTGCATGCGCTGGCGCTCGCCAACGGCTCGCGCGCGACCGAGGCCTTGCGGTCGCTCGAGGAGGCCCTCAAGCTTCATGACCCGCTCGCGGCCACGCGGATCGAGCGCGTGCGATACCGAACCTACGACCTCGCACGCGACCTCGCCCTGCGGTTGGCCGGAAGCGCGCCGCGCCAGTGGTCGGTCTGCGTGCTCCTGACCGAATCGATCTGCTCGATGCCATGGCTCGATGCCGCGAAGGCCGCACTCGACGGCGGGGCCGACTGCCTCCAGCTCCGTGAGAAGGACCTTGAAGCAGGCGAACTCCTCGCCCGCGCACGGGTGCTGCGCGAGCTCACGCGTTCGTGCGCAGCGAGCCTGATCGTCAATGACCGGATCGATGTCGCGCTCGCCAGCGATGCCGACGGCGTGCATCTGGGCCAGGGCGACCTGCCGATCGCGGCCGCACGAGCCATCGCCGGCTCGTCGCTGCTGATCGGTTCAAGCACGCACGATCCGCACGAGGCCGCCGAGTCGGTAGCCGCCGGGGCGTCCTACTGCGGTCTCGGGTGCATGTATCCGTCGGGCACGAAGGAAGGGCTGTCGATCGCCGGGCCCAGCTACCTGGTGCGATTCCTCGCCGAGCACCCCGGAACGCCGCACCTGGCGATCGGAGGCATCGACGAGTCGAAGGCACGGGAACTCGCCGGGCTCGGGTGCCGTGGCGTTGCCGTGAGCCGCGCCGTGCTCGCAGCATCCGACCCCGCCGAGGCCGTGCGCAGGCTGCGCGGAGCCCTCGCCCATGGCTGAGCGCGCCCGCCCCAATCGATCGAACCTCGATGCACCGGGTGATCCCTCCGCCGTGCTCACGCTGCTGGGCACGGGTACATCTGCGGGCGTGCCGTTGATCGGCTGCGACTGCGCAACCTGTACCAGCGACGACCCGAGGGACCGGCGGCTGCGCACCGCGGCGATGCTGCGCTTCAACGATGCTCGCGGCACCCGACGCACCGTCCTGCTCGATGTCGGCCCTGACCACCGTCAGCAGGCACTCACCCATCGCATCGACCGCGCCGACCACATCCTCCTCACGCACAGCCACGTCGACCATGTCTGGGGCCTCGATGAGGTGCGTCGCTACAACGCCCTGATGGGCACCTCGATCCCCGTGATCGGCGATGGACGCACGATCGACGAAGTGCGCCGGATCTACGCGCACGTCTTCGACCGCGCACGCAACGCCAACGACAGTTGGGTCGCCGACCTCACCGCCATGCGGGTCGAGCCCGGCGAAACGCTGGACTGCCATGGGATCGGCGCCACCGCCGTCCCCATGCTGCATGGCCGCCTGCCCATCTTGGCGTGGAGGTTCGATGGTCCGGGCCCGCTCTTCCCGCTCGTCTACGCCACGGACGTGAACGGCATCCCGCCCGAGTCGTGGCGTCACCTCGTGGGCACACGCACGCTCGTCCTCGATGGACTGCGGTTCAGGTCGCACCCCACCCACTTCACGATCGACCAGGCGATCGATGCTGCCGCGCGCATCGGCGCGGCCCGCACCGTGCTCGTGCACATGACCCACGACGTCCTCCACGACCGTGACGCGCGCAACCTGCCCGAGGGCGTGGAGTTCGGCTTCGACGGTCTCGAGCTGCGCTGACGGCCTCGAACGCCGCGGCGCGAGCCTCGACACACCGCTGCACAGCACGGCCTAGACTGCGGCCATGAGCAACCACTACCCGTTCGCCCTTCCCTCGCTGCCGTACGCCGAGAACGCGCTCGAGCCCGTGATCGACGCGCGCACGATGAACATCCATCACACCAAGCACCACAACGCGTACGTCACGAACCTGAATGCCGCGCTCGAGCCCCACGCCGACCTGCAAGGGCTTTCGCTCGAGGATCTCTGCCGTCGCATCGCGTCGCTGCCAGATGGCCTTCGCAACCCGGTGCGCAACAACGGCGGCGGCGCGTGGAACCACACCATGTTCTGGTCGCTCATGGCTGCCCCCGGCACCGGCGGCCAGCCGAGCGATGCGCTCGCCAAGGCGATCAACGCCGCCTTCGGCTCGATGGATGACTTCAAGAAGAAGTTCGCGGCGGCGGGCACGGGCCGGTTCGGCTCAGGCTGGGCGTGGCTCTGCGTGATGCCCAACGGCACGCTCGCGGTCTGCTCGACCCCGAACCAGGACAACCCGCTCATGGCCGGCATCAGCGACTGCGAAGGCACGCCGATCCTCTGCCTCGACGTGTGGGAACACGCGTACTACCTCAACTACCAGAACCGTCGCCCTGACTACATCACCGCATGGTGGGGCGTCGTCAACTGGAACGAGGTCAACAAGCGATTCGACGCCGCCGGCAAGCGCTGAAGCGAAGTCCAGGCACAAGCCGCGCGGGCCGATCGGACACCCCGGTCGGCCCGCTGTCGTTGCAGGCGATCACGGGTCCGGCGGCGCAGCGAGATCGGCGCGCAAGCCGTCGACCATCGCCCTGAAGTCCTTGCGATGCAGTTCGACCGTGCGTTCCGGGCCGTTCAGCCTCAGGAACACGTTGCGGCCCGGTGCCTGCACGATCACGCCGAACTGCATCTGGCCCGGACGCGGTGCCGCAGCACCCATGCCCTGGTACGCGCCCTTGAGCTCGATCAGCGCGACCTTCATGCCTGCAACGGTGATGTCCTCGCGCACCGGGACGATCGGTCCGCCATCCGTGCCGCGGAACTGGCGCACCCATCGCTCGATGTTCGCATCGATCGGGCCGCCGTCACCGCCGGCGAACAGGCTCACCACGAGTTCAGCTGCACCGCCGTCCTCGCCACCCGGCCCCGGGACGGAGTACTGCAGCGTGCGGAACTGCATCGTGGGCAGCTGCCACTGCCAGGTCGGCGGCTTGGGGAAACTCAACCCACCGACTTCGATCACCGCTGCATCGCTCGTCGCGCTGCTGAGCGGCCAGGACGGCGCAGCAGCATCCGCCGTCGCCGCGCCCGGCGCCGAAGGAGCAGGCGTTGACGCCGCCGCATCCGGCGCCTTCGCCGCCGGCGGCTTGGGGCCCGCGGACGCAGGCGGCTTGGGCTTGGCATCGCTGCAGGCAACGGTCGTCAGCGAGGCGAGGAGCGAGGCATGGAGCGCGATTCGTCGGGCGATCATGCTCCTAGGATAGGGCGATGGCCACCGCTGCTTCGCTCGCCGTTCCCGCCTGGTGCCCCACATCGGGCGATCGTCACGGCGTGCACTGGGCGGACGGCTCGATCAGTGAACGCGATCCGGGCAGGCCCACCATCGAACTGCCTCGGGGCGCGTTCGCCGTGCCAGGGCTCATCGATGGCCATCTGCACCTGATCCTCGGCGGACTCGGGCTCGAGATGCTCGATCTGGGTTCGTGCACCAGTCGCGCCGAGGTCGAGTGCCTTGTGCGGGCCCGGCATGCCACGCTCGGGCCTGATCGCTGGCTCATCGCCCAGGGCTGGAACGAGGACCGCTGGGGCGGCGAACAGCCGACCGCCGCATGGTTCGATGGACTCGATGGCCGGCCCGTCGTGGCCTGGCGCATGGATCACCACGCCTGCGTGGTCAGCACGAGCGTGCTGTCCCGGCTCGATCTCTCGTCGACCCCGGAGGGCGGCGAGATCGTGCGCGATGCCGGCGGCACACCCACCGGCCTGCTGCGCGAGGCCGCTGCGTGGCACATCGCCAAGCCCGAGATTCCCGCACCGAGCATGGATGTGCGCCGCATGGCACTCGATGCTGCCGTGCGCCACCTGCATGCCTTGGGCGTGACCGGCGTGGGCAGCATGGAGTACGGGCTCGACCTCGAGCACGTGATCGCACCGCGCCGCCACGACCTGCCGCTGCGCATGGCGGTCACGCTGCTCGACCGCGACTGGCCGCTCGATGTCACGCCGGGCGTGATCTTCGAAGGCACCGATCGACTGTGGGTGGTCGGCTACAAGAGCTTCATCGACGGCACGCTCGGGTCGCGTACCGCGCGCATGCACGAGCCGTATGCCGACGAACCGTCCACGAGTGGGCTCTGGACCGAGCTTGCCGCCGATGGCCTGCTGCGCGAGTGGGCGGAGCATGTCCTGGCCAACGGCCTCAGCCCGAGCATGCACGCGATCGGCGATGCCGCGCTGACGGCAGCGCTCGATGCACTCGAGCGTGACGAACGACGGGCCGGCCGAATCGAGCATGCACAGACCGCTCGCCCGGAGGACATCGCGCGCTGCGCCGGCAGGATCGTCAGCATGCAGCCCCTGCACAAGGCCGACGATGCTCCCAACGCCCCATCACGGCTTGGTGCGTCGCGCATGGAACGGTTCTTCCGGTTCCGCGATTTCGCAAGCGCAGGCGCGCGCCTGGTCTTCGGCAGCGACTGGCCGATCGTGACCTGCTGCCCCATCGCTGGCATGCGTGCGGCGATCACCGGGATCGATCGCAACGGAGCCGTCGTGGCACCAGACCAGTCGCTCACACCGATCGAAGCCCTGCACGCCTACACGATCGAGGCGGCGAAGGCGCTTCGATTCCCCGGCGGCTGCGGCACCTTGCAGGCCGGGGCACCGGCCGACATCACCGTGCTGGATCGTGATCCACGCACGGCCGACTGGGTGCATGCACCACCGCGTGTGCTGATGACGATCATCGGCGGCGAGATCGTGCACCGCGCGACCTGACCAACCCTCTTCAGCTGTTCAGGAATCGCTCGGCGACCGCCGTGTACCACTTCGCACCCGCGAGCGCGGCATCGAAGATCAGGTCACCCGCTCCGAGGAAGACGACGGCCAGCAGCACGAACACCGATGCACCAGCCACCTCGGGCCGATTGAAGAACGAGTACGCCCTGATCGACACGCCCGCGGCGATGCGCGAACCATCGAGGGGCGGCACCGGCAGGAGATTCAGCATCGCCAGCGCAAGGTTGATGTAGCCGGCCAGCCACAGCAGCAGCGTGGCTCGCTCGCCGATCGCCAGGTTCTTCGCCGACGCAACCGCAAGCACGGTGAGCGCAACGAACGAAATCAACACGTTCATCATCGGTCCCGCCAGCGCCACCCAGCCCATGCTGCGCCGACCGTGCCGCATGCGCGATGGATCCACCGGCATCAGGCCCCACGCAATGCCGATCACCGCGAACATCAACAAGGAGGCCCACCCCATGTGCACGAGCGGATTCCAGGTCATGTGCCCCCGTTCGATCGGGGTCCGGTCGCCCTGCCAGATGGCGGCCCAGCCGTGGGCCAGCTCGTGCAGGGTGATGCTGAAGATCACGATGAGGGCGTAACCAGCCACCATCCATGCCCCGTAGTCGCGATACCAGTCGTGGACCCACCATCCGCTGCTCATGAGGGTCAGGCTACCTGTGATGCCCCGATAACGCGCCCTTGATGCACCAACCTCCTCGCCCCCTTGCGATGAGTCGCCGGTTCCGTACACTGCCCGACTCGCATCCGCGTCCCAAAGGCGCGCCGCACGGCCCCATTCATCGCGACCAACCCGTCGCAGGGCTCCACGGCTCGCCCGGCCAGCGACCTCAGCCACTGTGGCCTGGGGCGCCCCGAGGGAAGCGCAACACGGAGTCATCACATGGTCGTCCTTCGCCTGAAGAAGATGGGTCGCATCCATCGTCCGTTCTATCGCCTGTCCGCCATGGACAAGCGCTCGCCGCGTGACGGCGCAGTCATCGAGGCCCTGGGCTGGTTCGATCCGCTCGGTCCCGAAGGCAAGCAATGGAACCTCAACGCCGATCGCATCGTGCACTGGCTGGCCGTCGGCGCACAGCCCTCGGAAACCGTGGTCGACCTCCTGAAGCGTGCCAACATCACGCCGACGGTCGGCAAGGGCAAGCGCCCGATCTCGAAGCAGTACGAGGTCACGCGCGCCCGCGGCCACACCAAGCTCAAGCCCGCCGCGGCCCCCGCGAAGAAGTGACCTGACCACGCCGCGCCATGGCGATCCGCCTGGACATCCTCACGCTCTTCACCGAGATGTTCCCCGCCGTGCTGCACGCCAGCATGACCGGGCGGGCGATCTCGTCGGGTGCGGTCGACGTCCACACGCACGACATCCGTGCGTGGGCGGACAACAAGCACCAGAAGGTCGACGACCGTCCGTTCGGCGGCGGCCCGGGCATGGTGCTCATGGCTGGCCCGGTCGCCGATGCCGTCGAAGCCGTCCAGGCGATGGATGCACGCCCAGCGCGCCGCATCCTGCTCTCGCCCAGCGGCCAGCCGCTCACGCAGCGCCTAGTCGAGGACCTCGCGTCCTCGCCTCGCGTCATGCTCGTGTGCGGTCACTACGAAGGCATCGACCAGCGTGCGATCGATTCGCTCGGGCTCGAGGAAGTGAGCATCGGTGACTTCGTCGTCTCCGGTGGCGAGCTTCCCGCCATGCTCGTGGTCGATGCGATCGCGCGTCTCCAACCGGGCGTCCTCGGCCACGAGGACAGCGCGGCCCAGGACAGCTTCTCGCTTCGCGATCCACAGGGCCGTCCGCTCCTGGACTGCCCCCACTACACCCGTCCGCGCGAGTGGCGCGGGCAATCCGTTCCCCCCGTGCTGCTCGATGGTGACCATGCCGCAATCGCGGCCTGGCGTCTCGGGCAGCAGGTCGAGCGCACGCGCGAGCGTCGCCCCGACCTCCTTGAACCGCGACCTCTGGGACATGCGCCCACGTCGCCACGCCACAACGGCCTGTGCACCCCGTGCCCATGCTGAACGGCCATCCGGGCCCATGCGCCCAAGGTTGAGATTCCCATGAACCGCAGCAAGATCCTCGAAGACGTCGTCGCCGGCCAGGTCAAGCCCGAAGGCACCATTCCCCAGCTCAAGGTGGGCGACACCCTTGACGTGCACTACAAGATCATCGAAGGCGACAAGGAGCGCGTGCAGGTCTTCCAGGGCGTCCTCATCGCCCAGAAGGGCCGTGGCATCAACAAGATGATCACGGTGCGCCGCATCGTCGCCAACGAAGGCGTCGAGCGCATCTTCCCGCTCAACTCGCCCCGCGTCGAGAAGGTCGAAGTGCTCCGCCGCGCCGAGGTGCGCCGCGCGAAGCTCTACTACCTGCGCGATCGTCAGGGCAAGAGCCGCCGCCTGCGCGAGGACCGCGAAGGCGCCAAGACGAAGGCCTGATCCCGCGTCATGCGGATCAGGCTCGCCAAGTCGTTCTCGTTCGAGGCTGCGCACTTCCTCCCCTCCTTTCCGGAGGGGCACAAGTGCCGTCGCATGCACGGGCACTCGTTCAAGGTCGACGTCGTGGTCGAGGGACCGCTCGACCCTGCGCGCGGCTACCTCGTGGACTACGGCGACATCAAGCGCGCCGTTGCTCCGCTGCATGACGAGCTCGACCATCGCCTGCTGAACGAACTGCCCGGGCTCGCCAATCCGACCAGCGAAATGTTGGCGGTTTGGGTGTGGGACCGCCTCCGGCCGGTGCTCCCCATGCTCGCCGAGGTGATCGTGCACGAAACCTGCACGAGCCGATGCGAGTACCGCGGGCCCGCCGCATGACCAACCCGATCCTGACGGCCGACCGCATGCGCGCGGGCGCTTGCACGGCCATGGCCACAGGGGCCGTGACGCATGATGGAGCCGGATGGGGCGCATGGTTGCCGGGCACCCTGCTCGAACCCGGCGCATGGCCCGCAGGAACCCCGCGGGTGCTCGCCTTCACGGGGTCCCTCTCAGGGTCACCGGACGATGGCGATCTGCGCAACTGGATGCCCGTAGGCATCGAGGCCTGTCGCGCTGCCTTGACGGCCGCACGGGTTCGCGCGCAGGACCATGGCCAGCGACTCGTGATCGTGCCGCACGCCCAGCACCTGGTCAGCGACCTGCATTCGACCCTGCGCATCATGCGCGAGCATCAGGGTGTCGGTGTGGCGCTGGCGCCTGCGGCGCTGCTCACCGCAAGCATGCTCGAGCACGCCGCGGACCATCTGTCACGCCTGCTGGGAACGCTTGGTCCGGTCGCCGACGCGATCATCCTGCATGACCTGGTGCGGTGCCTGGATCACGATGGCGAGCCTTCGGTCAAGGCCTGTCCGTGGGGACGCGGCGTGCTCGATGCGACGCTCGTCGCCTCACTCATGCCTGCCGGCGTTGCCATGCTGACGCTCGACCAGTGAAGGATGCGCGGCAAGGCTCACGCGATCCCAGCGAAGGCATCACTCCGACAGCTCAACCGTCCAGTAGGCCTCGTCGAGGAACGCCTTCCATGACTGGTAGCGCGGGCTGCCCAGGCGCAGCGCGATCGCAGGATTGCGCTTCGGCTTCACGGGAACCTTGATCAGGCGCATGCTCGCCTGCTGGGGCGTGCGGCCGCCCTTGCGCGCATTGCATCGGACGCACGCGCAGACCAGGTTGGTCCAGCTGTTCTCGCCACCCTGCACGCGCGGGACCACGTGATCAAGCGTGAGTTCCTTCGTGCTGAAGTGCTTGCCGCAGTACTGGCACCTGCTGCCATCGCGCGCGTAGATGTTTCGCCGGTTCAGCTTCACCTGCTCCTTGGGGAACCGGTCGTAGCCGAGCAGCCGGATCACCTTCGGCACGGCGATGACGATGCGCGTGGTGTGAACCCAGTCATGCGCCTCGTGTTCGTACTGGCGCTGGTACTCCGCGGCCTGCGCCCAGTTGTCGAACGAGTAGCCGACCCACGATCCACCCTCGACGGAGATGACCTCTGCAGCCTCCTTGGCCAGAAGCGTGAACGCGCGGTACGCATCGATGACCCGCACCGCCGCATACAGCCGGTTGAGGACGAGGACCTTGGTGTCCAGGACGCCAGCCTGAGAGCTCATTCTCGCGCACCTCCGAAGGCGATCCTTGCCTTCGGCCAAGCATGCTACCGGACGTGCCCGAAGCAAGGACCATCCGATCGCGCCTTCACGCGATCCTCACCCGATTACTTCAACAGCATGAGGTTCAGGGTCACGATCAGGCCGTTGTTCAGGGCATGCCCGACCATGGGCGCCACCAGGCTGCCACGCAACTCCCTGACCAGGCAGAAGCTCATGGCCAGGGCACCGAGGATCGGCACGAACAGGACTCCCTGCGGATGGATGGCCGCGAACACCAGGCTGCTCAGGAGCGCCGACACCACCATGCTCGCCAGGATCGGCATGCCCGACGTCCCGCCCCGAAGGCCTCGGTAGAGCCCGCCACGGAAGATGATTTCCTCCAGCACAGGCGCCACGACCGCAGCGACGAGGTACCAGATGACGATTCCGCCAGCGGAACTGGATCGCAATCCCTCCTGCAACGGGTGACTGGCTTCGGAGAGCGAACCACCGAAAAGCCAACCCAGCACCAGCGACAGCACGATCCCCACCAGCACCATGGGTACGGCCATGCACCACGCGAGCACGCCCCAGGCAGTTTCGCGCAGCACTCCGGCTCCGAGCGTCAGGCCGAGTTCCAGACGCAGATCACTCCACGGCATCCCGCGCACCGCTGGCCACGCCAGCGCCAGCAGTCCGAGCGCCTGGAACGTGATGACACCGATCGTTCCCAGCCCCGCGAGGTCCACGCGCGAGGCAACCACGCCGAGCAGCACCTCGTACACCACCCACGCCGCGAACAGCTCGATGTGGATGCCTTGGTGGCCAAGCAGCGTCGGTGCAAGCCGCGACATCGGCGTACCGCCCGAAGCCTTCACCGACAGCATGACGAGCGTGATCACCCCTACGGCGAGTGCAACGAGCGCCAGCGAGAAGAAGCCCACGACGGACATCGCGATGCGCGTGGCGCGCTCGGCGACCTGCTTGCCAAGCGACGCATCACCCGTGGCCATCGACTCGAGCAACGACGCCGACGCCCCCAGCGGAGCGAGCGACTCGCGGGTGACACCAGCAGGAAGGGTGATGGCCGAGCCGGTTCCGGCTGGGTCGATCGTCGCAGCCTGAGCCAAGCATGCCTTCACCTGCCGTACCAGCGCATCGTCGGGCTGCTCGGCCTGGAGTGCGCCAAGCACCTCGGTTGCTGCAGGCTCATTGCCCATCCATCGCGCCGCGATCACGAACGCCAGCCGCTCGAGCGTGCCTTGGGTCTTGAGGGGATCGAGCGACGAAAGCCCCGCCCCGATCGCCTCTGCCCCAGCCCAGGACTGCATGGCGACGACCATCTGGATGGCGGCGTCGGCCTGCGGACTCACCAACGACGGTTCGGCAGGTGCGCTCTTCTCGTCGGATCCGGCCTCCAGCAACCCGAAGCCGCCCGAGAGCATCCAGACGCATCCAGCAAGGATCGTGGCCCACGCCGCCACGGCAGTACGGGTCGATCCGGGACGTGGGCGCGCGCCAAAGGTCAGCATGGTCATGGCAGCATCGTACGGATTGTTGTTTTCTGATCGATTTCGACAACCATGATCGTTGATCCCCCGTTTCACAGGACCTTCCAGCGCCTATAACCAACTCACTTCTCCCTTGACGGCTCTGGTGATTTCTGTATTCTCCTCGATCCTCCACTGCCCGAGCGCTGGGTGCGCCCGGAGTTGTGGATGGATCAAGGAAACGAGCCTCATCATGCCCCGCCAGACCTACCACGCGAAGCCCGGCCAAGTTCCCGCCACGTGGCGTCACATCGACGCCGACGGCAAGGTCCTCGGTCGCCTCGCCACCGAAGTCGCCACCATGCTCATGGGCAAGCACAAGCCCGAGTACACGCCCAACGTCCTCTGCGGCGACTGCGTGATCATCACCAACGCATCGAAGGTCGTGCTCACAGGCAAGAAGGCCGACCAGAAGACCCTCCGCAAGTGGAGCGGCTATCCGGGCGGCCTGAAGGTGCGCACCTATGCAGACCTGCAGGAGAACGATCCGTCGCGCATGGTGACGGAAGCCGTCATCCGCATGCTGCCCCGCGGCCGACTCGGCCGTCGAATCCAGCGCAATCTCCGCGTCTTCTCGGGCGCCGAGCACACCCACCAGGCCCAGCAGCCCGTTGCGGCCAGCTGAACCGGACCCGACCAACCAACGCCCAGACGACCAACGAAGGACTGAAGACGAATGACCACCGAAACGATCGCCCCGAAGAAGGCCTACGCCACCCGCAGCGCTGATGCGCAAGGCTGGTACTGGGGCACCGGCCGCCGCAAGACCGCCGTCGCGCGTGTGCGCGTGAAGGCCGGCAACGGCGAATTCATGGTGAACGAGCGCCCGATGGAAGAGTTCTTCGTCGAGGACCGTGATCGCAAGGCGATCATCAATGTGCTCGACAAGACCGCCCAGAAGGGCAAGATCAATGTGCGCGTCACCTGCTCCGGCGGTGGCTTCACCGGCCAGGCCGGCGCCGTGATCATGGGGCTCGGCCGCGCGCTGCTGTGCTACGACGCCAACCTCGAGAGCATGCTGCGCGAGCACGGCTTCCTCACCCGCGATGCGCGCGAGGTCGAGCGCAAGAAGCCCGGCCAGGCCGGCGCCCGTCGTCGCTTCCAGTTCTCGAAGCGCTGATCGGTCTTCCCGCGATTGCGGGGACCAACGAACATTCCACAGCGCCGCCCTCGGGCGGCGTTGTGCGTTTGGCACCCGCTCGATCAACGGCCGACGAGGGATGCACGCCACGCCTGGCGCGCGGCATCGGCGGCTTCGGCCAATCGAGCCTGCATCGCGGGCCGGGTTCTCCCGCGATCCATGGCAAGTTCATCGACCGAGCGTGGTCGATCCCCCTGCCAGCCGTGCACGGCCGAGAGGAGCTCGAGTGTCTCGCCGCCCAGCACCCCGGCACCGACGCGCTGGCCGCAACCAGGCGACACCACGCTGATCCATGGGCATGACCCTAGGAGCGCATCCGCGACCCGGACCGGCTGCCGATGCACGGCAGGCGCGCGGCCGGGCATGCGCAGCGCCGGCTGGCGTGCCACCTGCTGCTCGAAGGCAAGCTGTGCCACGCGGTCGATCCGCAATCGATTCGGCGCCACCGTCGAGACGTCGACCTGGAACACCGCCTGCACGATGCACGACTGCGCGAGCTCGACCGCCCGACGCAACGGCTCGGCGGGCAGATCCATGAACGGGGCCTCGATGATGGCCGTGAGCCGCTGCATCACGCTGTGCGTGTGCCACGCCACCACGGTTCGGAGGAGCATGGCGCCCCAACGCGCATCGACTTCCGCGCGTTCCACTGCACCGGGTCGCGCTGGCCCGACCACCGCGGCCCGCGCTCGCCACAGCAGGAACCGCATGGCAGCGAGTGCCGTGAAATCACGACCAGCAGCGTCGGCCCGTGCGGCGCTGGCGGACATGGCATCCGTCGGGGCGCTCGACACAAGGCCACGCGAAAGCCATGGTGCACCCAACAGCACACTCGACGCCTCGGGATGCACGAACGTGGGCAAGGCCGGGACATGCGGGAGTGTCCGAGCCAACAGCGCGGCCCGGTCCGCCACGGTGCGTCGCGCGGTATGGGCGACGCTCAGGCCTGCACCTCGGGCAACGATCGGAACAGGAATGCCGCGGGCGGCGCAGCGCGCAAACCAGCCATCGGGGCGTGACGAACGAGCACTCGGCACACCGTGGGCCTGCCAGATCAATCGAACGGCCTCAGCCGTGATCCCGTGCGCCGCAGCAACGGTGCGCTGTGCCTGAGCGAGCGACGGTGCGCGCGCCTGCTCCCGTGCCACGGCCTCGATCACCCGGCGACGCTCGACGGGCGCAAGACGCCGGAACTTCCCGGCACGAGCGACAACCCGTGCGTGATGAACCTGTACCCCTGCGGCAACCGACTCACGCACGCCGAGCATCGGCTCGGCATCAGCTTGATCGAACCACTCGAGCGCCAAGCCGAACCGACGCCAACGACGCAGCGTTCGCTCGCTCACGGACCATCGTTCGGCCAGCTCGGCGATGCCCACCACCGGACCGGTCATCGCGTTGGGCTGACCGGGTGCGCGGCGGCTGGTCTCGAGCACGAACGTGCAGAGATCGCTGCGGATCGAAGCTCCCGGTACGAGATCGTCCAGACCGCGGTCGACCCTGAACTCGGTGATCCGGAAGGCCACGAAGCTCATCGGATAGGACTGGTCGGGCTCGATCTCGCGAATCAGCTCGAGCGCGTGCGCCACATGCTTTCGTGCCGCCGTTGCAGGCGCGAACGCCAACTGCCGGGCCAGATCGGCCATCGCTTGCGTGAGATAGGCCACCGCGGCAGCCATCGCGTTTCACTCGCCTGCGTTCGGCGATGCCGCTGCGGACCGCGGGACCGAGACCGACCGCAAGGAGCGATCGATCGAGAGCGCACCTTCGTGCACGCGCGGCAGGCGTGCGCTGAGGCCACACAGGATTTCGTAGGGTTTTCGCCCTGCCACCCGCGCCACCTCGATCGGATGCGTGGCCTGGCGGCGGTCGGTTCCCAGCAGTTCGACCGGAGCCCCATAGAGCTCCTGCGGCGCGCCCCAGCTGCCCACGATCGAACCCACATCGACGGTCAGCTGATCCATGTTCACGGCCCCAACCACCGGCACCGTCTGCCACGAACCGCGCGCGTGGATGCGCACCGCCTGCTGCAGGCCGGGCTTCGGCGAAGGGTAGCCATCGGCGTAACCGACGGGCAGGAGCGCGATCACCGTGTCCTGCGCTGAGCACCAGGTGCTGCCGTAGCCCACAGGCGTTCCCGCCGGAACGCGCTTGGCCTGCACCACGCTCGTCGTCCAGCGAACGACCGACTCCAAGCCATCGCCGGGGTCGAACGCATTCCACTCGTCATCGACCAGGCCAGTCCATGCAAGGCCCACACGGATCATGCCGCGATGCGACGCCGGATCACGCACGGCGGCATGGCTGCTCGCAAGGTGAACCAGGAGACCACGAGGGAGCCAAGCCGAGCACCGGGCCATCCATTCATCGAGGCAGCGCATCTGCGCATCGGTGGCCGCAGCGCTCCCGCTGGCGACCAGGTGCGTGAAGACGCCGGCGAGCTCGAGTTCGCGGCTCCCGTGCACCAGACGCGCCAGGTCCTGCGCTTCGGCCGGGCGAGCACCGCCGCGAGTCATGCCGGTATCGAGTTCGATGTGCACAGGCACACGCATGCGCAGGCCTGACTCGCGGATCGAGGTGATGAGCGCACGGGCCTGCTCCGCATCGTGGATCGTGAGATGCACCTGACCCGCGATGAACTGCGGGCGGGCTGCGTCGTCGGCATCGAGCCGGTGCACGGGCATCAGCACCAGCACGGGCGCCGTGCAGCCTGCGTCAGCGAGCGCATTGGCCTGTGGCAGGCTGTAGACCGCCAGCATGTCGACATCGTGCTCGACCATGGCGGGCCAGATCCGGCTGGCACCGAGCCCGTATGCATCTGCCTTCAGCACCGTGCACATGGCCCTGTCAGGCCCGATCAGGCCGCGCAATCGACGGACATTCCGCCCGATGGCCCGAAGATCGATGGAGATCGTGCTGGTGGAGTCCATGGTGCGCGTCCCTGCGCCGTCCGTGCATTAGTATCACGGGGCTGCGCCCACGCGCACCGAAAGAAGGCACTTTGGACAAGAGCGAGATCTTCGACACGCAGACCACCTTTGCCGACCTTGGGCTGAACGACAGCATCCTGGCCGACCTCGACCGTCTCGGCTTCAAGCACCCGACCTTCATCCAGTCGAAGCTCATCCCGATCGCACTCTCCGGGAAGGACTGCCTCGGCCAGGCCAAGACCGGCACAGGCAAGACAGCCTCGTTCGCACTGCCGGCGCTGCAGATGCTCAAGCCTGGCGATGCGTTCGCCGCGCTCATCCTCGTGCCCACCCGCGAGCTGGCCATCCAGGTCGCCAAGGAGTTCCACGAGCTCGGCGGGCGGACCGGCCTCAAGGCCGTGCCCATCTATGGTGGCCAGCCGATCCGCCAGCAGATCCCCCTGCTCGAGGGCAACCCCGAGATCATCGTGGGCACGCCCGGACGCATCATGGACATGCGCGAGCGGCGCCTGATCACCTACGACCACGTCCGCTACGCCGTGCTCGACGAAGTCGACCGCATGCTGGACATCGGCTTCCGCGAGGACATCCGCAAGATCCTCGGCGGCATGCGCAACCACCCTCAGACGGTGTTCGTGTCGGCCACCATCAGCGACGAGATCGAGAAGCTCGCGCGCAGCTACATGCGCAACCCCGAGAAGATCGTCACGGTCGCCAAGAGCCTGACCGTGCAGCAGGTTGCGCAGAGCTACCTCAGCGTGGAGCCGTGGGACAAGCGCCGCCTGCTCCTTCATCTCCTTCGCCGCGAGGAACCGGGACTGACCGTGGTGTTCTGCCGCACGAAGAAGGCCGTGGACGATGTCACGCTCTACCTGAACGACAAGGGCATCGATGCCCACGCGATGCACGGCGACATGTACCAGCGCAAGCGCGACAAGGTCATGGATCGGCTGCGCGATGGCAAGCTCAGCGTGCTGGTCGCCAGCGACCTTGCGGCGCGCGGGCTCGACGTCGACGACATCACCCACGTGGTGAACTACGACGTCCCCGAGGACCCCGAGGTCTACATCCACCGCATCGGACGCACTGCCCGCGCCGGCCGCAACGGCGTGGCCTGGATGTTCGTGTGCCCCGACCAAGGGGACCTGCTCACCGGCGTCGAGCGGCTGGCCAACATCGAGATCCCGCGTCTGGAGTACAGCGACTTCACCCCGGGCCCGATCCCGCAGGCTGTCGTCGCCCGCCGGGCTGAGGAGGCCCAGCGCAAGGCCGCTTCAGCGGAATCGAAGTCACGCGACATCCTCGCCACGACCAAGGTCGATCCTGCCGACGAGGCGAAGTTCCCCGGCGGCGCCGTGCCGATGCTCCCACCGCCCAAGCGGCTCGGCGGCCGTCTCGCCACGCGTCGACGCTGACCCATGGCGCAGGGGCCGCTCTCCATCGCCGACGAGGTCCGCGACGCGCTTGAGCACGGTCGTCCGGTCGTGGCGCTCGAGACGGCGGTCCTGACCCACGGCCTGCCGCGCGAGCCGGCCATGACGCTTCCTCCGGTCGTTGCCGATCATCCTGACTTTGCGAGCGGCGTACCGCTCAACCTGTCGTTGAGCCTCGCGATGGAACGCGCTGTCCGGATGCATGGTGGCGTGCCCGCGACGGTTGCCGTCATCGACGGCGCACTCAAGGTCGGCTGCACGCGCGGCGATCTCGAGCGCCTGGCCACCGACCGTGAAGCACGGAAGGCGAGCGTGCGCGATCTGGGACCGCTGTGCGCGGCACGCTCATGCGCCGGCACCACCGTGAGCGCCACGCTGGTGACCTGCGGCCTGGCGGGGATCCGCCATTTCGCCACGGGCGGGCTTGGCGGTGTGCATCGGGGCTTCGCTCAGACCCTTGACATCAGTGCCGACCTGGGCACGCTCGCACGCACGCCGACCTGCGTGGTCTCGAGCGGTGCGAAGAGCATCCTCGACCTGAAGGCCACGCTCGAAGCGCTGGAGACCCTTGGCGTTCCCGTGATCGGCCTCGCGACGGCGAGCTTCCCTGAATTCACGGACGGCGCAGGTACGCTGCCACTGCACGCCACCGTGTCCACGCCGCACGATGCCGCGGCAGCATGCCGGGCACACTGGTCGCTGCTGCCGCACGTGGGCGTCGTGCTGGCGAATCCTTGTCCCGCCGGACACGTGCTCGATCATGGCGGATCCTCCGCCATGGCCGATGAGCTCGCGGCGCAGGCCATTGCATCGGGCATCGATGGCAACCTGGTCACGCCGTGGTTGCTCGCCCAGGTCGCGGAGCGCACCAACGGGCAATCGCTCGATGCCAACATCGCCTTGCTTCTTGACAATGCCCGTTGCGCCACGCTCGTCGCCGTGGAAGCGGCGACGGCCGCTGGCTGATCCCGCTGGACAACCGCCCCGCGCGGCATCGGAACGGCCGTCGTCCCGATGGCAGAGCCTCGCGAAAGCCCCCTGGATTCACCCGACTCGCCTTGACGCAGCGCCAATGGCGTGCTCTACTTCGTCCCGAAGGCGCTGCGATTCCCGCGGCGCGCACCCTGAACGAATTCGGGTTCGTGGGCCTCGCCTCTCGGCGGGTCCGGCCGTTCGTGCGGCGCCTTCCACTGCATGGTCACCAAGAAGACGACGGGCTCGAAGGAGCCCAAGCCCAAGGCCCCCAAGGCCGCCCCAGCCAAGTCATCCACCGCGTCGCGCAAGGCGACCAAGGATGCCATCGCGCCCGTGAAGACCAAGGCACGGGCCGGCAGCGTTGCCACCAAGGCTTCTGCCGCGGGCAAGGTGCAAAGCAAGGCTCAGAGCAAGCCCGCGATCAAGGCCGCCGGCAAAACCGCGGACGCAGCCACGACCAAGGCCAGGAGTAAGGCCTCGACGAAGCCAGCCAGCACGCCTGCGTCCGCCAAGGCAAGCGCGAAGGCCAACCGCGCGGGGTCCAAAGTCGCAACGAAGGCCGCGGCACCAACCAAGGCAACCAAGTCGCGAAGGGCCGGGGCTGGGCTGGACGATGCCCAGGCCGGTGGCGCTGTCATCGGGCAGCCAGTGGCCTCGACGAGCGCGTTCGCCGAGTCAACCACCACCGAAGTGTCGGTGGATCCCATCCTTCACCTTGGCGGCGACGCCAGCGAACCGGATACCTCGGCCGATCCCGTGCCTTCCAACGAACCGGCAGCTCCCACGGTCAAGCCCATCTTCCGCCGCGTCGGCAACGCGTGGATGAAGTTCGACCCATCTGACCTCGACGGCATCGCCAAGGCGGAAGCCGAGGCAGCCGCGATCGCCGCGAATCCGGAGCTGGCCCCGCCACCGCCGCCCGCACCCAAGCGTCCGGAACCCCGGCGAGACCAGCAGCCACGCGCGCAGCACCAGCAGCGGTCGGCAGCAGCGGTCCTTGACGGCGCCCCGGAAGGGTCCGGCGATGACAGCGACGGCGAGCAGGACGAAGGCGACGACCGCCAGACTTGGGAGGGCCCGCGCGATGTCCATCAAGCCCCCGAACCTCCGGCGCCGATCGAGCAGGTCTCGGGCGTGCTCGACATCTCAGGCAACGAGGCCCGGCTGCGTCAGTTCGGCGGCAACGGCTGGGTTCCCTCGCACGACGAGCCCCAGGTTCCCATGGAGTTCGTGCAGCGCTTCAACCTGCGCAACGGCAACCAAGTCACGGTCAACGTGCAGATGGTGCGCGCCCGCAAGCGCCGAGGCCCGAAGAAACTCCGTCGCATGGTCGTGGGCATCGAGTCTGTGGAAGGGCTCGATCCATCCGCATGGTCGGCCCGCCTGCCCTACGGCGAACTCACCAGCATCGATCCGCAGCCGCGCATGCACCTCGAGTACCGGGGCTGTCCGCCGGCGTGCCGTCTGATCGATCTCTTCTGCCCAATCGGATTCGGCACACGCGGCCTGATCGTCGCACCACCGAAGGCCGGCAAGACGATCCTGCTGCAGCAGATCGCGCACGGCATCAAGCACAACCATCCGCAGGTGGAGCTGATCGCGCTGCTCATCGACGAACGCCCGGAGGAAGTCACCGATTTCCGGCGCAACGTGCCCGCGCTCGTGCTCGCATCGAGCAATGACCAGGACCTGGAGCGGCACACGCAGATGGGCATCATGGCGATCGAGCGGGCCCGCCGCCTCTTCGAGGCCGGCAAGGATGTCGTGGTGCTGCTCGACAGCCTCACACGGCTGGGCCGGGCGTTCAACAACAATCGCCGCTACTCCACCGGCGGCCGAACGATGTCAGGCGGCCTCGACTCGCGCGCGCTCGAAGTGCCCAAGCAGCTCTTCGGCGCGGCGCGCAAGGCCGAAGAAGGCGGCAGCCTGACCATCATCGCCACGTGCCTCGTCGACACCGGCAGCCGCGCGGACCAGGTGATCTTCGAGGAGTTCAAGGGAACGGGCAACATGGAGCTGATCCTTGACCGCTCCATCGCGGAGCGACGGGTCTATCCCGCCATCAATCTCGCCGCGAGCGGCACCCGCAAGGAGCATCTGCTCATGGGTGAGCGCGAGATGAAGACCATGACGGCCCTTCGCCGCCGCTTGATGACGATGCCGCCCTTCGTGCAGGTCGAGCAACTGGTCGCCGCGGTCAATCGCACGACCGACAACGAAACGCTGGTCCGCGGAAGCGGCGCCTGAGCCGACGCACGCCCATGCCGGCGCCCAGCCCGTTCTTCGCCAACGCGTTCGACAGCGACTTGCGCGGCGATGGCCTGTTCCTGGCCGAGAGCCCCCGCGTCATCAGGCGCGCCCTGCATGCCATGCACGCCGATGAGCTCGGTCGAGCACGCATGACGCCTCGCGTGCGGCCACTCGAACTGCTTGCCTGCGACGAGGCCATGGCGGAGATCGGCGATGCGCTGGGCTTCTTTCCGCTGGTCGTCCATCGCATCGGGCATGACGAACTCACGGCCCTCACGGGCTACCGGATGCATGACGGCGCGATCATGCTCTGCTCCCGGCCCGGCGAGCCGAGTGCCAAGCGTCGCAAGAGCGAGGATGCAGCCTGCTCCGACCTCGATTCGTTCGCCGCGGCGCTGTCACCCTCGTGCACCGTGCTCGCGGGCGACGGGATCGTGCACACCGACAACATCGGCAGTCTGTTCCGCAATGCCGCATGCTTCGGCGATGCAGCGCTGCTCCTGAGCGAGCGCTGCGGCGATCCCCTGAACCGCAAGGCCATCAGGATCGCCAGTGGACGGACCTTCACGGTGCCTTGGGCCCGCGCGAGCTCCTTGCAGGCTGCGCTGCTGCACCTGCGGGACCGGCATGGCTTTTCGCTGATGGCCGTCGAGGACTGCGCAGGCGCCAGGCCGCTGTGGGACGTGCCCATGCCGCCGCGGAGTCTGTTCGTCTTCGGTGCCGAAGGCGCCGGCGTGCGTCAGGCGACCATGGATGCCTGCGGCACGACCGTCAACCTGCCGATGCAGGTCCAGCACGGACTCCGCGAGGCCGATGACGTGCCGAGCCTGAATGTGGCGGTGACCTCAGCCCTCGTCCTGGGTGAGCGGCGACGCCGCCAAGCCCAGTCGGTGGCCCGGACCACGTGACGCCGCGATCTCGCGCACGTGCTCTGCCGGCACACGCTGCACCTTCGCACCGAGCCGATTGAGCACCTGCTCCATGCGCGCGTAGCCACGGTCGAGGTGGTAGACGCGGTGGACGATGGTCTCGCCTTCGGCTGCTAGGCCGGCCAGCACCAGGCAGGCGCTCGCGCGAAGGTCGCTCGCCATCACCTCGGCGCCGCTGAGGGGACTGCGGCCGGTGATCACGCAAACGTTCTGGTTGCGCTGCACCTGCGCTCCCATACGGGCCAGCTCGGCCACGTGGAGGAAGCGCTCGGTATAGATCTTCTCGGTGATGATCGAGTTGCCCTGGGCCTGCGTGAGCAGCGCCATGAACTGGGCCTGAAGGTCGGTCGGGAAGCCCGGGTGGGGCTGGGTCGTGATCGTGGTCGGGCGCAGGAAGCGCTCGCTGAACACGCGCACGCTGCAGCGCTCGTCGCTGTCCGCAGCGTTGACCTTCTCGATGCGCACGCCGATCTCGTTCCAGCGGTCGAGCGCGCAGAGCAGGCTGTCGTACGGGAAGTCGTGCAGCACGACCTGGCCATTGGTCATCGCGGCCGCGATCGCGTAGGTCCCGGCCACGATGCGGTCAGGCATGACCGAGTGCGAGGCGCCCGAGAGCTCATCCACGCCCTCGATGACGATCCGCGGGCTGCCGTCACCGGTGATCTTCGCACCCATGGAGCGCAGGAGGCGCGCCACGTCGACGACCTCGGGTTCGCAGGCTGCGCCCTCGATCACGGTGCGCCCCTTGGCTAGGGTCGCCGCGCACATGACGTTCTCGGTGGCGCCGACGCTCGAGCCGTTGGGACCGCCAAGGAAGATCGTGGCACCCGTGAGTCGATCGGCGCTCACGGTGATGTAGCCGCCTTCCATCTCGATCTTGGCGCCAAGGGCGCGAAGGCCGCGCAGGTGCAGGTCGACCGGGCGATCGCCGAACGCACAGCCACCGGGCAGGCTCACGAAGGCCTTGCCGCGCTTGGCGACCAGCGGGCCGAGCACGCTGATCGACGCGCGCATCTTCTTGACCGTCTCGTAGCTGGCTTCCGAGGTGTCGTTGCCGGTGCCGGTCACGCGGATACGGCCGGGCGTGCGCTCGACACCCATGCCGAGTTCGCCCAGCAATTTCAGCATGTTGTCGATGTCGGCGTGATCGCTGACGTTGTCGAGCTGGACCGTGTCATCGGTCAGCAGCGAGCAGCACAGGAGCGGGAGTGCGGCGTTCTTGGCGCCCTCGATGCGGACTTCGCCGCCGAGCCTGCGCCCACCCTCGATCACGAAGCATTCCATTGCCATCGTTCACCTCTCGTCAGGGAAACCTGGCCGCATCCATGCGGCCGCGTGCATTATGACATCGGCACGATGGCCTGTGTGGCTTCCAAACGCATTGACGATGATTTTGCGTCTCGTAGCATTCCACCTCCCATGAGCGACCACGTCACCGTGAACGAGCCCTCGATGCCTGAGGCTGCCATGCACCTCGTTCCCCCGACAGCACCCACGACCGCCGTCGTCACGTCGACGGCACTCTGCACCAAGGGCAAGTCGGCGAGCGTGGTTCGCCATGTGTGCATTGACGTCGGCGGCACGCCGCTCGAGGGCCGGTTCCTGGCAGGCCAGAGCTTCGGCGTCGTTCCCCCGGGCACGGATGCGAACGGCAAGCCGCACAAGGTGCGCCTCTATTCGATCGCCAGCCCCGGCTATGGCGAGGATGGACACGGTCGGGTCCTGAGCACCACCGTCAAGCGGCTCGTCGACGAGCGCAAGCCCCAACGGCCGGGCGACGATCCTGATGATCACGGCCTGTTCCTGGGCGTCTGCAGCAATTTCCTGTGCGATCGCAAGGCCG
>CAIYOC010000028.1 GCA_903927725.1 uncultured bacterium | reverse complement strand
TCCAGGATCGACGGCACGAAGTCCTCGCCGATGCCTTCGACGAGCCAGGAGCCCGGCTCGACCTTTCGCCCCTCGTTGACCAGCGGAGCGAGGATCGATCCGGCCGGGTCGGCCAGGATGATCTGCACCTTGGGGTCCTTGGACTTCAGGAAGCGACCCACGCCGCTGACGGTGCCGCCCGAGCCGACGCCGGCGACAAACGCGTCGATGCGGCCACCCATCTGCTCCCAGATCTCGGGGCCAGTGGTGCGTTCGTGGGCGATGGGGTTCGCTGGGTTGGCGAACTGGTTCACGTAGATCGAATTGGGGAGCTCCTTCGAGAGCCGCTCCGCCACGTCCTGGTAGTAGTCGGGGTGCCCCTTGGCCACGTCGGAGCGGGTCATGCGGACCTCAGCTCCCATGGCGCGCAGGTGGCTGACCTTCTCCTCGCTCATCTTGTCGGGCATGACCACGACGAGCCGGTAGCCCTTCAGCGCCGCGATGAGTGCGAGCGCGATGCCGGTGTTGCCGGCCGTTGCCTCGACGATCGTGCCGCCGGGCTTGAGGGCGCCGGATCGTTCGGCGGCCGCGACCATCTCGACGGCGATGCGATCCTTGATCGACTGTCCCGGGTTGAGGTTCTCGAGTTTGACGTACAGCTCGCAGCAGCCCGTGTCGAGGTGACGCAGGCGGAGCATGGGGGTGTTGCCCACCATGTCGAGAAGGCTGTCGTAGACAGGAGCGATCGGCATCGAGGGAGTGTACGGGTGCGCGTGACGGCGATTTGCCGCACAATCCGGGCATGGGCGTGATCCTCGAGACCGTGGATGGCCGGTTGGCCATGCGCAGCGATGCCGACGCGCCGGGCTCGGGCGTGTCGATCGATCTGGGCTCGATCGACGTGCGCGCGCTCGGCGGGCATCCGCTCGTGCGCGCGGTGGGCAAGGGTCTTGGTCCTGTCGTCGATGCAACGGCCGGCCTGGGCGGTGATGCGTGGATCCTCGCTGCTTCGGGGCGTACGGTGATCGCGCTCGAGCGGAGTCCATCGATCCATGCGGTCCTGGAGGATGCTCTTGCGCGTGCGCGGTCGACACCGACCTTGGCGCACGTGGCGGCGCGCATCACGCTGGTGCATGCCGACGCGCGAGACGCACTCGCTGCCGCAGCGCAGGGCGCGTGGTCGATCCTGGTCGATCCCATGTTTCCGCCGAAGCCGAAGTCGGCGCTTGCGCCTCGCGACATCCGCCTGGTGAAGGAGGCCGTGGGCGACGACCCTGATGCTGCCGAGGTGCTTGCGGCGGCGCTGGCCACGCATGTGCCGCGCATCATCGTGAAGCGGCCGCACGAGGCGCCGCCGTTGGGTGGAGTTCCGCATCACGTGATCGAGAGTCGGCTCGTGCGCTACGACATCTATGATCGGCCCCACCTGATGCCCCGACCATGAGCGCTGCCTGGTTCCATGTTCCGTCGCTCTCCGATTCGGGCATCGTCTGGATCCCGAAAGACGAGGCGAAGCACGCGTTGGGTGCGCGGCGCCTCGGACCTGGCGATGCAGTCACGATCTTCGATGGTGCCGGCCACGTCGGCGCGGGGGTCGTCACGGATCAACGACGGCACGATGGCGCGCTGGCGATCGATGTGGGAAGTGCCACGACGGCGCCGCGGTCGAAGCCTGCCGTGCATCTGGCCTGCGCGATCCCCAAGGGTGATCGCAGCGCCACGCTGATCGAGTCGTGCATGCCATTCGAGCCGGCGTCGATCACGCCGCTGGCCTGCGAGCGAAGCGTGCAGCGCATGTCGGCGAACCTCGCTGCGCGCCTCGATCGCATCGCGCTCGAATCCTGCAAGCAATCTCGCCAGCCCTGGTCGTGCACGATCGGTGCCGAGGTCGCGCCCGAGGCGGCGGTGCGGGCGGCCCGAGGTCGCGCCCTGATCTTGCATCCGGGCGGCATGCCATTTCGCGAGGCGATGCATGGGCACGATGCCGTGACGGTGCTCATTGGCCCCGAGGGCGGCTTCTCCGATCGCGAAGTTGCTGCGTGTGAGGCGGCTGGTGCCGTGCGGGTCGGGCTGGGCGGGACGATCCTCCGCATCGAGCTTGCTGCAAGCGCTGCGATGTCGGTGATTCGCCTCGGCTGAGGTCGTGGTGCCGGCAGCCGCTGGGACGGCTGCCGAAACTCGCGAAAGAAAAAGGCAGCCGCTGGGACGGCTGCCGAAGGTGCTCGAAACAAAAAGGCAGCCGCTGGGACGGCTGCCGAAAATGGAGCGTACCGGAGTCGAACCGGTAACCTCTGCCTTGCAAAGGCAGCGCTCTGCCAATTGAGCTAACGCCCCGTGCGGGGGAGCGGAATCCTACCGTGGGCGGGCTGACGTGGAAACAGCGTCGTGCGTGGCGCTTCGCGGCGCCGTCCTTGGCGTGGATGCCCTGGCGAAACGGAGCCCCAAAAGAAAGAACGCCCCGCGCAGGGCGGGGCGTTCGAAAGGTGACGGCCTTTGAGGGGCTCAGTCGTTCATTCTGACGAGCCGGTCGAGACCGGCATGCCGTCGGTGGCGGGGGTGGACGGAGTGCGCGAGACCGGCAGCGACTCCATCGTGCGTGGGCGAATGAGCTTCACGCGCAGCGTGGGGTCGTAGGTGGTGTCGCCCTTCACGCCCACCAGCGTGCCGAGCATGGGGTCGTACTCGAAGCAGTCGTCGGGGACCACATAGGCGATCGCCTGGCCGGTGGTCGGATCCGCGAGCACGTAGAGCTCGGGGAGCGCCGAGCCGTCGTACACGACCGACTGATTCAGGTAGCCGAACGCGTCGAAGTCGGCGCGCGACTCGACGGCCTTGGCGATGACCGCGAGAGCGTCGGCGTTGGCGTCGAGCGCGTTGATGGTCGCGGCGACGTTGGCGTTCTCCTGCTGGATCTTCATCAGCAGTTCGATCTGCTGGAGCCGCCAGTTCACCGTCGACTTGGCACCGGCATCGGAACCAGCGTTGTCGAGGAAGGTCATGTACTGGCCACGGATCGCTTCGAGTTCCTCAGAGCGGTCGGGCTGTTCGCGCACGCGCTTCCACGTCGATTCGAGATCGGCGAGCTTGGCGCGGCGTTCACGGAAGAGATCAAGCGCAGTGGGCTTGGGCGGCTCGACGACGACGACCTCCTCGACCACGACGACCTCCTTGGTCGGCGCGGCAGCGGCCGGGCCGCTGGCATCGAGTTCGGGCGTCGCTGCAGTGGTCACGGGCGCAGGCGACTGCGTGGTGGCCACCGCGGGAGCGGGCGCGGCCTTCACGGCATCAGCTGCCGCTTGCACTTCGACTGGCGCCGCCTTGCGCACGTAGTTAGCGTTGACCCAGCCGTTCGCGGTGCCGGGCATGCGCACCTTGTAGACCGGCAGGCCATCGACTTCAAGCGTCTCGACCACGTTGAGCGTGGTGCCCGCGGGCAGTGTGGCGATCGACTGGTACGAGTTGCGTGCTGCGCCCTGAGCGCTCGAGTTCGGTGCGCGCAGCGGCGTCTCGGCAGTCAGGGACAGCGTGGTGCCGTCAGCCGAGAGCGTGCCGCCCGACACGAACGCGTGCATGCCGGCGAACGCGCCGCCACTCGTGCGAACACGAACCCAGCCGTTCGACTCCTCGATGACCTCGACGACATCTCCCGACTGGAGCTTGCCGAAGGGGTACGAGTCACCGATGACCGGACCGGTCCGCACGTTGACGTTGTTGGAGGTGATGCGGCCTTGGTAGAGCGCTTGGGTGGCGTCTTGCGCAGAGGCCGAAGCTACGCATGCCATCGCGACGATCAAAGGAGTCCATTCCTTCATGGGGCGGATAATACTGAAATTCGCTTGCTACCATCCCGCGAATGCCCCGGATTCCGCGATTTTTTGCCTTCGCCCCGTTGGCGCTCGTCGTGGCCGCGTGCGAGTCGCCCTTGGGCACCCGCGATGACGAGGCCGAGTGGCGCCAAGCGGTCGATGGTGCGCTGAAGCGGCAGATCGATGCGTCCCAGCCTGCTGACCCTGCCAAGCCGGTCACGCGCGTACCCGCCACGGCGCCCGCCAACCTGACCGCGCGCGCCACTGAGCTTGAGGCGTTCGGGCCGGCGGCCGCGGGCGCGGGCATGAAGCTCGACTTGGGGCCGGGCCTTTCGGGCACCGAGCAGCCGCAAGTTGGTCTTTCCCTGAAGGATGCGCTCACCACAGCCCTTCGCAACAGTTTGCCGGTGCAGGGCGCGCGCATCGATCGCGCGATCCGCACGACGGAGATCGATCAGGCGGAGGCAGCATTCGATGCAGTGCTGGTGGCAGGCGGCGGCTATCAGGGCACCGAGGATCCGCAGCCCGCGATCCAGATCAGTCCTGCAGTGCCGGCGTCCAACTTCGCGTCGGTCGAGAACCGTGGCGGCAACCTGACGGCCGGGCTGCGCAAGCAGCTTGAGACCGGCGGTCGAGTCGGCCTCGACGTCGGGGTGACGCAGAGCGAAAATCTCAACGGGGTGACCTACGTTCCCAACCCCGCCTACGAGTCCTCGCTCGACCTCACCCTGGATCAGCCGCTCCTGGCCGGCGCCGGCGAGGACGTGGCGCTCGCCCAAGTTCGGATTGCGCAGGTTCGGGATCGTGCAGCGGCGGAGGAACTACGCCGATCGATGCAGGATCTGCTGCTCTCCGTCGAGGACCAGTACTGGGAACTCCACGTGCGCCGCCAGGAAGTGGTGGCCGCGGAGTGGCTCGTCCAGGTCGGCACCGAGGTGCGGGATGTGCTGGAAAAGCGCCAGAAGCTCGATGCCACCGTCGCCGACTACTCGGATGCGGTTGCCACGGTCGAGCAGCGCAAGTCCACGCTCATCAACGCGCGGAACGCCGCACGCACAGCCAGCGATCGCCTGAAGCTGTTGATGAACGATGCCCAGTTCCCGGTCGGCACCGAACTGGTCGTGGCCACGACCGACGAGCCCCCGACCTCGCCGATCGACTTCAGCTTCCGCGAGAGCGTGATCACCTCGGTCGAGCGCAATCCGTCGGTCAAGCTCGCGCTCCTGTCGATCGACCAGGCCGACATCAACACGACCGTCGCCAACAACGGGCTGCTCCCGCAGCTCGACCTCAACCTTGCGGTCGGCCTGAACGGCCTCGATGGCGATCTGGGTGGCGCCAGCGAGGACATCGTCGATGCCGACTTCGTGTCCTACCTGGCCGCGCTGCAGTTCTCGCAGCCCATCGGCAATCGGCCTGCGGAGGATGCATGGCGCATCGCGCGTCTCCAGCGCAGCCGTGCGGTCACTGGCTACCAGCAGGCCGTCGAGAATGCGGTGTTCGGCGTCAAGAGCGCGCTGCGCGACGTGAGCGCGGCCTACCAGCTCATTGAGCAGGCTCAGATCACGCGGCTGGCGCAGGCGGAGAACCTGCGGGCGCTGCTGCTGTTGGAGAAGACGCTCGCTGCACTCACTCCCGAGTTCCTCGCGCTCAAGTTCCAGCGACAGAACGCGCTGGCGAATGCACACGTGGAGAGTGCGCGTGCGAAGGCCCGCTACAACCAGGCGATCGCCAGGCTGCAGCAGGCCTCGGGCACGATCCTCGAATCCAAGGGATTCAGCTTCGACGAGGCCGGCAGTTGGGCCGCCCCGCGCTGAGCCATGCCGATCGTCCTGCCCTACGACAGCGAAAGCGTGCACTACGCCGCAGGCGAGTTGCGCAGCGGGGGGGTCGTGGCGTTCGCGACCGAGACCGTCTACGGCCTTGGTGCGCGCACCATGGATGCCGAGGCAATCGAGAAGCTCTACGCACTCAAGCGACGGCCGGCCGACAATCCGCTCATCGCGCACGTGCTCGATGTCGCCTCGGCGCGGCCGCTCGTGGCGGACTGGCCGCGTGAGGCGTCCTTGCTGGCCAGTGCGTGCTGGCCGGGCCCGCTCACGATGATCCTGCGCAAGGCCGAGTCCGTGCCGCTGGCTGCGACCGGCGGCCGAGACACCATCGCGATCCGATCGCCCAGGCACCCGCTCGCGCGCGCGCTCCTGCACGCGGTCGGTGCACCGATCAGCGCGCCGAGCGCCAACCGCAGCGGACAGGTCAGCCCGACGGCTGCCGAGCATGTGGCACAGGACTTCCTCGATGAGCCCGAACTGCTGATCCTCGACGGCGGGCCGTGCACGCTCGGCATCGAGAGCACCGTGATCGACCTGACGACGCTGGTGCCCATCGTCCGGCGGCCGGGCTCCGTCACGATCGAGAGGCTGCGCGAACTGCTCGGGCGGGTGGACGTGGAGCATGCGTCGAGCCAAGGCGCGAGTCCCGGCACGGCGGCGCGCCATTACGCGCCCGAGCACCCGGCCGTCCTCGTCGACGGCCACGATCTGCAACGCGCACTCGATGCCTCGCCGGAACCCGCCGCCGTCATCGCGTTCGAGGGTCGCAGCGTGCCGTCGCCGCACCGGCTCGTGCCCATGCCGCGCGATGGCGAGCAGTACGCCGCGCTGCTCTACGGGGCGCTGCGGCGCGCGGATGCCTCGGGCTGCGCCCGCATCGTGATCGAGCGTCCGGAGCACGCCGGTGGTGCATGGGATTCCGTCACCGATCGCCTCGCGCGCGCGACGGCGTGAGCTTCGCCAGGTGCCGGGGCAGGGCTAGACTTCCCTCCATGTCGACCGCCGCGCGCGTGATCCGTGCCCCTCGTGGCAACACCCTGACGTGCAAGAGCTGGGCCGCCGAGGCAGCCATGCGCATGCTCATGAACAACCTTGACCCCGAGGTGGCGGAGCGCCCCGGCGACCTGATCGTCTACGGCGGTCGTGGGCAGGCGGCGCGCTCGTGGGAAGCGTTCGACGCGATCATCACGAGCCTGAAGTCCCTTGCCCCGGACGAGACGCTGCTCGTGCAGAGCGGCAAGCCCGTCGGCATCGTGCGAACCACGGTCGACTCGCCGCGGGTGCTCATCGCCAACTCGAATCTCGTGCCGCACTGGGCCACGCAGCAGCAGTTCGACGACCTCGCCGCGCGTGGGCTCATGATGTTCGGCCAGATGACCGCCGGCAGCTGGATCTACATCGGCACGCAGGGCATCCTGCAGGGGACCTACGAGACCTTTGCCGAGTGCGCGCGCCAGCACTTCGGCGGAACGCTCAAGGGCACGCTCAACGTGACCGCTGGCTGCGGCGGCATGGGCGGCGCGCAGCCGCTGGCCATCACGATGAACGAGGGCACCTGCCTGATCGCGGACACCTGCCGCGAGCGGCTCGAGAAGCGCGTGCACGACCGCTACCTCGACGAGCTTCACGATGACCTTGATGCAGCGATCGATCGCTCGCTCGAGCTCAAGCGTGCGGGCAAGGGGATCAGCGTCGGCGTGCTGGCCAACGCAGTCGACCTGCTGGCGCGGCTCGATGCGCGCGGCATCGTGCCGGAAACGCTGACGGATCAGACCAGCGCGCATGATCCGCTCGAGGGGTACTACCCCGACGGGCTCACGCGCGAGGCCGCCGATGCCCTGCGCGAGAGCGATCCGGTGCGCTACCAGGAACTCAGCATGGCCTCGATGGAGCGCCATGTGCGGCTCATGGTTGGCTTCCTGCGCAAGGGCTCCAAGGTCTTCGACTACGGCAACAACATCCGTCAGCGGGCCTTCGACATGGGCTTCAAGGATGCGTTCGCGTTCCCGGGCTTCGTGCCCGCGTACATCCGCCCGCAGTTCTGCACGGGTCGCGGGCCGTTCCGCTGGGTCGCGCTCTCGGGCGACCCGGCCGACATCGCGGCGACCGATGAAGCCGTGCTCAAGCTCTTCCCCGAGGACAAGGGCCTTGAGCGCTGGATCCGCATGGCGCAGGAGCGCGTGGCGTTCCAGGGCCTGCCGGCGCGCATCTGCTGGCTCGGCCTGGGCGAGCGACACCGCGCGGGCCTTCGCTTCAACGAGATGGTCGCCAGGGGCGAGGTGAAGGCGCCGATCGTCATCGGCCGCGACCACCTCGATTGCGGAAGCGTCGCAAGCCCCAACCGCGAGACCGAAGGAATGAAGGACGGCACCGACGCGGTGAGCGACTGGGCGATCCTCAACTTCGCGGTGAACACGGCGAGCGGCGCGAGTTGGACGAGCTTCCACCACGGCGGCGGCGTCGGCATCGGCTACAGCCAGCACGCCGGCCAGGTCATCGTCGCCGATGGTTCGCCCGACGCGGCCAAGCGTCTCGAGCGCGTGCTCACGAACGATCCGATGATGGGCGTGTTCCGCCATGCCGATGCTGGCTACGAGCTGGCGCAGCAGTGCGCCGATGAGCGCGGCGTGAAGATCCCGCTGCGGCCC
>CAIYOC010000027.1 GCA_903927725.1 uncultured bacterium | reverse complement strand
GTGCACACCGACCGCCTGGCGCGGCTCTTCTGGTTCACCGTGGAGTTCGGCCTGATCCGTGAGGGTGGCCAGGTCAAGCTCTACGGCTCGGGGCTCATCAGCAGCCCCGGCGAGAGCAAGCATGCGCTCGACTCCAACGAGGTCGAGCGGCGCCCCTTCGATCTCGAGACCGTCTGCGCCACGAGCTTCGAGATCGACCACTACCAGCCGATCCTCTACGTGCTCGAGAGCTTCGAGCAGCTTCGCGACGCCATGAACAGCTACGCCGAGCGCCTGCTGAACGAAGCCCCCGCAGCCGCAACGGCCTGATCGGTCGCACGGTCCGCGCGCTCGTCGCGCCGTGCACTGCTGGGTGCGTGCGTGCTCAGCCGGCCATCGCCCGGACGGCGGCCATTGCGCTCTCGACGCTCGTGACCTCGATGTCGTCGGGCCAAGGCACGCGCACCACATCGAAGGCACGCCGCACATCCATGCCATCGGGGTCGATGCCCACGACGCGCATGTCCTTGGCGGTGGTGCGCGATGAACCGGGGAGCGCGCGCAGCAGCAGGGCAGGATCGGCGTTGAGCGCCTTGCACGCGGCCGGCTCGATCGCCGCCAGCGTGTTGGGGACCACGACGGCCTCAGCATCGACGTAGTACCCGGCATGGCGGCATGCATCGATCGACAGCTTCGCCCAATTTACGTCGGGCGCATCGCCGTGGTAGATCCGCCAGCGGTCGCACAGCGCTGCATCCTCGCCGCGCTCGACGAAGCGCTCCGGCGTGACCGAGAGCTGCATCGCGTCCGGCTCGCCATCGGGCAGCTCGAGCACGACGTCTCCGCTCGCCAGCACCGCCACCATGACCGGCGCCACGATGCATCCGTCCGGCGCGAGCACGATCTTCACCGGGCGGCGCTCGCCGTCGAAGCACAAGTGCCCCTCGAGGTGGCTCCGCAGCCACAGGTACGCCTCGTCAGCAATGCCATCGGGATCGTCGATCATGCGGCGCACGGTACGCGGCCTGCGGTGGATGCGCTGTGGATCAGGTGTGGGATCGCTGTCATGTTCAGTATTCCGGCGACGATTCCGGGACCCGTGGCTACGCTGCGTGCATGACCCTCGTGGCCTGCAGCGTGACGGTTGACCGGCCCGACCTCGTGTCGCCGGCGATCGAGCGGGCGATGCAGGCGAAGGCCGACGGTGCGGACCTCGTCGAGTGGCGCGTCGATCTGCTGGCCATGCTGCCCGATGCAGCCGGTGCGATCGCGAGGCTCCTTCGCGACAGCCCCTTGCCGACGATCCTCACCGTCCGCAGCGAGGCTGAGGGCGGTGCCTTCGATGGTTCGCCCATCGAGGCCGCGCGCGTGCTGGCCGAGGCGATCGCCGGTGCGACGCCGCCGCGCTTCGTGGATGTGGAGGCCTCGCTCCTGCGCGATCGCCGAGCGAGCGACGTGGTGCACGCCGCGCTCGCCGGCGTGGAGGAATCGCAGCGCCCCTCGCTCGTGACGAGCCTGCATGATGTCGGCGGCCGGCCCACGGCACTGTGGACCGAGCTCGAGCGCATGTGGTCGGATCCGGCATGCCACGTCGCGAAGGTGGCATGGACGGCACGGACCGTTCGCGACAACCTCGAGGCGTTCGATCTGCTGGCGAGCCGCCAAGGTCCCACGATCGCGCTCTGCATGGGCGAGCAGGGGGTGCTCTCGCGCGTGATGGGCGCCAAGTTCGGTGCGTTCCTCACCTTCGCCCGGCTCGATGACGAGGAAGGCACTGCACCTGGACAGCCGACGGTGCGCGAACTCGTCGATCGCTACCGACTCAAGGGAGTCACGCACCACACGCGCGTGTACGGCGTGGTGGGCTGGCCGGTCTCGCACAGCCGGGGGCCGATCGTGCACAACGCGTGGTTCGGTGAGCTGGGCCTCGATGCCCGCTACCTGCCGCTGCCGGTCGGGCCGACGTGGGAATCGTTCAAGGCAAGCCTGGCGGAACTCATCGATCACCCCATGCTCGGGCTTTCGGGTGCGAGCGTGACGCTGCCGCACAAGGAGCACCTGGTGCGTTTCGTGCAGGAGCGCGGCGGCGCGCTGGACGATGCCAGCTTCGCGATCGGCGCCGCCAACACGCTGGTGATCGATCCGGAGTCGCGTGCCATCCGTGCCTGCAACACCGATGCGCTCGCGGGAATCGAGTCGCTGGCCGAGGCGCTCGGCCGTGCAAGCGACGACCTGCGCGGCTTGCGCGTGGCGATCCTCGGAGCCGGCGGCGTGGCCCGTGCACTGGCATGGGCGTGCGCGAATGCAGGCGCCGACGTGGTGGTCATCAACCGCACGCACGCGCGTGCCGTGGAGCTTGCTGCGGCCTTCGATGGACGGCCCGGCGAGCGGGGGCCCATGCGCGTGGGCGTCGGTGACGCAGCATCGATCGGCTGCGGCTGCTTCCACGCCTTCATCAACGCGACGTCGCTGGGGATGAAGGACGGTCCCGCTCCTGACGAGAGCCCGATCCCCGATGACGTGGCGCTCGATGGCGCCGTCGTGATGGACACGGTCTATGTGCCCGAGCGTACGCCGCTCGTGCAGCAGGCGACCTCCCGCGGGGCGCGCGTCGTGACCGGCACGGGCATGTTCGTGCGCCAGGCCGCCCTGCAATGCGAACTCTGGACTGGCACGCGGCCTTCCATGATTTCGGCGCAGGTTTCCTGAATCGACGATCGCGGCAATTGTGCCGAATTCCCTGCGGTTTCCTTGGGACCCCGTCCATGGAACGTACGGTTGTGGTGTTCGATGGCCGAGTCGTGTGGCCTGCGCCAAGGAGGCACACATGACCGGTCACCAGCACATGCCCAGCATCGTCGGAGGGATGGAAAAGGTCGGAGGGATGGAAACGGAGCAGGCGCCTCGTGGGGATCGAGGCAGCCGGGGATGGGGCAAGCTGGCGGCGCTCGTGTTCGCCGTCGCCGTAGTCGGAAGCGCAGCCGAGGCCTTTGCGAAGGCCTCCTGCGAGGAGGGGATTGGGCGCGAGCGCTCGTCGGAGCGCGCTTGCGCCAGGGACCGCGCGTGCCTCGCGCCACGCGGTCCCTGAAGGAACACCCGAACTACGGCGGGGAGACGGCGTGATACGCCTCCCGCGAGCCGCCCTCGGCGGCATGGACGCCCGGCCCGGAAACGGCCCGGGCGTCCAACACTTTTTGCCACGCGTACGATCCATCCATGCCGCTCCGCTACCGCACTGCCGGCGAGTCACACGGTCCCGCCCTGATCGCCCTGGTCGAGGGTCTGCCCGCCGGCCTGCGCGTGGACACCGATTGGATCGATGCCGAGCTCGCGCGGCGCCAGGGCGGCTACGGCCGTGGCGCGCGCCAGCGCATCGAGACCGACCGCGTGCGAATCCTGTCGGGCGTCCGGCAGGGGATCACGCTCGGCTCGCCGGTGGCGCTGGAAATCGTCAATGCCGACAGCCGGATCGACGATCCCGTCCGCACGCCGCCGGTGCACCAGCCCCGGCCGGGGCATGCCGATCTCGCCGGAAGCGTGAAGTGGCTCACCAACGATTGCCGCGGCACGCTCGAGCGCGCGAGCGCACGTGAGACCGCGGCGCGCGTGGCGGCTGGTGCGCTCGCCGGCTGCCTGCTGCGCGAGGTTGGCATCGAGGCGTTCGGCTACGTGCTTGGCGCGATCGATGCGTTCGCGCACGTCGAGGTCGACGCAGCCTCGCTCCCGGTACTGCGTGCCGCGCGAGACGGCGCCGAGGTCGCGTGCCCGTGCCCCGCGACGGATGCACGGCTCGTCGAGCACATCCACGCTGCCAAGGTCGCCAAGGACACCGTCGGTGGGCTTTGCCGCGTGCACGTGCTCGGCTGCCCGATCGGCTTGGGTTCATGCGTCGCCGCAGATGAGCGGCTCGATGCTCGCATCGCGATGGCGGTGATGGGCATCCAGGCCTTCAAGGCCGTCGAGATCGGGCTGGGCCGCGAGTGCGCGATGCGCTTCGGGAGCCAGGTGCATGATCCGATCGCCTTCGACCCATCACGCAGCGGCGAGCCGCACCTGGGGTACCTGCGGCCTACGAACCACGCGGGCGGCCTCGAAGGCGGCATGACCAACGGCATGCCCGTCGTGGCCACCGGAACGATGAAGCCCATCGCCACGCTCCTGCAGGGACTTCCGAGCGTCGACCTGCGCACCAAGGAAGCCACGCGCAGCCAATACGAGCGCAGCGACATCAGCGCCGTGGCCGCGGCCAGCGTCGTGATGCAGCATGCCGTCGGCTTCGAGATTGCCCGGGCCTTCCTCGAGAAGTTCGGCGGCGATTCCTGGGACCAGGTGCGCGCCTCGCACGACCGGTTCATGGCTGCGGCCCGCTCGATGTGATGCGGCCGGCGGTGCCCGCACCGCTATGCTCGGTCCCATGTCCACGATGGCTTCGGATCGGCGCATGGATGGCGTGCACAGCGGACCTGACGGTGCGAGCTCGCGTGAGCGAATCCCGGTGGCGGTCTTCCACCGGCCGGCAGCGGCGAGCGCCGCGGTCGCAGGCGAGATCGCCGCGCTGATCCGCGCGAAGTCCGCGCGCGGCGAGCGATGCGTGCTCGGCCTGGCCACCGGCAGCACGCCGGTGAGCGTCTACAACGAACTCATCCGGCTGCACCGCGAAGAGGGACTCTCGTTCTCCAACGTGGTCACGTTCAACCTCGACGAGTACTGGCCGATGCAGCCGCACGAGCTGCAGAGCTACCACCGCTTCATGCGGGAGCACCTCTTCGACCACATCGACATCGACCCGGCCAATGTGAACCTGCCCTGCGGCACGGTGCCCGCGAATGCCGTGCACGCGCACTGCGAGGAGTACGAGCGCCGCATCCGCGAGCATGGCGGCATCGACCTGCAGCTCCTGGGGATCGGCCGCACCGGCCACGTCGGCTTCAACGAGCCCGGCTCGGGCCGCCTGAGCCGCACGCGCCTGATCACGCTCGACCGCGTGACGCGCCAGGATGCGGCCAGTGACTTCTTCGGCGAGGAGCACGTGCCGCTGCGCGCGGTGACGATGGGCATCGCCACGATCCTCGAGGCTCGGCGCATCGTGCTCATGGCGCTCGGCGAGGGCAAGGCCCCGATCATCGAGCGCTTCGTCGAAGGTGACGTGTCCGATGGCGTTCCTGCGACGTTCCTTCAGGGCCACCCCGATGCGCTCGTCGTGCTCGACCGTGCTGCGGCCGGACGGCTCACGCGCGAGCGTTGCCCATGGTCGGTGCGTGCGGTGCGCTGGGACGAGCCGTTGGTGCGCAAGGCCGTGCTCTGGCTCTGCGAAGCGACCGGCAAGCCGATCCTGAAGTTGACCAACGAGGACTACAACGAGCACCATCTGCAGGACCTGTTGGCGATGCACGGCCGTGCGTATGACCTCAACCTACGCGTCTTCCGCGAGCTGCAGGAGACGATCACGGGCTGGCCCGGCGGAAAGCCACGTGAACAGAAGCTCGCGGGCGACATCGATCGGCCGCGCGACCGTGTCTTCCCCAAGCGCGTGGTGCTGTTCAGCCCACACCCCGACGACGACGTGATCTCGATGGGCGGCACGCTGATCCGCTTGGTCGACCAAGGCCACGAGGTCCATGTGGCCTACCAGACCAGCGGCAACATCGCAGTCTTCGATGCGGACGCCATGCGGTTCCTCGACTTCGCGAGCGAATTCAATGCGCGTTTCGGCTTCGATGGCGCGAACACCGAGCGACTCGAGCATTCGCTGGCCGACCGCCTGCGATCCAAGCGCCCCGGCGAGGTCGATCCGCCGGAAGTCCAGCTCCTCAAGGGCATGATCCGCCGCGGCGAGGCGCGTGCCGCCGGCGTCGCGTGCGGCCTGTCGCACGATCGTCTGCACTTCATGGACCTGCCGTTCTACGAGACCGGTCGGGTGCGCAAGAAGCCGCTCGGCGAGGAGGACATCCGGCTGACCGTGGAGTTGCTCGATCGGCTGCAGCCGCATCAGGTCTACGCCGCGGGTGACCTGAGCGATCCGCACGGCACCCACCGGGTCTGCCTGGCGGCGGTGCTTGAAGCGCTCCATCGCCTCCGCGATCGGCCGTGGATGGCGGATTGCGAGGTCCTGCTGTATCGCGGCGCCTGGCAGGAGTGGGACCTCGAGGACATCGACATGGCCGTGCCGCTCTCGCCCGATGAAGTGATGCGCAAGCGCCAGGCGATCTTCAAGCACCAATCCCAGAAGGACCGTGCGCCGTTCCCGGGCGCCGACGAGCGCGAGTTCTGGCAGCGGGCGGAGCAGCGCAATGCGGCCACGGCTGCTCGCTACGACGCGCTCGGTCTGCCGGAGTACACGGCCATGGAAGCCTTCCGGATCTGGGACGGTTCGCTCGATTTCTGAGCCGTTTGCGCCGCGATCTTTGCGTGTTTTTGGCTTTGGACCGTCCCGGCCTTTGACCCAGCAGTGGGGGCATAGCACAATGCCTTGACGGCCCGCATCCCGCGGTTCGTGCCATTGGGGACTACCGAATGCTTCGAATGAACAGCCGTTGGGGTGTCATGATGTCCGTGCTCACGCTGGTCGCGGGCCTTTCCGTGACCCATGAGGCGAGCGCGCAGCAAGCGACCCGCAAGGCCACCACGCACAAGGGGACCGCCAAGCGGAGCTTGGTGAAGAAGTCCGCGCCCGTGCAGACCTCGGATGGTTCCGTCGGCGGCACGAAGCCACTGCCCCCAGTCGAGGCTCCTGACAACACCACGCCCACCTCAGTGCCAAGCAGCGGCAAGGATCTGCCAGTGCCCAAGGCTCCGCCAGCCCCAGCACCGAAGGCACCCGCGGCCCCAGCACCGAAGGCACCCGCCGCTCCCGTTGCTCCGGCCGCGAAGCCCGCGCCCGTGGCACCCGCAGCGCCCGTGACCAAGCCCGCTCCGACTGCGACGGGCACCGCCGCTGGTTCGTCGAGCACCGCTGGCGCGACCGCTCCCGGATCCAAGGGCACACCCACTGCACCTGCACCAGGAGTTCCTGAGCAGCCTGTGGCCAAGGCGCCGCAGGTGGTGCCGCCGCCGATCGTGCCGAATGCCCCTGCGACTCCCGATGCGGGCGATCTTGCAGCAGGCCTCAATGCCAAGGGTTCGTCTGGTGGTGCCGCGCCCAGCGGTGCCACAGCACCCACGCCGCCCAAGCCGCTTGCGCCCAAGACCTCGGGCGTCCGTCGACCGACGACCGCGAAGACCGTGGGCACGAACCTCGCCGCTGCGCCCACGAACACGTCCACGTCCAGTGGCGGCGCGACCAATCGCGTGACCGATCCGGTGCCAGTCGCCAAACCCGCTGATTCGAGCACCACGACGACGGCATCGAAGACCAGCGAGCCAGTCAGTGGCGGCACGACGGACAAGACTGCTGACTCAGGAACAACGGGCGGCACCACTGGCACCGCCGTCGCTCCTGCCAGCAGCGGCAGCGCAACGTCGACCGGCACCAGCACTGATTCGAAGGGTTCGACCGGCTCCACCACCACGGTCACCACGACGCCCGCTCCCGAGACCTTCACGGTCCGCCAGAAGGCACTGCCGAGCGATCCCAAGTCGGCGCGCTTCCGTGCGCTCGCCTGGTCGCCCGTCTCCCTCGATGGCGTGGACTTCGTCGCGCCGTTCGTCTGGGCGGGCCTGCCGGGCAGCCCGGTCGCCAGCGATCCTGCGGCGATCGCGCAGCAGTTGCTGCAGCGCCCCGAAGGCCAGCGTGTGCTGTGCTTCTGGGATGTGCTTTATGAGCTGGCGGATCACCCGCTCGATCGGATCCAGACTCCCGATGGCAAGCCCACCGACGTCCGCAGCCCGTTCATGGACAACGGCATCGAGGCGACTGCCGAGCGCGTGAACTCGATCCTGGTTGGCATCAAGCGCGCAGGTGCCACGGTCGACGTGCTTGTGCTCGACTACGAGCGCGGGTTCGCGTGGGATCCACGCTTTGGTTCACTCGACAACGATCCTCGCTGGATCGGCCTTGCCCGCGAGCTCGGCTTCGAGGATCTGCGCGGCATGGATGCCACACGCGTCGCGCGCTGGAACGAGGTCATGGGCCGCTACTTCGACGATGCGATCGCCCGCAGCACCGACCAACCCCTCCAGTCCATCTTCCCGGGCGCGCGCCTGGCCAACTTCGACTCGTTCGCCAGTCTGCCGGTTGCACCCGTGATCGGCAGCGACGGCATGCCGTTCCTGCGCGCGTCGGTCACCGATCGCAACGGCGCGCTCGTCGGCCTCGGGTCGCACGACTCGTCGCCGTTCTTCGGGGTGCTGCTGCCGACCACCGGACAGCAGCGCTTCGATGGCGTGAACCCGATCGGCCAGGATGCGTTCGCGGCCGCGCGACTCGAACTGCACCGCTCACGCTCCATGCGTAAGCCCGCCGGTCGTTCGCAGATGCCGTGGATCGCTCCGCGCAGCCTCGATGCCGGCGCGATGCTCGCCAAGGCTGACCCTGATACGGCGACGCCGATGCGCAGCACGCCGTACTGGGACGAAATGGTGCTGCAGCTTGGCCTGCACGGCGCCGATGACTTCCTGTACTGGAATCCCGAGGGTTCGCTTGCGCCGCAAGCTCCGGTGGCTGCGCTCCCGGAAGACCACCAGGCCCTCGATGGGCTGCTCGAGGAACTCAACCGCACGCTCGGCCAGAAGCCGGGCGACAGCATGTACCGCGAGCAGCCGGGCTTCGATGACCGCATCATTGCCACGGGTCGTGACGATGGCGAGTCCATCGTCTGGCGACTGACCTTCGATCCGGGCATCGAGAGCGTGCGCGTGTTCTTCACCGACGGTGCGTCGCTGGTGGTGAACCGCGAGGCCAATCGCCCGGGTGCATGGATCGCTCACCCCAAGTCGAAGTCGCTCGTCTTCGACGCCGACAACACCGCACCGGTCTTCGAGGTCGTCGCTGCGCGCACCACCGAGACGTCGAGTGCATCAACCAAGTCACCTGACGGAGCGACGGCTCCCGGCTCGGGCGATGCGACCGGGACCAAGGGCGGCGCCGATGCCGGCTCGACGGTTGCGTCAGGCTCCACTGGCTCTACCGGCTCCACGGGTGCTGGCAGCACGCTCGCGACCGGCTCCGGCGGTTCGGGCGGTGATCCAATCGCATCGACCGGAACCGATGGATCATCGACGGCAGGTGGAACCGATGGTTCCGCGACATCGGCCCGCACTGTCATGATCGCGCAGCTGACGTCAGAGACGCGCCAGCGAGCAGGCGAGGCGATGGGCACGATCTTTACGAGTCGTCGCACGTCGGATTGGACCGGTGGCCTTTCGTATCGGCGCGATCGCTGGGCGGCCATGCTGAGTCAAGCAGCGTCGTCGGGCCCGCTGTCGTCGTACCTGGCCGAGGTCAATGGCCAGGGGGTTTCCGCCAGCCAGCTCGATCCCGCGCTCTACATCCGACCGCAATCCCTCGAGGAAGTCCATCCTCAGTTGCTCGATGCTCGCGCCGCCAGTGCCGGCCAGAACCAGCGGGCTTGCGCACTCGCCTACGCCGACGTCAACCAGTCGGCGCTGCTCCAGCAGCGCGGCGTCGTGCTCGCCATCGCGGCCGCCCAGACCGGCGATCCGGCTCTGGTCGCGCGTGCCAACGAGATGCTCCGTGCGTTCGTTGGCCACAACCCGCTGCAGCGTCCGGGCACCACGCTGACGTCGTCGGCCATGGTCATGCCCGAGGGCGGTGACGGCGTGTGGCTCGCCACGGCATGGGGCATCGATGGCATCGTCGGCATGATGTCGGCGCTCGGGGATCGTGTTCCTGCGGATCTCCGGGCCGACCTCGAACTGCTGCTGCGCCGCGAAGTGCGCAACATCTGCGTGGACTGGGCGGACCAGCGCCCCTGGTTCGTGCGCGTGCGCGCCTTCAACAGCAACCAGTGGATGGAGCCGGCCGTGGCGCTCATCAGGGCGTGCCTCTTCCTCGGTGATCCTGAGCTTCTGCCCGCCTACAACCTCGGCGTGGAAAGCCTGGCTGCGTCGCTGGCCGTGCATGGTTCGGACGGCGCGTACCTCGAGGGCTTCTCGTACGCGGCGCAGTCGCTCGGCACGGTCTTCGAGATTGTCGATGACATGCGTTCGATCGGCGACCAGCGCTGCTCGGACTTTGGCTTCACGGCCAACAACTGGCGCTGGCTCATGCACACCGTCATGCCCGGTGGCTACGTGGTGAACTGCTACGACAGCGGCCGTTCGGTCCTGCCCGACTGGGGTCGCGCCGCCCCGATGCCGCACTTCGGCGTCGTGGCCATGGGCTCGGAGCCTGAAGCCATGCAGAACATGGCCTGGATGTTCCCGCAGGGCCGCGGCGATCTGCCGGGCCTGCGTTACGCCTCGGCCGTTGCAGGAATGAGTGGACAGGCATCGATGACCCTGCCGACGTCCGCCTACTTCCCGTCGCAGCAGGTCGTGACCTGGCGCAGTGCCTGGGAGCGGCCGGCTGAAACGAGCCGGGCGTTCGGTGTGTGGGTGCGCGGTGGTGCACTCCTCGATGGACACGCTCACCGTGACCAGGGACAGGTGTCGGTGTATGCCGGCGAACGTCCCATCCTCATCGACTGCGGCAGCGACTACTCGCACCCGAACCAGGAGGCCATGCTCGCAGCCGCGGCCGGCCACGGCATCATGCAGGTCGGTGCGCTGTCGCCGCGTCACAAGGCGATCGCTGCACCCATGGTGGTGAGCCGGCTCGATGACCAGGCGGGTTCGGTGCTGGTCGACTCCACGGCCGCCTATGCAGGCGTGGTGTCCTGCGTGCGCACCGTGCAGTGGGACGTCAGCGGCCGCGTGAACTTCGGCGACACGGTCGCATTCCGCGATGAAGTCGCCGCCGGCACCGAGGTCTACCGCTTCCACACCGGATCGGCGCTCCCGCTCGAGATCTCGGGTGGCGGCACGTCGTGGCAGGTGGCCTGGGAAGGTGCCACGATGTCGATCAGCGCGGACCGCGCGATCGTGGTCGGGCAGGCCGAATGGCCTGATGCCGTGCTCCCCGGCAAGATGCACCGGGTCATCACGATCCGCAGCGTCGATGCCCTCGAGTCGATGGCGATGACCAGCGTGCTCGAAGTGTCGATGCGCTGATCCGCTGATCCGAGGCAGTGCCCGGACCGGGGCACTACGCTTCAGGTCATGGAAGACCACGCGGCGCTTGAGCGGATTGTTCGCGCATTCGGCGCCGAGTCCGGCACGATCCACTGGGTCGGCGGTGATGGTCTGCTGCATTTGGCGGCCTGCGTCGGTCACTTCCCTCCACCGGTGATGGACGCGATCCGCGTGATCCCCGTGGGCAAGGGGCTCGCGGGCCTTGCGGCCGAGCGGCGCACCTGCGTGACCGTGTGCAACCTCCAGACCGATGACAGCGGACAGGCCCGGCCCGCTGCGCGCGCCACCGGCATGGAAGGCGCGATCACCGCGCCGTGCCTTGCTCACGATGGCCGCGTGGTCGGCGTGATCGGCGTGGCCAACACGCAGGTGCGGACCTTCACCGAGGCCGAGCAGGCATCGTTGCTTGAGCATGGCCGGTCGCTCGCAGCGCGTCGCGCGGGCGGCGCGGCATGATCGAGGGCGTGGTTCCGGCGGTCCTTCCTGCGCTGATCGTCGGGGTCGAGGCGTCCACGAACGCTTCATGGATGCCGGTGCTTGGCTTCGCTCTTGCCGCAGGAGTCGTGAGCGCCGGAGCCACCGTGGCCGTCGAGCGTTTCGGTGGCCGCGTCGGTGGAATCCTCGGCACGGTGCCCACCACGATCATGCCCGCGACCATGGGGCTCTTCGCTACGCATCCGATGGATGCTGATGGCACGTCGAGCGAGGGATTCCTCCGCGCCGTCGCGGTCGTGCCGGCCGGGATGATCAATGCCGCATTCCTCGCGAGCTGGCGGGTGCTGCCGCGGTGGCTCCATGCCGATGACTCGCGGACCACGCTGTGGCGCTGCGTTGCGGCGAGCCTCCTGGTCTGGGCGCTGCTCTCGCTGGCGTGGGTCGTCGGCATGAATGCGCTCGAACCCTCGGTCGAGGCGTTGCTGGCGATCGGCGGAGGCACGCTGCTGACCACCGCCACGCTCGGCATCGTGCTGTGCCGTCATGGTGTGCCGGCACCGAAGGGGACCAATCACGTGACGTGGCCGGTGCTTGTGGCACGCGGTGTCGCTGCCGGCGGTGCGATCGCCGTGGCTCTCGTCATCGCGCGTGGCGGCCATGCGATCGCCGGCGGCATGGCCGTGACGGTCCCCGCGATCTTCCTCACGACGATCGTGGGAACGTGGCTCGCGCAAGGTCGCGAAGTTCCCGTGGGTGCCGTGGGGCCGATGGTGCTCGGATCGTGCGCGGTCGGGTCGTACGCGATGCTCTCTGGCTTGCTCTACCCGAGGCTCGGCTTGGTGCTCGGCACGCCTGCATGCTGGGTCCTTGCCGTGGGCTGCGTGAGCGTGCCGGCAGGACTGTGGTTGCGTGCGCACCGCATGCGGACCGACCACGAGTGACGCGCTATCGTGGGTTGATGCCGCGATGGTGTCGATGGTCCCTGCACGTCGTGGCGCTGGTCCTGCCATGGGTCGTTGCGATCTGGCTCGGGGTGACGCTGCCGGACCGTTACCCCGTGCACTTCGATGGTTCAGGCACACCCGATCGATGGGCCGGTCCGGGTCAGGGTGAGTGGTACCTGCTTGCGGCAATCGCCACGTTCGTCGAGTGCATGCTGGTCGGTGCCGGTGCACTCGCCACCTTCTGTGCCGTTCGCGCCCCCGAGTACGTGAACGTGCCGGCCAAGGCGGCGTTCGTGCAGTTGCCGCCGGCTGCGCGCGTGTGGTGCCTGGCACCGATGGTCGACCTGCTCACGATGATCGCGCTGCTGGTCTCGGTGCTCTTTGCACGCATCATGCACGGCACGTGGCAGGTCGCGATCGGCGAGCGCACCACGCTCGCGCCATGGGATGCGATCGTGCTCGTGGGGCTGATCCTGGCTGCCACCCTATGGCAGTCGATCGTGACGTACCGTCGCGTGCTGGCCGAGGTCGCGCGTCAGGCGTGACCGGTCTGGACGACGGGCTGGGCGTTCTGTTCGCTGCAGAGGACGACGAGCAGGTTGCCGACCATGCGGGCGCGCTCGGCACCGTCGAGCTTGGCGACGCCGCGCTGCTCGAGCTGGGTGAGCGCCATCTCGACCATGCCGACGGCCCCCTCGACGATCTTCTGCCGCGCGGCGATCACGGCCGACGCCTGCTGTCGGCGGAGCATCGCGGCGGCGATCTCGGGTGCGTAGGCAAGGCTGCTGATGCGGGCCTCGATCACCTCGACGCCGGCTTGGGCAAGCCGAACGTGGAGCTCGTCGCGCAGGCGCGCGCCGATCAGGTCGGTGTTGCCGCGCAGGCTCGGCGTGTCGTGGTCGTCCGGGGCGTCGTAGTGGAACTGGCTGGCCAGGTTGCGCAGCGCGCTCTCGGACTGGATCTCGACGAAGTTCTCGTAGTCGTCGACCGAGAAGATCGCCTGCGCGGTGTCGGTGACCTGCCAGACGACGACCGCGGCGATCTCGATCGGGTTGCCGTCACGGTCATTCACCTTGATCGGCATGCCGCGGCTGCGCGAGGCCTTCACGAGCACCTTGCCTGTGGTGGGCTCGGTCACGTCGGAACCCTTGCTGCTGCCGGTCTCGAACGTGCGCACGCGCAGGCTCACGCGCCGCTTGCCGCTGAACGGATTCACCCAGTGGAATCCGACCGAGCGCACCGTGCCTCGGTAGACGCCGAAGAAGGTGATCGCGCGGCTGTCGCCCGGCTGCACCGAGAAGTAGCCGGCCCACAGGATGAACCACACGACCATGCCGAGGATCCCTGCGATGATCGGGATCGGCAGGGGACTGAAACCATCGCCGCGAGCCCCGTACACGATGGAGGCAACGTTCAACCCCAGCAGGATGAAGTGGAAGGGCATGATCGCCCAACCACTCGTGGGTCGAAGAGCGTTCTCGCGGACGGTCGTGGCTGGAGTGCTCGGCGCGTTGGACATGGTGCCTCCTGGTGGAGACTCCATGCTACGGGTGATGTCCTGGATCAGGCCCCATGGTCGCCCAGCTCGGCACCGACCGCCGCCGCAACCTTCGAGAAGGTGAACGACTTCCCGACGTGGTCGACCACGATCGTGTCGCCCTCGGCGAAGGCACCCTCGAGCAGCTTGCCCGCGAGCGGGTTCTCGATGCGCTGCTGGATCACGCGCTTGAGCGGGCGCGCGCCGAAGTGCGGGTCGTAGCCCTCGCTCGCCAGCGCCGCCTGCGCTTGCGGCGAGAGCGTGAGGCCCATGTGCCGCGACTCGAGCCGCTTGGCCAGATTGGCGACCTGGATGTCGACGATGCGGGCGATGTCGGTGCGCTTGAGCTGCTCGAAGATCACCGTCTAGTCGATGCGGTTGATGAGCTCGGGCCGCAGGTGCTTCTTGAGGATCGTGCGGACGTGCGCCTCGATGACTTCGTGGCGCTCGCCCTTCTCGGACATCTCGAGGATCGCCTGCGAGCCGATGTTGCTCGTCATGACGATGATCGTGTTGCTGAAGTCGACGGTGCGGCCCTGGCCATCGGTCAGGCGGCCGTCGTCGAGCACCTGCAGGAGCACGTTGCTCACGTCGGGGTGCGCCTTCTCGAACTCGTCGAAGAGGACGACGCTGTACGGGCGCCGACGCACGGCTTCGGTCAGGCGGCCGCCTTCCTCGTAGCCGACATAGCC
>CAIYOC010000026.1 GCA_903927725.1 uncultured bacterium | reverse complement strand
CCTGGGCACAAGCAGCATCTTCGGTGCAACGATGCTCGCCGCCCTCGCCGCCATGGTCGGCGAAGACTTCTCCGCGCGTCGCGCCGAGGCGGACCTTCGGCAACGCAAGCGCAGCGCGATTGAACGGCTCGTGGTGCGCACGACGAGCCTCTCGATGGCGCTGCGCCTGCGCCGGCGAAGGTCCGCCTCGGCGCGACGCGCGGAGAAGTCTTCGCCGACCATGGCGGCGAGGGCGGCGAGCATCGTTGCACCGAAGATGCTGCTTGTGCCCAGGCCGCTGCCCTTGGGCACGCCGCTGAAGATCGTGAGGCTGACACCGCCGCCGAATCTGCGCAGGGTCTGATGCAGCGCGCGGGAGGGATCGTTGGGCACGATGCCGGCGAGCACGAGCGCGGCCTTCGGCAAGGCATCCCAGTGCCGTGGATCGGCGAAGTCCAGCGCGGTGGCCGTGTCACGGATCGTGACGGCATGCCCTTGGTCGACGCTGTGGATCGTGATGACGGGCTCGGCCGTCAGCCGTGCCACGACCTTGATCGGGTGCGTGCCGTGCAGGAGCAGTGCGGTGTTGAGCACGGTGCCGCCCACTTCGTTGCAGATCGGTGGCGTGTCGCTCCAGCCGCCGGCCAGGTCAAGCCGGACTGGCGCGTGCGCGTGCACGGTCTGGCCCGTGCGGATGGCCGCGCGTGCTGGGCGATCCGGCAGCGCGATCGATTGCGCGACGGCTTCGCCCACGCTGCGCATGGCGGCGGAGCGAAGGTCGTTCGCAGGGACGGTGCCCGGCAGGTGACGGGCGGTCAGGTTCGAGAGCGCCATCTGCACGCGGGCACGATCGAGGGGGTCACGGGCGTTGCGTGCGGCGTCGACGTAGCCCGTGGCCAGTTCGAGCGCGGTTGGGGTGTCGGTCACCACGCCGTGAGCGGCAAGCGGGCAGGCTGTGGTTCCGCGCGCGATCCATGAAGGCAAGTCGTTCACGAGCGAGGCCTTCACGCAGGCGTGGTGATGCTCGACCATGGCACGGGCATCGGCACGCGTGGCCAGATCGGCCGCGCTCACGCGTGCGCTCGCTCGCCACGCTGCGCTAGGCCGTGCGTTGGTCAGGAGCATCCATCCCAGCAGGCGTTCCATCAGGCGCGGGTCGCGGGCGGCCTCGGTGGTGGACACGACTGGCCAGAGACAAGCGGTCCAGAGACTCCGTACGACCGTGCCCGGATCGAAGACATCGCCCGGATCGATGGCCCGTTCACGCAGGAAGGTCGTCAGGGTATGGCTGCCGAATGTGGCGCCATCCTCGAGAGCGGTCTTGAAGTCGTCGTCGAGTCCGTGCAGCACGCGCACGGCGCGCCGCCCGCGCACGGGCACCTCGAAGGCGCACCAGCCCTTGGGCAGCGTGATCGACCGACCGAGCTGGCCAAGCCCCACGAGCAGGTTGTTCCCATCCAGTCGCGCTCGATCCAGCAGGCACTCGACCAGCGCCGTGCGGCCAGCACCCACATGGTCGTGCGCCACGCGCGAATGCAGTCGGACCTGCGTGGTGCCGGCGAAGCGCCCCAGCAGCTCGACGTACTCCCTTGACGTTCCAGCGTGATCGAACGAGCAGGGGGCAAGAAGCGCTGCTTGGACGTGGCGCCCGCGAAGGCCACGGTGGAGCTGGGCCAGGTCATCGTTCCACTGCCCGGCAGCGCGGTACGGCGCTGCGAACGCCTGCTTGGAAAGCCCCGGCATGGCGGCGCGCATGAGGTGGTCGTAGAGGTCGATGGCGGGTGCATCGCCGCGTGCGATCCTCTGCAGGAGCGCGGGGCCGGTGGCGCGCAACAACGCTTGGCAGCTGATGGCGCTGAAGGCGATCAACCCGGTGTCGACGAGCAACATGCCTTGGCGATCGATGGCTCCGGCCGAGCGTGCGGCTGCGCGCGATGGCTTCTGGAGTGCCGTGCGCACCTGCGATCCCTTGGCCACGAAGACACCGTGGCGCGTGGCCCGTGAGAACGGCTGCGGGCTCGCAAGCACGGTGATGTCAGGGCCCGACAGGTCGATCGCACGGCCGTGAAGGCCCAGCATCATGTCGCCGGCAGCGATGATGACCTGACCGGGGCGCGGGACGATCGAGACGAGATCGCGCATGAGTCGCGCGAAGACGCTGTCGTCCGAGCCCGGTGCGCCGGGCATGGGAGCGAACACCTTGCCATGGGCGCTGAAGGCCGGCAGCCGTCGGCTGTCCCCGCCGCAGTGCACGATGGCGATGCGGCGACCGGCCAGGGCGCGAGCGATGCCGGTCGTGCGCGTTGCGCCGAAGCGACGTGCGGCCCAATCGATCGCAAGCAGCGTGCTCGAGCCACTGCCGGCGCGGCGGCCCAGGGGATCGGGGAGCACATGGGTCTGCGCGATCCCCGGCAACTGGCCGCGCTCCGCACGCCACGCGAGCTCGAGCCGATACCCGTGCGCCTGAAGGTCATTCGACGCGGTGACGATGACGAGGTCGAACACCGGGCCCATGCGCGCGAGTCTACGGCGTGGCCACCACTACGCTCCCTGCATGCCGACCTTCGCCCAGTGCCTCGACCTGGTGGATGACCCCGCGCGCATCGCCGAGTACCGACGGCTGCATGAACGGATCTGGCCTGAGGTGGCCGCCGGATTGCGCGAGCTCGGCCTCTGCAACATGCGGATCTGGATCAGTGGCACGCGGCTCTTCATGACCTACGACGCGCCCGAGGGTTTCGATCCCGCCCGCGACTACCAGGGCTATGCAGCGCAGCCGCGCGTACGCGAATGGGACGAGCTCATGCGCACGTTCCAGCGCCGGGTGCCGGCGGCGCGCGACGGCGAGTGGTGGTCGGCGATGGAGTGCGTGTTCGACTTGGACACCCAGGCCTGAGCGGTCACCCGCAGCGGCAAGCCGATCCGCCGATCCCTCGCCGGTTCACGCGCGTCCGCGCATGAGCAGCCAGCCCAGCGCGCTCACGGCACCGAAGAGGGTGAAGCCCACGAGGGCACCCAGCGCGACGGCCGCGAAGACCAGGTCGGTCCTGGCTTCTCGCAGCGAACTGAGCACGACGACGCCAAGCGGCGCATCGGCTCCGGCGTAGCCGCTGACGAACTCGCCCACGATCGCACCGATCACCGAGAGGCCACTGGCGATGCGCAGGCCCGTCACGATGTTGGGCACGGCCCATGGAAGGGCGAGCTTCCACCAGGTCGTCGAACGGCTGGCGCCGTAGAGACGGAAGATCTCGCGCAAGTTGGGGTCGGTCGAGCGCAGGCCATCGACGGTGTTGGCGATGACGGGAAACACGCTGACGATCGCCGCACTGGCGAGGGCACTCTTGACGCCGTAGCCGAACCAGATCACGAGCAGCGGCGCGATGGCGACCAGCGGCACCATCTGGAGCAGCGTGGCGATGGGGTATGCGCCGCGATAGAGCAGGCGGTTGCTGGCAACGACGCTGCCGACGACCGTGCCCACGATTGCGGCGATCGCCAGCCCGCCCACCGCGGCCAGTGCCGTCAGCCCGAGCGAGCGCGAGAGCGGGCCTGCGTTCTCGATGAGCGCGCGCAGCACGGCCGAGGGTGCGGGCAGCAGGAACGAGCGGATCTGCAGGATGAAGACCAGGAGTTCCCAGGCAAGCAGCAGCGCGACGACCAGGGCGAGCGGAGGCCACAGCGAGTGGATCACGCGCTTCATCGCTCGCCCCCCGCATGCTTGGCGAGGCTGCTCGGTGCGATGCCGCCCGGCGGACGTGGCAGCGTCATGTCGCGATAGATCGATTGCAGCGCCTGGGCGAACTCGACGGTCGTGCGGACCTCGGGCTGGCGGCTGGGCAGGTGGATCCCGTGCACGCTCACCACGCGGCCGGGGCGGCCCGTCATGACCACGACCTGCCGACCGAGGTAGACGGCCTCGGCGAGCGAGTGCGTGACGAGCACCACCGTCATGCCGAGCTCCTTCCAGAGGTCGGCGAGCAGTTCGTTGATGGTTTCGCGCGTGATTTCGTCGAGCGCGCTGCAGGGTTCATCGAGCAGGAGCGCCGGCGGGCGCTCGACCAGTGCGCGCGCGAGGCCCACGCGCATGCGCATGCCGCCCGAGAGCTGGGCAGGCATGCGGTTCCAGGCGTCGCCCATGCCGACCATGCGAAGCATCGCGATGCCGCGGTCCTGGCGCTCGTCGGGGCTCACGCCTGCGAGTTCGAGGGGGAGCGTGACGTTGTGCAGTGCATCGCGCCAGGGCAGCAGTCGCGGATCCTGGAAGCACATGCCCGGTCGCGCGCCGCCGAGG
>CAIYOC010000025.1 GCA_903927725.1 uncultured bacterium | reverse complement strand
GACCGGGCTCGCCTTCACCGGCACGATGACCGCGCTGGCCGGTTCGACCGTCGTCACCCCGCTCACCACCATTCTCGTCACGCTCACCGATGCAACGGGCGACGCAGCGGCCGCCGAGGCCCTGCTCAAGAGCGCACTGGGGCTTGGCGACGTCTCCGCGCCGCTCGCGGACTATGATCCCGTGCAGGCGGCGCTCGCTGGTTCTCCCGGCGCAGCCGAGGCGATGACCGCTGCCGTGCTCCTGCAGAATACCATCACCCAGGCTGCGGGCCTGCTCACCGGCGCCGACCCGAGCCTCACCGAGGCGGATGCGCGGGCAGCCGTTCTCGACGGCATCACGCAGCAGCTGGCGACCAACGGCGGTGCCGCACTGGATCTCGCCGATCCCTCCCTGATCTCCAGCGTCATCGAAACGGCAGCAGCCACCACCTCCGTCGAGATCACGCCGGAGGTGCTCGGCGCCGCCACCCAGGTCATCCAGGACGCCAACGCGGCCACCACGGAGGCAGGCAATGCGACCGATCCGTTGGCCCTGCTCACCGGTCTCGCACAGGTTCAGATCGCGGTAGAGACGACGGTAACCGACGTCCTGCAGTCGAATGATGCCGGGGCCCTCGGAGACTTCGACGCGGCAGCACTGGCCACGGCGATCGACGATGCCGCGGATGCCGTGGGCGATGTCGATGGCGGCGCCATCCTCGGTACCGAGATCGGCGAGACCCTGAACGGGACCGCCGGAGATGACTCGATCTTCGGCTTCGGCGGCAACGACACGCTCAATGCCGGTGCCGGAAATGATCTGCTGGTGGGTGGCGAGGGCGACGACACGCTGATCGGCAACGGCGGCGATGACCTCTACATGTGGAGTGCGGGCGACGGCAGCGACACCATCATCACCACGGATGGCGAGAGGGACGTCATCAAGATCAACGGCACTTTCTTCGACTATGACTGGGACTTCGATGGCAACGACCTCTTGCTCACGGTGGTAACCGATGGCAGCTACACGTGGGAGAACAGCCTGCGCATCCAGGACTTCTTCGCCGGCGGCGACGGTCTCGCCTACATGGACGTGGATCTTAGTGCCGGTGGCAACGGGTATTCCCCGGGGTCGGACACTTCGAAGCTCTACTTCAATGTTGGCAACGGCGAGGATCAGGGCAACAACAACGAGCTGATCTTCGGCACCTCTGGCGCTGACGTGATGACGGACGTCGGAACCCAGGGCTTCAACGTGTTCTGGGCTGGCGATGGCAACGACATCATGACGGCGGCGGACGGCACCTCCGCCATGTTCGTCGGCGGCCGCGGCGACGACGTGATGAACGGCTCGGACGAGCGCGGGGTCTTCCGCGGCGGCTCGGGCAACGACACGATGAACGGCGGGGCCGGCCTGAACGACCTCGTTCGCTACGAGCAGCAGAACGCCAGCGATCCCTTCACTCATGGCGTCTTCGTAAACCTGTCCGACACGGCGCAGACGCAGGATTTTGGCGGTGTTCCCACCTTAGTGCAGGCCGGCACGGCCATCGACAACTGGGGTGAAATCGATACACTGAACGGCATCGAGCATGTCCGCGGCTCGAACTTCGCCGACGTGATCATCGGCAGCAGCGGCGACAATCAGCTCGAGGGTCTGGGCGGTGATGACACGCTGATCAGTGGTGGCGGTTATGACTACCTGTCTGGTGGTGAGGGCAACGACACGCTCATCGGCGGGGCCTCGGCCAGTACCCTCAACGGCGACAACGGTGACGACCAGATCTTCGGCGGCAGCGGTTCGGAGTATCTCTCTGGCGGATCCGGAGACGACATCATCCGGGCTGGCGGAAACGACGGATTGGAGTTTGACTTCGTCTGGGGTGACGATGGTTCGGACACCTTCGTGTTCGGCGCGGAGATTGGCGTCACGCATATCGAGGACTTCGTGCTGGGCGTCGATCGCCTGCAACTGGAGGACGGCGTCACCATCGACAACGTGTCCGAGGACGACTGGGGCGATCCGTGGGGACCGACGACCACACTCTCACTGAGCAATGGCGGTACCGTCGCGCTCGTCAGCGTGGCGGGCATCACCAATGTCGACGACCTGTTCCGGACGACGATCTCCGGCACGCCCGGCGCGGATGTGCTCACCGGTACGGCGGCGCCTGAGACCTTCGTCGGCGGCGAAGGCGACGACACGCTCATCGGCGGGGCCTCGGCCAGTACCCTCAACGGCGACAACGGTGACGACCAGATCTTCGGCGGCAGCGGTTCGGAGTATCTCTCTGGCG
>CAIYOC010000024.1 GCA_903927725.1 uncultured bacterium | reverse complement strand
TCAGTGGAGGCATCAGCGCCTGCAGTGCGTTGTGCAGCGATCGCCGATCGAACCAGGCCGAAGTCATCTTCGGTTCGGGCAGTGGTGGGCACCTTGGCGGTGGGCAACACCGTCTGGTCTGTCGCTGGTTGGAGCAGTTGCGCGATGGGTGGTTGGTCACGAAGCGCAACCAGCCTGAGTGCAAACGGCTCGATCATCGACACGCCGTCCTCATCGCTGGCCACCAACGAGACAGCGAGGTCCTCGACCAGGTTCAACGATGCAGTCCATGATGATGGCGTGGTCGTGATCGAGCACCCGCCGCATGGGACGGTGAGCCCAAGCGCGGTGGCGACCGATGAAGTTCCATCCTTGGCTTCCGGCGGCTTGACCGGTCGCGAGAACGCGACATCGAGCTCAACCACGCTGCCTTCGACGCACTCATGGAAACGAACGGATGATGGGCCGCCGGGAAGAAGATCGATCGTCGATGGACCGCTTCCGGTCAGGTACGGCGGTGGTGTGATGCGAAGATTCGCGCGGACCACTGTGGGTGCCTGGACGCAGCGCACGGTGGCCAGGGGTGTGGTCGCATCGGAGGTGGTGAAGCGGTACTCGATCTCGCGTGCATCCGCGGGCACATCCTGCATGCGATCGAACATCGAACCATCTGTCCTGCCCAGCCAGCCTGACTGCCATGAACCCCATGATCCGGTCCGGATCCTGGATTCCACCTTCACGCGTTCACGTGATGGGTCCCCGCGGACCAGTTCGGCCTTCCATGGGAACGACGTCCCTGTGGCGACGACCGCGCGATCGGTGCGGTCGATGACCTCGGTGGTGCTCGGCCACTGCGCATCGCTCCAGGGGGCCAGAGCCCGCACGATGCCAACACCGATGATCGAGGGGAGTGCAGCGAAGGCCCCGGCCCAGAGCACCACGACCAAGGCCAGTTGCCGGGCTGGCCGGGATGCAGATCGCATCGAGGTGATCGATGCTGGATCCAGTCCACGCATCGCCGTGTCGACGTCCTGGCGCAGCGCGGGCAAGCCAAGGTTGAGCAGCTCGGTGCGTTCCTCGCTGGGTTGCGCATCAAACTCCAGCAACGCGGCAAGCCTGTCGCGAAGCGCTGGATGGGTGCGCTCGATGCGAAGGGCAACATCGATCCGACTTGGCTTGAACGCCAGGATGCGGAGTGCGCCGACTGCTGAAAAGGCGGCGAGCGCGAGGCATGCCGTGATGCCCTGCGCCAACCTGAACCCGACGGGCAACCGGAAGATCCAGTCGAGCGCCACGAGCACAGCCAGCACGATGAGTGCATTGCGCATCACGCGCGAAAGCAGTGCCATCGTGAGAGCCGCCCGAGAACGGACGATCACGCGATCGATCATCTGGCGCGGATCAAGCAAGCCGCACCACCCTCCTGATGGACCACTCGAGGCCGCACAGGACGACCAGCAGGATCAAGGCAAGTGGACTCGACCACACCGGCACGCGCTCGATGCGCTCCGTGAAGGTGGATCGATCAGGAATGATCGTGGACAGGTCGGACAGGTCGGCAGCCGTGAGGAGGCGCCCGCCCGTGGATGCGCATAGGGACTCGAGCGTGGCGTGGTCTGTTTCTGGTCGAGCGAACTCGTCATCAGGCTCGATCACCCGGACGCGTGCCGTCAATGTGCCTCCAAAGGCTGCATCAGTCACGGTGATCTCGTGCTCGCCCGCCTGTCGAGGCTGCCACACACCAGCCAAGCCGACGACCAGCGATCCCTTCGTCGCCGCGTCCGTCGACAGCCGGATCACATCCTCGCGCTGCGTCGAGCGTGACACGGTGGCATCGATTGCATCGGGAAGTCGTCGCTGGACGAGTTCGTCCTTCACGTCGATCCGGATCGTGGCTGCCTGGCCGACCGTGATGGTCGTCGGCTCGACCGTGAGTTGTGCACCACCGCTCGCAGCCGAGAGGCCGGCGCGTGAGAGGTAGCGCACGAGCTGGATCCAGAACCGCTCCTGATACGCCTCCCCGATCCCGTTGCGCCAGCGCCAGGTCTCGTCCGTCGCGACATAGACCACGTGACCGGCACCGAAACGCATCGAGAGAACGGCCGCACCCACTGGTTCGGTCGTCGAGCCCACGGCGGTGGCGAGCACTTCGGATGTTGGCTTCAGGTCCTCGAACGGGATGCGTTGCATCCACTGCAGGCGGGACCATGCCGGACCATCCCGGCCAAGCTCGGGTGGCCAGTGGTCATCGCCATCACCGAGGCGAAGCAGACCCAGTCCCTTGGCCAGCGATGTGGGCTCGATCGCCACTGGTTCGGGCTGACGTGGCATCGAGCTCGTCAGGCGCATGGGGAAGACATCTTCGAGAGGAGTCCCGATCCACTGCATCGGCATCGACCGCTCACCGCCGATCAGCAGGAGCCCTGCGCCTCGTTCGGTCACGGCGCGCCGCAGTTCCTCGAGCTGGGCATCGCTGAACTGCCCACCGGCGACATCGCCGATCACGAAGAGGTCGTAGAGATCGAACTCCTCGCGTGTGGTCGGGATCCGCGTGACTGCCATGTTGCCTTCCTGCGCGAAGTCACGGTCGGCGCTGAGCAGCATGATGCTCGATTCCATCGATGGCTCGCGCACGAGGATGTTCTTGACGTACCGGTACTCCCAGCGGGGACCACCCTCGACCATCAGCACCCGGACGGCACGATCGATGACGCCCAGCGACACGCTGGACTCGTTGTTCGTGGGTACGGCATCCTCGGCCTCGGTGACCAGGCGAACCCGAAGGTCCATCGACTCGCCTGATTCCGTCGTGGCGACAAGCACGTGCGTCGATGCTTCGCCGGCCGGTACGGTGGCGCGATCAATCACCGCTCCCGTGGCTGTGTTCACCAGTTCCAGGCGTGCTGGTGCATCGCGCAAGGGTTGCACCCGGACGACGACCGGCACCTGATCACGGACGAACGCCTTGGCTGGTGCCTGGACATCCGTGATGGATGCATCACCCAGTGGCTCGCGCGACCCGAGCGCGACCGCGTAGACCGGGACAGAGCGCGCGGTCAGCGACCTGATCAGACGGGAATCGACGGGACGCGTCGATCGACCATCGGTCAGCAGTACCACGCCTCCGATCGGCCCGCTGCCGGAGCGACGGAGCGAACGGTCGATGGCCAGCGGCAAGTCGGTCGTCCGGCCATCGGCGGCGCCTGGTTCCGATGGCGTGATCATGGCCACGTCGCTCGAGAACGCGAACCACTCGGCAGGCCGCTCTCCGAGCCGGATCGCGTCGAGGCTTGAACGCAGCTGCTCGTCGCGGGTTCGGAGCGTGCCCGAACCGTCCTTCCAGTCGGCGAGTTGAAGGCTCTTGCTGCGATCGGCGAGGACCACGATGCGGTCCGGCTCGCGACGCTCCTCGACGAACTCGAGCACTGGCCGCGCAACGAGCACCAACAGGAGCAACAGCACCGCAGCACGGAGGACCGTCAGGGTGCGCCTGGCCCACGGGCGTGGCGTCATTCGTGTGTAAGCAAGCCACGCAAGCGCCAAAGCCGCGCTGATGCCGACCAACCACATCCAGCCAGCAAGCGGCAGCTCCCAGCCCAGCCGCACTGAACCTCGGGTGGATGGATCGACATCGATCCCCAGCAGCCAGCGAATGATCGGGTGGTCGATCATGCAGCCTTGGGCTCCGGTACGGAGAACATGCGCCCGAGCAACGTCTCGGCCAGGACGACCAACGCTGCGGCAAGCAACAACCAGACCGAGACGCTCGTCGTGGACTGGGTCGAGCTCGTCGCCGTGACGACATTGGTCTGGGGCGACATCGTCTGGTTGAGCCACGCCGCCAACCGCGCAGCATCGTTGCGCTGCGGATCACACGCCGCCGGATCGACGTTGAGCGCAACGAACGATGATCGCCGTGACATCGAGGCCGTGGCATCCTGTGCCATGACCACCTGCATGATGCCAGGCTTGACGCCGTCGCTGACGATCACGCCTGAAGGATCAACGGTCAATGATGATTCGGCGGCGGTCGACCCCCGTATCGGTCGAAGCTCCGTCGTCCCTGTGGGCAGGCGCCCAAGGCCGATGGACACGCTGCCGCCCGCGTCCAGGAGCACCTCGCCTTGGCGAATCGTCTCTTGCACCAACGGTACGAAGATCGGCTTGGTTGCGAGCGTGTTCCATGACGGCACAGGTGCCGTGGCAAGCATGACGATCACGCCGCGCCCCTTGGTCGAGAGCACCATCAAGGGTGCACCATCATCCATCACGAGGACCGGGGACAGCGTGGTCGACGGACCCTCGATCATCACCGATCGATCGACTTCGATGGGTGCGACCAGTTCGGTCAGTTCAGAGGCGATCAACTGGGTGATCGGGCTCGTGGGTTGCTGCGGCTGGAGCCGTCTTGGTGGTTCGTGGTTCATCACATCGCGACGGATCGTCACGCCTGGACCCAGCATGGCGGCGCATGGATCCTGCCAGTCCATGAAGGTTTCCTCCGTGGGTGGCACGATCACGATGAGTGCACCCGCCTCGCAGGCCACCGTGCACTCGGCCCATCCTGCCGCATCGAGCAGCTCGGGCCGGCAGATGATGATCGACGTGGCTCCCTTGAGCGATCCGGCCCGGACCTCCGATGGGTCCATGCGCCGATGGGCAAGACCCATGCCGGCAATCGGTTCAAGTGCACGTTCGATCCACTGCGCGCTCGATCCCTCGTCGACATCGAGGCGCTCACGATCCAGCACCAGCACCGGATGGGACGACACCGTCGAGATCGTGGTTGCACGCATGTCATCCGCAGGCTGGCGATCCGTGGGGATCGATGCCATCCAGGCATGCTCGTTCACGGCCGGATCGACCACGAGCGTCAGGGTCGCCACGGCACGCTGCGATCCCTCGATGAAGACGGCATCAGCCGTGGCTGATCGATCAGTCATGGCATCGGTCACCGTCACTGGAACGTTGCGGCGGGCCTGTTCGCTGCTGGGTCGCGTGACCGTCACATCCACCGTGACGGATCCCGTCGACTGTGGCCCGAGCGTCCGCTGCATCACGGAAACGATCGCTGCCGTCCCTGTGTCATCGGATCCGACGTCACGAATCTCGAGGATCGCCTTGGTGGGCGGCAAGACCTGCGCCTCGGTATCGATTGCACCGCGCGAGAACGAGCTGGCGAGCACGATGCGCCCCGGCATGGACGAGCGACCGAGGACATCATCGGCACGATCCACCGCCTGCCGGACGCGCGAGGGTTCGAAGGTGGGTTGAAGTGTCCCAAGGATGGCGATCGCGCGATCGGGTTGCACCGCGTCGCCGGTGTGCTCGATGGTTCCCGAGGTCGTGAACACGTGGACCAAGGAACCGCTCGGCAAGGCCCGGATCGACTCGATGCAGGCCGTACGTGCCGCCTCGAACGCCGTCTGGCCCGGTGCGCTGGTCGGTGACGCGGCTGTGCGCGACGCCACGCTGTCATCCAGCACCACCGCCATGGTGACCGGCTGGTTCATCGACAGTGCTGTCACGGTGGCAGGACGTGCAATCGCCAAACCGACCAACAGCAGCGCAAGGCATCGCAGGACCAACAGGATCCATCGTTCCACGCGTCGGGTGCGCTGGCTCTGCTGCACCGCACGACGCAGGAGTTCCATCGCTGCCCACTCGATCGGCTTCTGGCGGCGCCGCAGGAAGAGATGGATCAGGATCGGCAGCGCCATGGCCGCGGCGCCTGCGACGGCAAGCCAGGGGTTGATGAAGGTCATCGACGCCCCCCAGCAACCATGCCCTCGCGGCGGGACAGCAGCGCGGCGAGGACAGGCCCGACCGACTCATGTGTGTCGAAGACCTGCAGGTCGTATCCGAACGCACGTGCCTGGCGATCGATGCCTTGCAGATGGCGCTGCAGTTCCTCGAGGTAGGCCTTCCGGATCGTGCGTGTGTCCACGTCGAGCGCTTCCTCGCCCTCGAGACCGATGAACGGTGCCTCGACATCCAGGTCCAGCGTGAGTTCCCGGTGATCGAGCATGGCCAGCAGCATGGCATCGTGGCCGCGGTGACGGAGCCGCGCGAGGGCAGTGCGCAGGCCTTCTGGATCGCCGAGGAAATCGCTCAGGATGACGAAGAGTGTCCGGTGAGATGTCTGCGCGAGCAGTTGGTTGATGCACGCTGCCGGCGAGAAGCGTGCCTCGACCGGTTCGGACGACAGGCACCGCACGATCGATCGCCATTGGTCGCGTGCGGCGCTCTTGCGCACCGCACCACGCAACCCATCAGCCCCGACCGCCACGCCCACCCGGTCGCGCTGGCTCAGGCAGAGGAACGCCAGCGCTGCCGCGCTCGCGGTGGCGTGGTCGAACTTCGTCCAGGTTCCACGCTGGCGCGTGGCGTCCGTGCCGCCCCAGCCTTGCTTCACGCCGAGCGTGCCGAACGACATGCTCGCCGATCCATCCACCAGGATCATCACGTCGAGGTTGGTCTCTTGGCGGTACTCCTTGACGTACAGCTTGTCGCTGCGTCCAAAGACCTTCCAATCGAGGTGGCGGATGCTGTCGCCGGCGGTGTACTGCCGGTGCGCCGCGAACTCGACGGCCATGCCCTGGAGCGGCGACTGGTGCATGCCATTCATCACGCCGTCGGCAACCATCTTGGCCCTGAGCTCGAATGGCGCAAGCTGCGCCAGCGTCTCGGGCGAGAGGTACTGCTCGGCGCGAAGGCCTTGGGTCGACACGGCAGGGCTCACTGCACCGGAATGGTGCGATCGAGGCCCTTGGCCGTCGCCGGATCGGTGGATTCCACGGGCACGGAATCGAGCAGCGAGGCGATCACGTCATCGCTCGTCACGCGGTCGGCCTGTGCGTTGAAGTTGGTCACGATGCGGTGGCGCAGCACCGGCAGCGCCACGGCGCGGATGTGGTGGACCTTCACGTGCTGATCACCGTCGAGGAGCGCCTTCGCCTTCGCGGCAAGCACCAGGAACTGGCTCGCGCGCGGCCCTGCGCCCCACGAGAGGTAGTCCTTGACCATCGAGGGCGCCGATGCGTCGCTGCCGCGCGTGGCGCGCACGATGCGAAGGGCATACGAGATCACGTGGTCGGGCACGGGCATCTCGCGGACGATGTCCTGCAATGCCGTGCAGTCCTCGGCACTCAGCACTCGCTTGGGCTCGGGGCGCGAGCGTCCGGTCGTGCGGCGCACGATCTCCAGTTCCTGGGCCTCGGTCGGATAGCCGATCCGGATCAGGAACATGAAGCGGTCGAGCTGCGCCTCGGGAAGCGGATAGGTCCCCTCCTGCTCGATGGGATTCTGCGTGGCCAGCACGAAGAAGGGTTTCGGCAGGCGGTGGTTGGTCCCACCCGAGGTGACTTGGCCTTCCTGCATGGCCTCGAGCAGCGCCGCCTGGGTCTTGGGTGGCGTGCGGTTGATTTCGTCGGCCAGGACGATGTTGGCGAAGACCGGTCCGCGCATGAAGCGCAGCTCGCGCGTGCCCGTGGTCTTGTCCTCCTGGATCACCTCGGTGCCGGTGACGTCGCTCGGCATGAGGTCGGGGGTGAATTGGATGCGCTTGAACTCGAGCGAGAGCGTCTTGGCGAGCGAACCGATGATCAGCGTCTTGGCCAGACCAGGAACGCCTTCGACGAGCGCGTGGCCGCCGCAGAGGATCGCCAGCAGGAGCTGCTGCACCACATCGTCCTGGCCCACGATCGTGCCGGCGAGCTCCTGGCGCAGCGCCTCGTAGGCGCCCTTCACGGAGGCGGAACGCTCCAGCATGCTCGAACCGGTGATGCGTGACGCGGGAGCTTCCATGAATGGCCTTTCGTGTGGTCCGGCGGGTTCCCGGATGGGGTCCGTGGGCTGCGCGAAACTATACTTCGGATGCGGCATTTCCCGCAGGTTTTCGCGTGCCGGAACTCCCAGAAGTCGAAGCTGTCGCCCGTGACGTGCGAAGGGCGCTCCGGCGATCCACGATCGTCGACGCGATCGTGCGTCGCTGGGATGTGGTGACGGGGGCATCGCGCCAGAGCGAGCGGCTTCTCATCGGTTCGCGTGTTGACGAGGTCGTGCGGCGCGGCAAGCAACTCGCGCTCATCGGGCTGGATGGAAGCGTGCTCGTCGTCCAGCTGGGCATGACCGGTGAGTTCGGCGTCGTGCCGGCATCCTCGCCGGTCATGGCACACACACACATCATCTGGCGGCTCGATCGCTCGCGCGACCTGCGCTTCGTGGATCCGCGGCGATTCGGCGGCGTGACGTGGCTCAAGGATCGCGCGGCCCTGGAGGACCGTTGGTCGCGCCTGGGTCCCGATGCGCTAAGCCTGCAATCCGGCTGGTCCGACGCCTTTGCTGACAGCCGTCGTGCGATCAAGGCTGCGCTGCTCGATCAGCATGCGGTCGCTGGTGTGGGCAACATCTACGCCGACGAAGCCCTTGCGCTCGTGGGCATCAAGCCGCAGCGCCGATGCTGCCGCATCACCCCGCGTGAGTTCGGTGCTCTTGGGCTGGCGATCGGATCGATCATGCGATCCGCCATCGCCAGCGGCGGGAGCACGATCCGGACGTATCGAAGGCTTGGTGGCGGGGCAGGAGCTTTCCAAGCATCCCTCCGTGTGTACGGACGGGCGGGGCAGCCATGCACGGTCTGTTCCCAACCCCTGCAGTCCGAATCGGTGGTTGGACGCACCACGGTGTGGTGCGGGAATTGTCAGACCTGACAGGGGTCCTCACCCCTCTTCTGTGAGAAGAAAAGACATCGTCGTCGTAGAAAGAGTGCTTGACGGCTTGTGGATAGCCTTAAACCAACAACCTTAAATCCTCCACCCAACAACACTTACAACAACTTTCAGTTGTGGATGACATGTCGGCTTTCGTGTCGGAACACCAAGCGACCTGGTCGGCTCATCGATCGGCTTCTGGAGCACCAAGGACACCAGAATGGCTTACAGCGGCTTCACAGGCTGGCCCATGTAACCACCAGACACCTTGTCCACGAGCTCCCAACACCAAGAACACCGACGATCAGACAGCAGTTCTCGGACCAAGAGAGCGTTCGATCTCGTCGACGGCACGACCGAGTTCTTGGCAGCTGGTCCGGCGTTCCTCGATCGTCCGGATCGCGTGCAGGACGGTGGTGTGGTCTCGGCCACCGAAGTGACCGCCGATCTCCTCAAGGCTGAATCGGGTGTGGCGGCGCGCAAGCCACATGCAGACCTGGCGCGGCAGCGCGATCGACTTGGTGCGTCGGCGCGACATCAGGTCGGCGAGCTTGATGTCGTAGTAGCGCGTGACGGCAACGATGATCGCTTGCAGGCTCGGCGCGCCTGAACCCGAGCCGAGGTCGTGCAGCGCGGCCTTAGCGCTCTCGAGCGTGATGGGGATCCCGCTTGCGGCGGCGTGACCACGCACGCGCGTGAGCGCGCCCTCGAGCTCGCGGATGTTCGAATCGATGCGCGCGGCGATGTATGCAGGCACTTCGTCGGGCAAGTCGATCCCGACGAGCTTGGCCTTCGACTTGATGATGGCCACACGGGTCTCGAAGCAAGGACGCTCCATGCACGCCACGAGCCCGCTCTTGAAGCGGCTCACCAGGCGCTCTTCCAGTTCAGGGATGTCCTCAGGCGCGGCATCGCTGGAGAGCACGATCTGCTTGCCAGCCTGGTGCAGCGCATTGAACGTGTGGAAAAACTCCTCCTGCGAGTGGTCGCGCTTGGAGAGGAAGTGGATGTCGTCGATGACCAGTACGTCCACGTTGCGGAAACGCAGGCGGAAATCCTGCATGCGACCGCACTTCACCGACTCATGGAACAGGTCCATGAACGTGCTGCAGCTGATGTAGCAGAGCTTCGTGGAGGGACGGTTGCGGATGAAGGTCTGGCAGATCGCCTGCAGGAGATGGGTCTTGCCGAGCCCGACGCCACCATGGATGAAGAACGGGTTGTAGGCGCGACCGGGCTTCTCGGCGACAGCCAGTGCGGCCGCATGGGCGAGCCGGTTGCCTGGCCCGACCACAAAGGTGTCGAACGAATAGTCCGGCGAGAGCAGCATCTGCTCGCCGAATCCCGGCATGTCAGCCGTCACCGCATCAGGCGTGGGTTCATGCACGAGTTCAGGGCTCGAGCCCACGAATCGCACCGCGAGCAACCGTCCAGTGACGGCCTGTGCGGCATCGGTGAACTGCGTGCCACAGGCGCGTTGGAGGTAATTCAGTTGCACCGGCTCGCCGACGACCAGGCGCAGCACGCCACCATCGATCCCGCCGAAGCCGATGTCATCGAACCACTGGCGACACACTTCCGTGTGGTGCTTGCGCAAGTACGCGATGAGTGCAGCCTTCAAGTCATCGTCATGCATGCGCATCGAAGCGGTTCCCATGGGATCCCAGTCCAGTTCGTCGTGTCGAGCGGCATCCCTGCCGAGGTCGCCCAGTGCTGGGCGGGGGGCGGAATATAGGTGGCTGCCGCCGGGGCATCAATGCCCCGATCGACGCATCACGCGGTGCTTGCTTCCTCGGCACCGTCCGATCCACCACGCGCTTCGGATGCTTCCCGATCCTCGTTCACTTGGCGTTCATAACGCGTGCGCGTGGCGCGGTGGTCCATGAGGATGTGCGCGCGGCCCTCTCCACCCACCTCATCAAGCCTCTTTCGCGCGTACGAGAGCATCGTGCGGCGCGACAGGTGCACCACCACGACATCACGAGCGGTCCACGCCTGCAGCAGCTCACGGATGTCCTCGACGTGCAGATGCATGCCGGTGGCTGCACGGCCCCGATGATCAGGATCAAAGAACGTGCACTCGGTCACCACCGTCTGTGCCTGCCGGAACTCATCACGCAACAGGTAGGGACCCATCTCTGTGTCGCCTGTGTAGGCCACGAGCGGGATGTCGATCTGCCGGGTGATCGCCTCCCCACGAGCCTTGGCCTCACGCAAGGCATCGGCCGGGAGGTCCGCGAACTCGGGCTTGAGCTTGTTGCGCCGCTCGATGACGACGAACCCCAGTGCCGGCACGGTGTGCCTCACTTCGATCGCACGCAGCCAGATGTTCGGCTTCAGGAGGACCTCCTGGCCATCTTCCATCCCGATCACCTCATGCGGCGTCTGCTGGCGCTCAAGATCCACCCAGCCCTTCATCATGTTGAGCAAGGGCTGTGCGATCGCATGGTGGCAGTGCACCTTGCCGGCTGGAAGTTTCTGGAAGTACCGCTGGCTGAACCAGTACGGCAGGCCACCGATGTGGTCCATGTGCGCGTGCGACAGGGCGATCGATGGGCAGGGCACCAGCACCCGCGGGCAGAAGCCGACATCGAAGGCCACCTCAAGCTCCGGGACATGCACCACAGTCTGTTCGCCGGCCACGCTGAAGCCCTGCACGCGGTGGGGCGGCAGCCAGAGGAACGAAAGCTGACCGTCTTTGGCGGGGGGGTTCGGGATCATGGGGCGGTCCGTGGCGGAAGGATCCATGCTAGCGCGGCGCCGCCTTGGCGTACCCTCTCACTCGCGTCATGCCCGACGATGGACCCATCACGAGCGAGTTTGCCGACGATCCCGACATGGCCATCCTGCTCGACGAGTTCGTTGCATCGCTGCCCATGCAGGCCAGCACCATCCTCGAGCGCATCGATGGGGGTCTGATCGACCAGGCGCGCGCCTTGGCCCACCAACTCAAGGGAGCCGGCGGCGGATATGGATTCCCGCAAGTGACCGCCGCGGCACGGGCCGTGGAGCTGGCCATCCGCGAGAAGCGCCTGGACGATGCACACACTGCAGCGCAGGCACTGGTCGCGCTGTGCACGAGGGTAGCGTCATGAGTTCGATGGATCCCATGGCGTTCACGGCCGCCGCAGCGCGCCTCCTGGCCATCGATGACAGCGAACTCATCCATCGGCTGCTCAAGTTCCGGCTGCAGCACGAACGGCTCGAGATCCATGGCGCGATCAACGCCCGCGAGGGCCTTGCGATGGCCCGTGAGCTCCAGCCAGATGTCATCCTCCTTGACATCGACATGGAGGACATGAACGGCTTCGACGTGTTGACCACACTGAAGAACGATCCGCTCACCCAGGACATCGCCGTGATCTTCATCAGCGGCACCGAGGAGGCGATGGACAAGGTTCGTGCACTCGACCAGGGTGCGGTCGATTTCGTCAGCAAGCCCTTCGAGGTGGTGGAACTCAAGGCTCGCGTGCGGACCGCCATCCGTTCCCAGCGCCTCATGAAGATGCTGGCACAGAAGGCCCAGATCGATGGCCTGACCGGACTCTGGAATCGCTCCTACATGAACCAGCGCCTGGCAGCCGAAGTCGACGAGGCCCGTCGCCACGGCCAGCCGCTCTCGATGATCCTCTGCGACATCGACCGCTTCAAACACCACAACGACCACTTCGGGCATCCCTTCGGCGACCTGGTGATCGAGCGCTTTGCCCAGATCCTGTCCGGCGGGCGCAGTTCCGACGTGGCGTGCCGGTACGGCGGCGAGGAGTTCTGTGTGCTCCTGCCGTCAACCACGGCCATCGAGGCTGAGGAAGTCGCCAATCGCTATCGCGAGCAACTTGAGCACATCACCTGGAACGACCACCCTGGTCTCGTGGTCACGGCGAGCTTCGGTGTCACCGAGTTCGGTCCAGGCCGTGATTCGGCTGAATCAATGCTCAAGGCCGCGGATACGGCGCTGTACCAAGCCAAGCAGGGCGGTCGAAACCGCGTGGCGGTGTCACCGCCGGCGTGAGCCACATGGCCACGCACCACGATCAAGCCATCTGCATCCGTCACTGGGACTTCAGTGACACCAGCCAGACCGTCGGCATGTTCTGCCGTACGACCGGCATCGTGCGTGGCATAGCGAAGGGAGCGCGCCGGGAACGAGGTTCGTTTTCCGGCGGCATGGACCTCCTGACGATGGGTGAGCTCTCGTGGATCGAGGCCCGCAGCGGCGACCTGTGCACGCTGACCTCATGGTTGCCCACTGAGTCGTGGCCAGCCCTCCGAACCTCACCACGCGCCAACACCGGTGCGTGGTACGTGCTGGAGTGCATCGGTCGCATGCTCGAGCCGCACGACCCCCATCCGGAGCTCTTCGACGGATTGGTCGAGACGTTCCACGGATTCGCCCGTGGCGACGTCGAGGCCTCCATGGTCCGGTTCCTCTGGTCGCTGCTGGGCGAGACCGGGTTTGGACCCAGGATCGCTGCGCCGGACACCGAGATGTGCGCCTTCGATCCAGGCATGGGCTGTGTCGACCATGCGGCGGAACACACTTGGACGGTTCGATCCTCCACGCTCAAGGCCATCGATCGTGCGTTGCAGCATGATCCTTCGCTTCAGGCAGCCGATGCACGTCGTGGTGCCACGTTGCTCGCAGCCTGCGTGCGTCACCATCTCCAAGCCGAGCCAGGGACCCAGTCCGCATTCTTCGGACCTATCCCGCAAGGCACGCGCGTCGTGCCGCGACGCGGCCACGATGGGCGGCACGGCTAGCATCGGCACCATGCGCACGGCCTACAGCGAGCACCGCCTGCCCAACGGTCTCACGATCATTGCTGAGATCGATCCCGGAGCCCACACCATGGCTGCGGGCTACTTCGTCCGTACCGGTGGTCGCGATGAACCCTCGCGCCTCATGGGGGTCAGCCACTTCCTCGAGCACATGATGTTCAAGGGATCGGCATCGGTGGTCGCCCAGGACGTGAACCGTCGCTTCGACGCGATCGGTGCGGAGCACAACGCGTTCACCACGATCGACATGACGGCATACCACGCCCATGTCCTGCCCGATCGGCAGACCGAGGCCATCTCGCTCCTGTCCGACCTTCTGCGTCCGGCGCTGCGAAGCGAGGACTTCGACGAGGAGCGCAAGGTGATCCTCGAGGAGATCGCCATGTATGACGACAATCCCTTCTGGCCGCTCTACGAGCGTGCATCAGAGGCGTTCCATGGCACCAATCCTCTCGGGCATCGCGTGCTCGGCACGCCCGAATCGATCAAGGCCATGGAGGTCGGCAGCATGCGCGACTACTTCACGGCGCGATACAGCCCCGACAACACCGTGCTCGCCCTGGCTGGCAAGGTCGACCTCGAGGCCGCGATCCGGACAGCCGAGACCGAACTTGGTGCGATCCCGCCGCAGTCACCACGCAACGACCGCGTGGCGTCGGTCCAGCAGCGTCTGGAGTTCACGATCGACAGTGCCAAGGCCACGCGCCACTATCTGCTCGGCCTGGCTCCCGGTCCGTCGGCGTGCGACGAGGATCGTTACGCATGCATGGTGCTCTGCCAGGTCCTCAGCGACTCCGACAGCGGTCGCCTGCACTGGGCGCTCGTCGAACCAGGACTCGCCGACAGCGCGGATGTCTCGCTCGACATGCATGACGATTGCGGCGACGTGCTGATCAGCGCAACCTGTGATCCTGAGGACGCCACCGAGGTCGAATCGATCCTCCTGCGCGAACTCGGCAAGGTGGCGGATGGCGTGAGTGACGATGAACTGTCGTCGGTGCGCGCGAAGGTTGCCACCATGGTCACGCTCGCGGGGGAGCGCCCATCAGGACGCATGCGACGGCTCGGCGGCAATTGGGCCCATGGGCTCCCATACCGGTCGCTTACCGAGGAGCTCCGTCACATCGAGTCGGTCACCACAGCCGACGCCAAGCGCGTCGCACGGCGGTTCCCGCTCATCCCATGGGTGACAGGCCGAACACGGCCTGTTTCGGCGTGACCGCTCAGAACAACCTGATGCCCGCCTCGAAGTGGTCAATGCGCCCTTCGCGGTCGTAACACGCTCGGCTCCACGCCACCATGGCCGGCCGATCGATGGTCGGACTGTCAGGCAGGCTCAGGCGAACCCGCCCAGTCATGCCTTCGAGCAGCGCACAACTGCTTCGGATGCGCATGCCACCCTCAGAGATGTCGAGCGTCTCGTAGCGCATCTGCTTGGTGGGGTCGTGATGCCAACGCACCAGGGCATCAGTGACGATGGCCATCCGGCCGCGGTCACGTCGATCCTCGGCCATGGCTTGTGCCATGGCCTTGCGGAGGCTTCGTAGGTCGTCGAAATGTTCAGCCATGTCCTCTCCCTCCGCACGAACCACGCGCGCGGTCACACCAACCCATGAGGAGGGTGGCTTTCAGAGGCTCATGGTGCAAGTGGCCATGGATCATTCAGCCATGCATGGTTCGAAAGATGGTCGCATCGATCACCAACCCATCAGCGACCAGCATGCGGCGTTCAATTCCGCGGCTTGCTCAAGAGCGCAGCCTGTTCGTCCGCTCGATAACTGCTCCGCACCAAGGGGCCGCTCTCGCAGACACGGAATCCACGTGCCAACGCCTGCTCCTTGAACATGCGGAAACTGTCCGGGTGCACCCACCGATCGATCGGAAGGTGGTTGCGCGTGGGCTGCAGGTACTGGCCGATCGTCAGGATGTCGCACTCGCATGCAGCGCGGATGTCGTCCATCAGCTCGAGCACCTCATCGTCGCGCTCGCCGATGCCCACCATGCAGCCGGTCTTGGTGACCAGGCCAGCAGCCTTCATCTGGCGCAGCACGGCAAGGCTCCGGTCGTATTTGGCTTGCGGCCGCACGGCGGGATGCATGCGGTGCACGGTCTCCATGTTGTGGCTGATGATCTCGGGTCGGGCATCACAGACCGCCTGGATCGCCTTCTCGTCACCAAGGAAGTCGCCCACGAGCACTTCCACGCTCATGCCGGGGCATGCTTCATGGACACGCTCGATGGTCTCGGCCCAGATCGCGGCACCGCCATCCGGCAGCTCGTCGCGGTTGACGCTGGTGATCACCACGTGCTTGAGGCCCATGAGCGCCAGGCTTGCCGCCACCCGTCGCGGTTCGTCGGCATCGAAGACAGGCGGCTTGCCGGTCTTCACGTTGCAGAAGCCACAACTCCGTGTGCAGGTGTCGCCCAGGATCATGATCGTGGCGCTGCCGCGGCTCCAGCACTCACCCATGTTCGGGCAACTGGCTTCCTGGCAGACCGTGTGCAGGCGGTGCTCGTCGATGATCGCCTTGAGACGGTCGTACCCTTCGCCACCAGGGACCTTCGCGCGAAGCCAATCCGGCTTCTTGCCGATTACGCGCTGCTGCACGCCATCCTGCAGGATGCGGTCGGTCAGGCTGAAGGCCGATGGACCGACGCTGCGGACCGTGTCGCCACCGAGCGGCCGAGGGTGGCGGGCCAGCGTGCGTGCAATCCCGGGATTGATCGGGGTCTCGTCCATGGTGGACGGATCAGTCTAGGCCGATCGGCTTGCCGGCGGAATCACCCAGCGGTCGGCAGGACGCGGGCACCACGAAGGGTCACTTCGGCTTCAGTGCGCCGCCACGCGCCCTGACGTTCAGCCAAGGGCCGCAACAACAAGCCATCGGCGGTCGGCGTGACCTCGAACCTGGTCGTCTGTTCCACGCCCTTCACCTCGAGCATGCCGTCGACCATGGCCCAGGTGCCACGCCTGAGCTTGCCTTCCCGCGTGATGCGGATGCGACCATCCGCCGAGAAGAGCACGGCCTCGGCCTTGAAGAAGGCAGCCCCACCATCGACGACCGTCCAAGGACCAGGCAACTGCTTGGTGATGGCCGTGGTGACGAGGGGTGCAGGTTCCGGGACCGTTGCACATGACGCGACGAGCAACAGGACGATGGGGATCGATCGCATCATGTGCGATCGAGTCTAGGACCTTCGCGAAGCCGGCTCAACATGGCACCGATGGATCGCGCCATGCATTCCGCGTCCATGCTCGGTCCACCCCGGATGGCGGCCTGTTCAGGCAATTGAGGCACATGCACGAAGCCTGCCACCGTGGATCGCCCAGCACCCTCTAGCGCATGCAGGGTCCGGTACATCGTCTCGTTGCAGAGGAACGTGCCAGCGCTCAGGCTCAAGCCCGCTGGTACATGAACAGCGATCGATGCCTCGACGAACCCACGCACCGGCAGCGTGGCGAAGTGGGCTGCTGGTCCGCCATCCACCACCGGTACATCGCGGAGCATGGACCCAGTGTTGTCCGCCACACTGCTGTCGCGCAGGTTCACCGCCACGCGCTCGACCATGATCATGCTCGCCTTGGCTGATTCGCCCAGATGCACGATGGCATCCCATGGCTCATGCAGGATCGGTTGGAGCGCCGCCCACGCACTGCCCACGCCGACGCCCGTCACCACAGGCAGCACGGCCGTGTCGATCCACGGCATCGAACCACCGATCGACTTGGCGATCTCGATGGTCGGATTGCGGTCACTGCCCCCAAAGGGCTCGAACGCCGTGAGCAGGATCCTCATGCCGCGCTCAAGCCGAGTCGTGGCATGGGACAGCCGAGCGAGTCACAGATTGCACGCACGAGCTCGATCTCCTGATCCGTCACGCGCTGGTCGTTCGTGATGCACTCAAGGCACGCCGACACGAGCAGGCGTCGGTCCATGAAGCGCATGGCAGAGCCGATGCGGGCGATGGCCGTGGCGAAGGCCTCGAGGCTTGGCCGACCTTGCGGAACGCCCGGCTTCATCCGCACCAGCACGATCGAGGCATTGAAGGCCCGTTCCGCGCGTTCACTCGAACCAGCGCCGGCAGCAAGGGTCCAGAGCACCGCGCGGATCTCGGTCTCGAGCTCCCGGGCACGAAGTCGCGGTTCGCCGATCGGCCGCGTGGACCACTGCGACTCCACATGGCACCTGAGTGCGTTGATGATCGTCCATTCCTCAAGGCAGACCGAACCATCGGCGCGGACGATCTGCTCCCAGGCTTGCCGTATCGCGCGGTAGGGCCCGGGTCCCACTTGGATCAAGGTCGGGCATGCAAGGTCGAAGAGTTCCCAGCGCGCACGGGCCTCGAGCGCCAGGATCGAGGGCGCAAGGACCGCGACCCGCCTGGCCCACTCAGCCTGCACGCCTGCCACCATGGCGAGCTGGCGCTCGCGCAAGGCAGACTGCTTCGACAGGAGCAGGCACGCGATGATCGCAGGTGCCATCGCGGGATCATGCGCGGCATCATCGAGCGACGGTGCGCCTTCCAAAGGCACAGGTGGCGGGGGAGCGATGGATGGCGTTGTCTGGGCCACAGGCGCCACGGACATCGTGCCGATTGCGCCCACCAAGCCACGTGCACCCTCTTGTGTGTAGCGGTTGAAGCGCTGCGACGGATCGAATCCTTCCTCGACCGGCGGTGTGCCGGTCCCATCCACCACGACGGGTGCATCGGCAGGAAGGCCCTCGATCCGCCGGATCCGCTCTTCGAGCGGCGGGTGCGTCGAGAGCCAGCGCTCCGCAGCGTTGGCGAAGAAGAAGTGGTTCATGTCGCGCGCGTGCGAAGAGTGGATCGGCGCGCGCGAACTCGCCTTGATCTTGCGCAGGGCCCCGGCGATCCCGCGCGGATTGCGTGTGTACTGCACGGCGCTCGCATCGGCGAGGTACTCGCGCTGACGGCTCATGGCTGCCTGCATGAGCATGCCGAAGAGCGATCCACCGAAGCCCACCACCATGAGCACCAGGCCCACAAGGATGATCGCCACCCCGATGCCCGCGCCATTGTTCTTGCGCCCACCGCCTCCCGAGCGCGCGATCGATGGACCCACGAACCGCACCAGCACATAGCCGATGGTGGCGATGGCCATGATCCCGGCGATCGCCGCCGCCGTGCGTGCGTTGATGCGCATGTCGGCGTGGAAGACATGGCTGAACTCGTGGGCGATCACGCCCTGCAACTCATCGCGATCAAGCTGCTCGATGCACCCCCGCGTCACACCAAGCGCGGCGTCGGCATGGGTCGTCCCGGCGGCGAACGCGTTGATCGAGGACTCCTCAAGGACATAGACCGGCGGTACGGGCACACCGCTGGCCAGGGCCATCTCGTCGACGATGTTGAGCAGTCGCCGCTCGGCCGGGTCCGTGGTGCGTCGGTCGACCAGCCGGCCACCGAGCATCTCGGCCACCGCCCCGCCCCCACGCGACAGTTGCCAGAGCCGGTTCAGGCTCACGACCAGGATCACGACTGTGGCCAGGCCTGCCACTGCCCAAGCCCAACCGAGTTCGGGGCGCACCAGGTCATCGACCGACTCGACTGACGCCGAACCCTTGGCTTTGACGAGCGCGATCGCGCCGACCAGCAGCAACAGCGATCCCACTGTGCCCACCACGCCAAGCACGAAGAAGAGCCCAAGCCACCAGGTGGAGCGCCGTGCGCGTTCCTGGTGATCGAAGAAGTCCTTCATGACGCGTCACCAAGGGCCACCCGCACCACAGCTCGTTCCTGGTCGGCCGCCTCGAACATCGGCATCGGTTTGAAGGCAAAGAGCCCGGCCACCAGGTTGGTGGGGAACATGGCGATCTGCGCATTCAAGGACTGCACGCTGTCGTTGTAGCCCTGGCGCGCGAACGCGATGCGATTCTCGGTGTGCACCAGTTCTTCCTGCAGTTGCAAGGCATTCTGGTTGGCCTTGAG
>CAIYOC010000023.1 GCA_903927725.1 uncultured bacterium | reverse complement strand
CGTGGCGCGTGAGCTGTCGATCTCGCCCGATGGCGCGCTCGTGGCGCTTGGGTACATGGCGGGGCACGTGAGCGTGATGGACCGACGGGGCAGCGTGCGTTGGACCGTGCGCGTACCCGGGGCGCCCGAGGTCATCGGCACGTGCTTCTCGCCCGATGGGTCGATGGTGGCTGCCGTCGGAGGGCAAACGGTGGCCCTGCTTTCAGCGGTGGATGGTGCGGTCCAGTGGGCGAGCACGAGCGGGCGCAACGGCGCGCGTGCAGTGTGCTTCACGCCCGATGGCCAGAGCATGCTGGTGGGCGGATGGACCGAGGTCATCGAGCGCTTGCGTGTGCGTGATGGCGCGTCGGAGGCGTTCATCGCAGGGGCGTTCTCACAGGTCTGGTCGATCGCGCCCGAGCCTGCCGGAGGGAGCATCGCGACCGGTTGCTTGCGTGCAGTCGTGCAGAGGTTTCCCATGGATGGGCAGCTCGGCGTCTCCCGACAGTTGATCGATCAGATGGCCGTGCGCAGTGTGGTGGCGATCGGCAGGGATCGGGTGCTGGCGTCCACCGTGTCGGGTGCTGTGGTCGCACAGACGGCCACCGGTGATCTGATCGCTGCGGGGACCTGGCTCAGTGGTGGCGCCAGGCACGGGCCTGCTGCCGGTGAACGGAGCGATGAGGGTTCGACGCTCACTGGGCAGGTTTTGGCGCGAGCGGGAGATGGCAGGCTCTGCGTGGCCCATGGTGCCAGTGTCCACTGGATCGAGCCTGATGGCTCGCGCGTCGCGCTCGAGGCGCGTGACGATGGAGCTCGCGTGCTGGACCTGGCGATGCAGGATGGCTGGACCGCGGTGCTCTGGTCCGATGGCGTGCAGTGGATCCTGCGTAGCGGTCAACCGAAGCCTATCCACGAGACCCGGGGATGCAGTCGTGGCTCGCGCGCGGCCCTGGTCGATGCACCGCATGGTCGGGCGATCGTGTTCCGCGGAGCGGATGCTCCGACGACGGTGCTTGACCTGGCGAGCGGTGCGGAGTCTCCGGCGCCCTTCCAGATCGAGCATCCCTTGCGGGGCTCGCGATCAACCGACGGATCGATCATCGCCATCGGCAGCATGGACCAGGCGGCGGAGATCACCCTGCTGGATGCAGCGTCGCTGCAGGTGCTGCAGCGGTGCGCCGGTCATCGTTCACCGATCACCGCGCTGGCCTGGATCGGCGACGGCAGCCGGCTCGCCAGCGCATCGAATGATGGCACGGTGCGCGTGTGGGAGACGGACTCGATGCGCGAAGCCCTGACGCCGCTGGCAGCCCAAGTGTTTGACCTGTGCTGGACCGCCGACGGCACGCTCTGGGCGGCGGGCGCGGACGGAACGCTCTACCGCATGACGGTGCGGTAGAACGCCGGCGCCGAGCAAGGTGCGCGGTGCCTCAGTTGCTCGGGCAATTGCCCCAGGCGGCGAGGATGATGCCAAGGTCGGCGCCGTTGACGGTGCCGTCGCCGGTGATGTCAGTCGCGCCACCTGCGGTGCCCCAATTGCTCAGGACGAACGCGAGGTCGATGCCGTTGACGACGCCGTCGCCGCTCAGGTCGCCGCGGCAATCACAGACCTGGCTGGCCGAGTCGGCTTGGTACGCACCGACGATGTTGCGGATCGCATTGCCGCACACGACGGTGGAGAACAGCTGGGTCTCGCTGGCGATGCCCGTGGGGTAGACGTAGATGCCACCACCGATGGTGCTGGCCGTGTTCCCCGAGATCGTGCAGCCCGTGAGGGTGAGCAGCGAGCCGTTGTCGACAGGATCCCACGAGAGGCCGCCACCTTGCTCGTTGCACGTGTTGCCACCGAACGAGCAGTTCACCAAGTTCGGCTGGCTGTTGACCATGTGCATGCCGCCGCCGGCCGTGACGGCCGTGTTGCCGGTGAAGCTGCAGCCCGTGACCACGGTGGTCGACGCAAAGAGCTGCATGCCGCCGCCATACGCCTGCGACACATTGTTGCGGAAGGTGCAGTTGGTCACGGCCCCGGTGTGCGAGCGCAGATAGGCGCCGGCACCGAAGGGCGAGCCGTTGGCTTCGAGGATGCAGTCAGCCATCGAGGTCGCGCAGAAGGCCATCAGCACGCCGCCACCGGCGAACACCGACGGGCTGCCGGGCAGGGGGCTGCCGGTCAGGCCACCCTTGATGGTGAAGCCCTTGATCAGGCTGATCGCGGGTTCGTTGTTGACGGCGCGGATGACGGATTCGTTGGCACCGCCGGTTCCCGTGATCGTGGTGGCCGCGGCACCGCCAGTGCTGACCAAGCGGATGGGCTTGCCGCGCAGCGTGATGGGGCCGGCGTAGGTGCCGGGGGCCACCAGCACGATGCGCATTTCATTGGCCGGTGCGGCATCGATCGCGCCCTGGATGGTCGCGACCTGGCCGGGTACCTGCACGGTCTGGCACTCGTCGGGCTTGAGGTTGCTGTCGATGTCGGGGCTCGTGCCGGCCGCCACGTCGCAGGAGTCGGGCACGCCGTTGGTGTTGCAGTCTTGGCTGGTGCTGCTTGCGATGTCACAGGAGTCTGGGACTCCGTTGGCATTGCAATCCAGGCTGAATCCGCTCACGATGTCGCAGGAGTCGGGCTTGATGTTGCTGTTGCAGTCCGGTGACGTGCTGTCGGCAATCTCGCAGACGTCGAGCCGCTCATTGCCGTTGCAGTCGCCGGCGGGGTCGATGCCTGTGTAATCCAGCTCGACGGTCAGGCTGCCGGCCTTGCACTCGGTGGGATCGACGGTGGCAGGACAAGCCAGTCGAATGGCCAGGGCACCCGAGCCCGCGATCAAGTCGTTGAACTGTTCGCGCTGGAGGGTCAGGATGGCTACGTTTGGCGTGGCCGGGCAGTCGGCGGCACCAAGCGCGAAGATGCGTTCGCCAGGCAGGCCGTTGAACGAGGGATCGATGTACTCGTTCGTGCCGCTCAGGTCGCCCACGGCCCGCACGGTCACCGTGACAGTCGATTCGGCCGGCAGCAGGTTGCTGAAGACAGCGACTCGCGCATCGAGACCCGAAGGGGGACCAAGATCCGGACTGGCGAGAGCGATGCTCTTGGCGCCCTGGCAGTCATCGGGAATCTGGTCGCTGTTGCAGTCGGCGATCAGGCCCTGACCGATCTCGTAGAGGTCGGGAATGGTGTTGCCGTTGCAGTCAACTTCACACTCATCGGGAACGCCGTTGGTGTTCACATCGAGTGAAGTCCCTTGGGCAATGTCGTAGGCATCAGGCTTGTCGTTGTTGTTGCAGTCTGGTTCGCACTCGTCAGGAACACCGTTGGAGTTCACATCGGTGCTGGTGCCGACAGCGATGTCACGGGCATCGTTACAAAAGTTGCCGTTGCAGTCGGGACCGCCAGCGCAGGGGTTGCCACCAATTGAGTATTGGAACGCGCCCGGCTGGATCGGGGTGGTGGTACCACTCACCTTGTAGGTGATCGACAGGTTGGCGGTGTAGACCGAGTCGTTCGCAGCGGTGCGGACGACTTGCATCAAGAGCATGCGGCCACCGGTCACCGTGTTGGCGCTGAGGGGGGTGGCGTCATACCAGCCAGCGCCGTTGTTCACGTCTTGAACGGTTCCGCCGTTTGTCCAGCCGGGGTCTATGGCGGTGCCCCAGCCCAAGCTGGTGGCAAGACCGCTGGAGGTGATCCAGCTGTCGAAGTCGCGGTCAGCGGCCGAGACCGACGAACCGGCCAGCCAGGTGCCGACTTCACCGTCCTGCACGGCGAAGTCTTGGTGCACGGCGTTCATGGTGCCGCTGACGGTGGCGTGGCTGTAGGCGTTCAGGAACACCCACGACTGGCCGGTCGGAAGACCCACGTCGTTGAAGGTGGCGTACACCTTGTACTGGACGTTGCCGTTGCTCAGGACCACGCTTTCAGTCGTGAACCCCGTGAACCCCGCGGTGGCGGCCATGGACAGACTGACGGCGCCAAGCGCCCCGGCGATGATCGACTTGGTCATGTGCACTCCTGGAAGCCGATCAGGCTACCGGGCTGGCCTTGGCCGAGTCAATTCGTGTCGCCGCAACTGAACCAAACGCTCAAGACCGCCGCACCAGGATCGCCGTCCGGTCATCGGGGGTGAAGTCGGCGCCGTGGTAGGCCAGCACCGCGCGGTCGAGCTCGGCCACGATCGCCTCGAGCGGCTCGGCGCGCATGGCGCGCACGATCGCGAACACGCGCTCCTCGCCGAACTGGCCGGCGCCGCCGCCGGCCTCGGGGGCCTCGTAGTAGCCGTCGGTGATGACGACCAGCAGATCGCCCGGCTCCAAGCGCACCGTCTGCGTGGCGCACATCGACTCGTCAAAGTCCATGATGCCCATGGGCGGAGCATCGGTGTCGACGGGCTCGAACGCGTCGGTCGCGCGCCGGTAGACAAACAGCGGGCCTTGGCCGGCGCTGAAGGATTGCACGGTGTGCTCGCGCGCATCGAGCAGCCCGAACCAGGCCGTGACGAACCGGCCGCTGGGCAGGTCCTCGAGCAGCTGCTGGTTCACCTGCTGGGCCAGGAGCGAGAGTGGCTGCCCCAGGCGCAGCGCCAGGCGCATCATGCCGCGGGTCTGCATCGAGCTGAGTGCGGGGCCGACACCGTGGCCGGTGGCATCGGCCACGAGCAGCATGGCGCGATCAGCAGGAGCATCGACCGCGGCGATGCCGTGCGCATCGAGCGGCACCAGGTCGAACGCATCGCCGCCGCACTCCTGGCTGGGCGTGCTGCGACCGAAGAGTTCGTACCCGGCGATCGACGGCACGCCCTGCGGGAAGGCCTGCTGCTGGATCGAGCGCGCGACGTCGATCTCTTCCTGCAGGCG
>CAIYOC010000022.1 GCA_903927725.1 uncultured bacterium | reverse complement strand
GGTCTGATGATGTGGCGGCGCGCGCGCCGCCATGGAGCGGCCTCAGGCGCTGAAGCTGCTGCCGCAGCCGCAGGTCGAGGTCGAGTTGGGGTTGTTGAAGACGAAGCCGCGGCCCATGAGCTCGTCCTTGAAGTCGATCGTGGTGCCGTTGAGGTAGAGGTAGCTCTTGGGATCGCAGATGATCTTGACGGTGAACGCCGGCGCTTCAGCGGTGGCGACGCCGCCGCCCTCGGCACCCTTGACGCGGCGGGTGTAGGTGAAGGCCCACTCCTCGTCGGTCTCCTTCTGGACCTCGGTCAGGTCGAGCAGGTAGGTGAAGCCGGAGCAGCCCCCGCCCTTCACGCCCACGCGCAGGCGGATCTTCTCGCGGTCGAGGCCCTGCTGGTCGATGATGGCGTCGATTTCACGGGCGGCGGTTTCGGTGACGTGCACTGGCATGGTTGGTTCCTCGTGAGTGGTACGGGCCCTTGGGGCGCGTGGTTCAGTGGGCGTGGGCCTCTTCGGCGACGGCGATGCCGTTCTTCTTCTTCCAGTCCTCGATCGCGGCGCGGATCGAGTCCTCGGCGAGCACGCTGCAGTGGATCTTGACCGGCGGGAGCGCGAGTTCCTCGACGATCTGCGTGTTCTTGATCTGCAGGGCCTCATCGACCGTGCGGCCCTTGACCCATTCGGTGGCCAAGCTGCTGCTGGCGATCGCGCTGCCGCAGCCGAAGCACTTGAACTTGGCATCCTCGATGACGCCGTCAGCCGTCACCTTGAGCTGGAGCTGCATCACGTCGCCGCACTCGGGCGCGCCGACGATGCCGACACCGATGTCAGATCGGGTCTTGACATCGGAGCTCGCTCCGAATGAGCCGACGTTGCGGGGGTTCTGGTAGTGGTCGACGACCTTCTCGCTGTATGCCATGGTTGGTTCCTCGTGTGCTGTCGTTGATCGGGGCGGGCTCGGCGGCTCAGTGGTGCTGCCACTCGATGGTGCTCAGGTCGACGCCCTCCTTGTAGAGGTCGTAGAGCGGGCTGAGCTTGCGCAGGTGCTCGACCGCCTTCGAGATCGACTCGATGGCGTAGTCGACTTCTTCCTCGGTCGTCCAGCGGCCGAAGGAGAGACGGAGGCTGCTGTGCGCGAGTTCGTCGCCCACGCCGAGCCCCTTGAGCACGTAGCTCGGTTCAAGGCTCGCGCTCGTGCAAGCGCTGCCCGACGAGCACGCGATGTCCTTGATGCCCATCATCAGGCTCTCGCCTTCGACGAAGCCGAAGCTGATGTTGGCGATGTGCGGCAGGCGGCGATCGCGATGGCCGTTGACCTGCACGACTTCCATGCGGCCCGAAAGGCCATCCTCGAGGCGGCGGCGCAGCTTGAGCAGGCGCTCGCGATCATGCTCCATCTCGGCGAGGCAAAGTTCGCACGCCTTGCCGAAGCCGACGATGCCAGTCACGTTCTGCGTACCGCTGCGCATGCCGCGCTCCTGGCCGCCACCGTCGATCATGGCCTCGAGGCGCACGCGCGGCTTGCGGCGACGCACGTAGAGCGCTCCGACGCCCTTGGGGCCGTACATCTTGTGGCCGCTCCAGCTGAGCAGGTCGATGCAATCGCGCTCGACATCGGTGGGCATCTTGCCAACCCACTGCGTGCCGTCGGTGTGGAAGATCACGCCCTTTTCGTGGCAGAGCCGGCCGATCTCGGGCACCTCGTTGATGGTGCCGATCTCGTTGTTGGCCCACATGATGCTCACGAGGATCGTGTCGGGGCGCATGGCCGCGCGCACCATCTCGGCGGTGATCACGCCGTCGGCCGGTGGATCGAGGAAGGTGACGTCGAAGCCC
>CAIYOC010000021.1 GCA_903927725.1 uncultured bacterium | reverse complement strand
GCGATCCACCGCGCCAAAACCGACCAGCCCACGCGCGTGGGCAACCACACCTACTGGATGAGCTGCTCGCACGCCGGTCACGACTGCCAGGTCGGCGACCGCTGCATCATCGGCAGCGGCTCGCTGCTCGCGGGTCACGTCGAGCTCGCCGATCGCGTGCTCATGTCGGGCAACACGAGCCTGCACCAGTTCGTGCGCGTGGGCACGGGCGCCATGCTCAGCGGCCACGCGGGCAGCGTGCGCGATGTGCTGCCGTGGTTCACGGTGACCACCATGAACTTCTGCGGCAGCGTGAACGTGGTCGGCCTGCGCCGCAACGGCTTCACGCCCGAGCAGATCGACACGGTGCGCTGGATCTACCGCACGCTGTGCCTGTCCAAGAGCCTGCCCAGCTCGCGCGTGGCGGCCGTGCGCGAGCGCGCCGGCGATCCCCTGGTCGACGAGTACCTGCGCTTCATCGATGCCTCCAAGCGCGGCCTCTGCCTGCGCGGCGGCCGGCGCACCGGCGACGAGGGGTGAGGGCCTACACTCCCCCCGCCATGGACGGCGCACAGCTTTCGATCACGATGCTCGGCAGCGGCTCGAGCGGCAACGCCGCCATCGTGCAGTTCGGTTCGCTCACGCGCCGCGTCGTGCTGCTCGATGCCGGCCTGAGCCCGCGCAAGGTCCGCGAGGGGCTCCTGCACCGCTGCCAGCCGGGCACCGAACTCGGCGCGATCCTGCTGACCCACCTTGACGGCGACCACTGGCACCGTGGCTGGTCGGCGCAGCTCGCTCGCCGCGGCGTGCCGGTGCTCCTGCGCGCCGCGCACTTCGCCGGCGCGCTGGCGCTGGGCATCCCGCGCGCGTGCCTTCACGTGATCGAGGGCGAGGCCGCACTCGGCGAGCACATGCGCGTACGCGCGGTGCGTACGCCGCACGACGAGGACGGCAGCACGGCCTTCATCATCGACACCCCCGCTGGCCGCATCGGCTGGGCGACGGACCTGGGCGCCGTGCCCGATGAACTCATCGAAGCATTGACGGGCGTCGACCTGCTTGGCCTTGAATGCAACTACGACGAGGCGCTGCAGCGCGAGAGCCCCCGACCGTGGCACTTGAAGCAGCGCATCATGGGCGGACACGGGCACCTGTCGAACGACCAGGCGATGGAGGCACTCGAGCGCATCCGTGCGGTCGCCGACCCGGCGGCGATCGGGCTGCTGCACCTGTCGCGTGATTGCAACTGCCCGCACCTGGTCTCTCAGTTGCTGGCTTCGCGCCACGCTGACCTGGCCGATCGCACCGTGATCGCGCGCCGCAGTGAAGCGAGCCCGGCGCTGCGATTCACTCGCTCCAGCGAACCGCTGGAGACTGCAGGCCACCCAGCGCCTGCTCGTGCATGGCCCGCCACGCGGGTGCCTGCGTGAGCCAGCCGCCGATGCGGCGGCCATCCTCATCGATCGGGACCAGGAGCGGCATCCCCGGAGGAAGCTCCTCCATCGGCGCGATCACGTCCTGCACCACGCGGCCCGCATCGTCGAGCTGGCGATAGACCTGGCTCGGGCCGTGCTCGGCATCGCGCACGCTGAGCCCGGGCACGACCAGGTCATCGCGGTCGATCCACCACGCCACGGTCGAACCCGGCAGGACCGGGGTGCCCGGCTGCATGCAGGCGAGCGTGCCGCACGGCTCACCGAGCTCAAGCTCCGGCACGATGAACCGCCCGGGCCCAAGCCACACCGCTTCGCGGCAACCGGCGTGCTGCGAGCGATCGACCGCCAACCGGGCATCATCGACGATGTCCGCGATCTCGTTGGGGGCCTCATTCCCCCAGACCCCGACCAGCCGCTCGACAGCGGTCTCGATCGTGGCACGCGCATGGTCGCGGCACCACGGGCGCTCGCGCGGCGGGACGGCGGTGATCTCTCCGAGCGCCTGCGTGATCGCCTGCAGCTGGATGAGCCACGGCACGCTCGCGCGAGCACGGCCGGCGTCGCCATGTTCCGGCCACGCCGCGCTCGCCGCGGCCCACTCGGACCAGCGGCCGACCAGGCCAGCCCACGCCATGCTGCGTACATCAGGATCCATCGGGAAAGCGTAGCGATCCTGCGGCGGTCGCTGCGCTACCCTCCTCGCTCCCCATGAGCGACGAACTGACCCACGAATGCGGCATCGCGGCGGTCCGGCTCAAGCATCCCCTTGACTGGTACCGGGAGCGCCACGGCGATGCGCTGTGGGGGCTTCGGCGCCTGTACCTGCTGATGGAGAAGCAGCACAACCGGGGCCAGGACGGTGCAGGCATCGCGAGCGTGCGCTTCGACATGCCTGCGGGCGACGAGTACCTGACGCGCCTGCGCAACGCCAAGCGCAGCCCGATCGAGCGCATCTTCGACGAGGCCACCGAGCCCGCCCGCGAACTCGGGCCGCATGCGCTGGCCACGATGCCCACGCTCGAACTCAAGCGCGCCATGCCCCTGCTGGGCGAGGCGATGATCGGCCACCTGCGCTACGGCACGCACGGCGGCCGGGGCCAGTCGATCTGCCATCCGTTCATCCGTCGCCACAGCGTGTCCGCGCGCACGCTGGCGCTCTGCGGCAACTTCAACATGACCAATGCTCCCGAGCTCTTCCAGACGCTCGTGGGCTACGGCGTGCATCCGGTGGGCGAGAGCGACACGGGCGTGGTGCTCGAGAAGATCGCGCACTCGATCGATCGCGAGCACAATCACCTCCGCACCGCCATGGGCGCCGGCTCCCTGCGCAACCTCGAGGGCGCACAGCTCGTCGAGGAAAGCGCGCGTCAGGTTGACTGGAAGCGCGTACTCGAATGGGCAGCCGAGCACTTCGACGGCGGCTACGTGCTGGCCGGCCTCGTCGGCAGCGGCGACCTGTTCGTCTGCCGCGATCCCAACGGGATCCGACCCGCCTTCATCCTCGAGACCGACGAGGTCGTGGCGGTGGCGAGCGAGCGCCCGGCCTTGGCGGGCGTCTTCGGGGTCGACGATTCCCTGGTGCGGCCCCTGCCCCCCGGCCACGCGCTCACCGTCCGCCGTGATGGCACCGTGCGCTGCGATCGCTTCGCGCCCGAACGGCCGCTGCGCCAATGCTCGTTCGAGCGCATCTACTTCAGCCGTGGCAACGACCGTGACATCTACCGCGAGCGCAAGGCGCTCGGCCGCAACCTCGCGCCGATCGTGCACCAGGCGCTCAACCGCCGGCTCGAGGACGCGGTCTTCAGCTTCATCCCCAACACGAGCGAGAGCGCCTACATCGGGCTGATCGAGGGCATCGAGGCCATCCAGCGCACGCACCATGCCGACCTCGCGTGGAGCCTGCTGCAGTGCGGCGAGCTCACGCGCGACCGCCTTGAGTTCCTGATGGACATCCATCCGCGCGCAGACAAGGTCGCGCACAAGGACCAGAAGCTGCGCACGTTCATCACGCACGATGCCGCACGAAAGGACCTGGTCAGCCACGTCTACGACATCACGCGCGGCACCGTGAACCCCAACGACACGCTGGTCGTGGTGGATGACAGCATCGTGCGCGGCACCACGCTGCGCGATTCGGTCATCACGATGCTCTCGCGGCTGGGGCCCGCGCGCATCATCGTCGCCAGCAGCGCGCCGCCGATCATGTACCCCGACTGCTACGGGATCGACATGAGCCACCTTGGCCGCTTCATCGCCTTCGAGGCCGCGGTGAACCTGGTGACCGCACGCGGCCAGGCCGCGGTGCTCGACGAGATCGAGGCCGCGTGCCGCGCGCAGGCCGAACTGCCGGCCGCGAAGATGCGCAACCACGTGAAGCGGCTCTACGACCTGGTGACCCATCAGGAACTGTGTGCCGAAGTCGCGCGGCTCATCACGCCGCGCGGCGTGTCGTGGGCTGGAACCGTCGAAGTCGTCTACCAGACGGTCGAAGGCCTGCGTCAGGCCATGCCCGGCCACACCGGAGACTGGTACTTCACGGGTGATTACCCCACGCCGGGTGGTTACCGGGTCCTGAATCGCGCTTATCTGAACTGGCGCGGCGGCATCGATGGCCGGGCCTACTGAACCGACTCTCCAAGCCGCTTGACATCCGACGCGATTTGCTGTGCAATCGCCGATTCCCCAATCGAGAACATATGGCACGCTACACAGGTCCAAAGGTCCGTCTCTCTCGCCGCGTCGGTGTCCCAATTGCGGATACCCCGAAGCACACCGCCAAGCGGCAGCTGACGCCTCCTGGCCCGCACGGTTTCCGTGGCAAGCGCCCGAAGCCCTACGGCATCCGCCTGGATGAGAAGCAGAAGCTCAAGTTCCACTACTGCGTGATGGAGCGTCAGTTCCGCCGCATGCTGGCGGAAGCTGGTGCGAGCAAGGGCAACACCGGTGAGGTGCTGCTGCAGATGCTCGAGCGTCGTCTCGACAACGTCGTGCGTCGCGCGGGCTTCGGCCGCACCATCTGGGCTGCTCGCCAGATCGTGGCCCACGGCCACGTGCTCGTGAACGGCAAGAAGGTCGACCGTCCGTCGTTCCCGGTCAGCCCCAACGACGTCATCTCGATCAAGAAGGAGAACGTCCAGAAGCTCGTGCGCGAGACCATGGAATCGCTCGCCGGTCACGTCACGCCGGGCTGGGTCGAGGTCAACCCTGCCGAACTGACGATCAAGGTGCTCGTGCTCCCCTCCTCGGAGCAGGTCCCCTTCGACGTCAACACCAACTTCATCGTCGAGTTCTACCGCTGAACCCGGCGACAGCCGCAAGCCCCGAGGGCGTGGACGAGTTCCGTCCGCGCCCTCGTTCGTTTCCGCGATAGATTCCATGCCCCGGCAGGCCACGCCGCCTGCCCTCCGAGGCCCAGAACCATGTTGAAGCTCTTCCGCAAGAACCAGCGCTTCGTCAGCATCGCCATGGCAGGGTTCATGATCCTGCTCCTGGTCTCGTGGCTCCTGACCGACAGCAGCACGAACATCGTCGACAACCTGCGCATGAACACGACCACCTGGGCCGTGTCCGACGGGGAGTCGATCTCGGCCAGCGAGCTCAACGACACCATCGCCGAGATGCGCGTGCTCGAGGGCCTGGGCGACCGCACGATTGCGGGCATGGGCGTCCTCAAGGAGCCCGGCTACTGGTACCTGCTCGTCAAGGAAGCCAACGCCTCGGGCCTGATCCCGCCGCAGCAGGAAACGCTTCGCGAACTCTCGATGACGCAGATGCCCGACGGCGTCACGCCCGAGGGGTTCGTGGCCACGCTCGCGTCGCGCGCGCAGACGAGCCAGGAAACGGTCCTGACCACGCTCTCGAACCTCACCGGCGTGCGTCGACTCATCGGCTTGGTGGCCAGCTCGGGGCGCATCAGTGACGAGCGCCTGCGCCGCGCCGCCGCCGAGATGACGATGACGATGGACGGCGACGTGCTGATCCTGGATGCCGGGAAGATCGCCGGCATCGATGCCCCCGCGCCCGATGTTGCGGCGCTCGAGGCACAGCTCAAGGCGCACGGCAACACCGAGAAGGGCCAGGGCGAGAAGGGCTTCGGCTACCGCCTGCCCAACCAGCTCAAGCTCGAGTGGATCGTCATTCCTGCGGCCACGATCAAGGCCAAGCTCGAACAGAGCCCCGCCCTGTCGAACGTCGAGCTGCGCAAGTACTGGATCGAGCACGAGGCAGAGTTCAGGGCCAAGGAAGCCGTGTCGCCCACGCCGATGACCTTCGAGGGCCAGCGTGATGCCGTTCGCGAGAAGGTGCTCGGGCAGCTGCTCGATGCCGAACTCGCCGCGATCTCGAAGTTCGCCACCGACCGCGTGCAGATGGACCTGCGCAGCGTGCCCAGCGCCGGCGGCTACTGGACGCTGCCGGCCGATTGGTCGTCGAAGGCGGTTTCGCTCACGGCCCTCGGACAGGAACTCGCCCAGCGCTTCGGCATCGATGCGCCCGCGGTGCAGACCAGCGGCGAAGGCTGGATCGAGATTGCCGACATCGCCGCGATCCCGGGCATCGGCACGGCGTCGAGCAAGCGCGTTGGCGCCAGCGACGTGAAGGTGCAGCAGCTCGCCACGGCACTCAAGGAGTTCGGCGGTTCGCCGACCCTGCCCACGCAGCGCGGCGTGGCCTTCCCCACGCTCGCCGAACCGACCTCGCGTGATCTCTTCGTGGTCCGCGTGACCGAGGCCCAGTCTGCTCGCGCAGCGACAGCCGTCGATGAGGTGCGTGCGGACCTTGAGACCGATCTCAAGCGCGTGGCCGTCTACGACATCCTGGCCACGCGGCTCGATGCCCTGCGCCAGACCGCCGCGGCCGAGGGGCTCGGCGCCGTCGGTGTGGCCTATGGTGCGGTCTCGCAGCCCTTCCAGGCGCTGAGCGAGGTCAACACGCAGTTCCTGCAGTTCGGCATGCGCATGGGCATGCCGATTCCGGGCCTGGGCAATGACGAGACCGCGATGAGCGCCCTCGTCAAGGCCGCCATGGCGCTGCCGACCGACAAGCCTGTCGCCGACGCTCCTGCGCTCGACCGCACCGTCGTGGTGGCGCTGCCTGATCGCCTGGCGGTCATGGTCGCGCAGCTGCGCGGCATCGATCGCATGGACCGTGCCGAGTACGAGACCTTGGCTGCAGGCGGCCGCCTGCGTGGCATCGCCATGCAGGACGAGGTGAAGGACATGCAGGAGCTCTTCTCCTATGCCGCCCTCAAGCGCCGGCACAACTTCACCACCATGGCCGAAGTGGTTGCCGAACCCGCGGTCGCCGATCCGGGCACGCTCGGCACGACCGAGGGCCTGGGCACGGAGGGTTCCAAGTGAGCGAGCCCCTGCCCCAGATCGCGTTCGATCACTTCGCGAAGGTCGACCTGCGCGTGGCGACGGTGCTCAGCGCCGAGCCGCACCCGAACGCCGACAAGCTGCTCAAACTCCGCTTGGATGACGGCACGCCCGAAGGCCGTCAGGTCTGTGCGGGCATCAAGGCCTGGTACGAGCCGGCGAGCCTGGTCGGCAAGCAGGTCGTGATCGTGGCGAACCTCGAACCCCGCACGCTGCGCGGCGAGATCAGCCACGGCATGATCCTGGCCGCGAGCGACCTGAAGGCCGAGGCGGCCCCGGCTGCCGATGGTGCGAAGCCCGGCCCCGAGGAACGCGACGTCGTCGTGCTGTCGGTCGGCAAGCCGGTCAAGGCCGGCAGCCGCGTCAGCTGAGGCAACGAGTCTGGGGCCCAGCGAGACCATCTCGCAGGGCGCGCGCCGAAACCAGATCAATCCATCACCGTCGATCCATCACGTCACGCCGACGGCGGCCGCATCGCGGTCGCTGAGCATGCCGCCATCCGAACGCTGGCGCACGGTGCCGTCGCGACGCCATGAGCGATCGCAACGGGGTTCCTGGCGTAGGTCGGTGATCGACACCATGCCCGATCCACCGAGCGACACGCGCGACACGCCGCACAGGTCGGCCAGGTCGGCCCCGACCGCAGCCAGCGCCACGAGGGCACCCGGGATCTCGGCATCGATGCCCGAGCCGACCGACACCCCCGCATCGAGCGGGTTCTCGATGCCCGCAGCCTTGGCCTCTTCAAGCGCCTTGAGCGCACGCTCACGCACGGCGAAGGCGGCATCCCACGCGCCATGGCGCACGACGGCACCAAGGTCGACATGCGTCGAGGCCATCACGCTCGCAGTGGGCGAGCCGCCATGCAGCGCGCTCCACGCTTCATCCGCCGTGTGCGGCAGGATCGGCGCAAGCAGCTGGCACAGGACAGTCACCGCATCATGCATGACCTGCTGCGTGCGGCGGCGGCGCACGGCGTCGCGGGCGTCGCAGTACAGACGGTCCTTGGTCGCAGCGCAGTACATGGCCGAGAGCGTCTCGTTGCAGAAGTCGAAGATCGCCACGTGCGCGGCGCGGAAGTCGTAGGCCGCGTAGGCGCTGCGCACCGTGGTCTGCAGTGCGGCGAGCTCGGCCAGCGCCCAGCCGTCGATCGACTCGGGCTCGACCGCGACCCGTTGGCCCGGAACGAAGCCCTCGAGGTTCGAGAGGAGGAATCGGATCGTGTTGCGCACCTTGCGGTAGCTCTCGCCGGCGAGGCGGAAGTACTCGAGGTCGATCTTGATGTCGCCGTCGTAGGGAACGCTGCTCACCCACCACCGCGCCACATCCGCGCCGTAGTCCTTGAGCAGCGCCGCCACGTCGAGGGCGTTGCCGAGGCTCTTGGACATCTTCAAGCCGTCCTTGTCGACCATGAAGCCGTGCGTCAGGAGCGTGCGGAAGGGCGGCTCGCCCGTGACCGCGAGCGCAGGCAGCAGCGAGAGCTGGAACCAGCCCCGGTGCTGGTCGCTGCCCTCGAGGTAGAGCTCGCTCGGGAAGCCGATGCCGCGCGTGCGCAGCACGGAGTGCCAGCTGCTGCCGGCCTCGAACCAGACGTCGAAGATGTCGTTGCCCTTGGTCAGGGTGGCCACGTCGAGGCCCGCGGGTGCATCGGCATCCTTTGCGGCGTCGTAGCCGGCGAGGAGCTCCTGCGCCGAGAGTTGGAACCATGCGTCGCTCCCCTTCTGCGCGAAGACCGCGGCGACCGCGCGGATGCTTGCAGCCGTCATGAACGCGCTGCCATCGGGGCGCAGGAACGCCGGGATCGGCAGCCCCCAGGACCGCTGACGGCTGATGCACCAGTCGGGCCGGTTCTCGAGCATGCCCCGCATGCGGTTGCGGCCCCAATCGGGGACGAACGTCACTCGGTGCTCGACGGCATCGAGCGCGAGCTGGCGCAGCGTGCGGCCATCGCGCTTGACGGGACGGTCGACGCCGATGAACCACTGCTCGGTCGCACGGAAGATGACCGGCGTCTTGCTCCGCCAGTCGTGCGGGTACGAGTGGGTGAAGGCGTGGTCGAAGACCAGATGGCCGCTCGTGCGCAGGTGCTCGGTGACCTTGGCGTTGGCGTCCCACACGCTCAGGCCACGCAGCCACTCCGGCACGGTGTCGTCATAGGTGCCGTCGTCGCGCACCGGGCAGTAGGTCGGCAGGCCTTCCTTGAGGCCCGTTCGGTAGTCCTCGGCACCGTGGCCGGGGGCCGTGTGCACCAAGCCCGTGCCGTCCTCGAGCGTGACGTACTCGGCGGCGACCACGCGCCCCGATCGTTCGCAGAACGGATGGCGATAGACAAGCCCCACCAGGGCTGCGCCGTCGCACTCGCCGACCATGCGGACCTTCTCGGCCTTGATCGTGGCGGCGACCTTCGGCCAGAGTTCCGCAGCGACGATGCTCAGCGCGCCGTCGTGCTCGACGAGCGCATAGCGGTAGCGCGGATGGCACGCGATCGCCAGGTTCGCCGGCAGCGTCCACGGCGTGGTGGTCCAGATCATCAGGCACGGCGTCTGGTCGATCTCGCAGCCGAACGCACGCTCGGCGGCCTCGCGATCCTCGAGCTCGAAGTCGACATACACCGAGAGATCCTGCCGCTCTTCGTACTCAAGCTCGGCCTCGGCGAGCGCCGTGCGGTTGGCGATCGACCAGTGCACCGGCTTCAGGTCGCGGTAGACGACCCCCTGCTCGACCATGCCCGCAAAGACCTCGAGCGTGGCGGCTTCGTACGCCGGCTGCATCGTGGCATAGGGGTGCGCGTAATCGGCGAAGGTCAGCAGCCGCTGCATCTCCTCGCCCTGCAGCTTGATGAACTTCTCGGCGTAGGCGGCGCACTCGCGGCGGATCGCCATGCGGCGCACGTCGGGCGCGAGCGTCTCGAGCTTCTCGGCCTTGCCGCCCTTGACGATCTCCGTCATCACCTTGTGCTCGATGGGCAGGCCGTGGCAGTCCCAGCCGGGCACGTAGTGCACGCGGCGGCCCTCGAGGATCCGGCTGCGCACAACCAGGTCCTTCAGGACCTTGTTGAGCATGTGGCCGACGTGGATGTTGCCGTTGGCGTAGGGCGGGCCGTCGTGGAAGACGAACGGCTCGGCACCATCGCGCGCACCCATGATGCGGTCGAACGCTCCGCCTTCCTTCCACGCCTTGAGGGTTTGCGGCTCGGCCTGGGCCAGGTTCGCCTTCATCGCGAAGCCGGTCTTGGGCAGGTTCAGCGTGCTGCGGTAGTCACGGGCGGTCGATTCCGTCATGGGGCCGCGATCCTACCCCGGACGGCTCATTCCTCGGGCTCGTCGCCGGGCTTCACCGCCTCGTCCAGATACTTCTGGAACGACGCCATGTTGTAGGAGACGAAGCAGAAGACGTGGTGGACCGTGAACCACTCGAGGTCCTTCGGATCCTTGGGCACGTCCTGGCGGATGCGGTTGAGTTCGGCGAGCAGGCGTTCGGCCTTCATGGCCGGCAGGATAGGCCGCGCACGCGGCGGGGGCTCAGTGGTCGTGGCCGTCGTGGCTGCCGTGGTCGTGGGCATCGGGGCTCGATGTCGGCGCACCGTGGTCGTGGCCCTCATGGCTGCTCGCCGCACCATGATCGTGATCGCCATGGTTGTGCAGGGTGGCCTCGAGCCTGGACATGCCCCAGGCGAGCAGGATGCCTCCGACGAGTGCCGCGGTGAGCTTGAGCCGATCGTGACGATGGAACTGCACCTCGGGCAGCAGGTCGCTGCAGGCGATGCACAGGAAGACGCCACCGCTGAAGGCAAGCGCGAGCGCCGTGACCTGCGGATCGTGGCGGACTCCTGCCATGAAGAGGAACGCGCCGAGGGGCATCACCAGCGAGAAGAGCACTTGGATCACCACAGCCTTGCCGGCGTCCACGCGGTCCTGGCGCAAGAGTGCCGCCAGCGTCATGGCATCGAAGGGCTTGTGGGCCACGATCACCAGCAGCGTGCCCAGCCCGGCCAGCCAGCCAGCACTCGATTCGGCCTGCACACTCGCGGCGAGCGCCACGCCCTCCATCAGGCTGTGCACCGTCAGGCCGAGCAGCGCACCCATCCAGCCAAGCCGAGGCGCATGCGTGTGCGCGTCGGCGTGGGCGTGCGGAGCATGATCGTGCTCGTGGTCACAGGTGTGCGCCACATGACCGCAGCTGCCGCCCCCGCAGTCGCCACCGGCTCCGTGCTCATGGGCATGGAAGGGAGCGAAACGCTCCAGCACGAACAGCGCCATGAAGCCGATCAAGGCCCAGAGCATCACGTCCATCGGTTCCGCGCCACCGCCGTGCGTGCCGAGCGCATGCGGCAGCAGGTGGAAGAAGACGATCCCGAGGATCATGCCACTGACGGCGCTCAGCACCAGCTGCAGCGGGGTGTGCGCCAGGCGCCGGGTGCCGACCCACGCACCGATCAGGCTGGCCGCGACGACGAGCGCCGACTCGGCGGCGAGCACGGTGGATGGGGCTGCGGCGAACGTGGTCATGGGTCCTTCGGATGCCTCCGGAAACGACGCGGGCGCCGCAGTGCGACGCCCGAATCAAGTGGACTGGATGAGACTCGAACTCACAACCTCCTCGATGCGACCGAGGCGCTCTACCAATTGAGCTACCAGCCCAGCGGGGCGGGAAGTATAGCGGGGATGGCTTCCACGCGGCGCAGCGATAACACGGCCGGGGCGATGGCCGCACACGGCCAGCCGCTACCCTCTTGCGCGTGGAGAAGATGGCCACTCAGGCGCCCGCGCCCAACCGCGACACGCCCGCCATGCGGCAGCACGCGCACTTCAAGGCGCGCTACCCCGACTGCCTGCTCTTCTTCCGGATGGGGGACTTCTACGAGCTCTTCGATGACGACGCCGTCACCGCGCACAAGGCGCTCGGCATCACGCTCACCGAGCGCACCAGCGGGATCCCGATGGCGGGCGTGCCCTTCCACAGCGCCGAGACCTATCTGCGGCGGCTCGTCGATGCGGGCTTCCGCGTCGCCGTGTGCGAGCAGGTGCAGGATCCCAAGGAAGCCAAGGGCGTGGTCGAGCGTGACGTGCGGCGCGTGATCACACCGGGCACGCGCGTGGACGAGAGCCTGCTCGACGACGGCACCAGCAATCGCATGGCCGCACTCTGCATGCAGGGCGCGGCGGCGGCGATCGCCACGGTCGAACTCTCGACCGGCGAGTTCTCCCTTCGCACGGTTCCGGTCGGGCGCCTGGCCGATGAGGTGCTGCGCCTGGGAATCGCTGAACTGCTCATCGAGGAGGCGGACGACGAGTCCACGCGCGAGCGGCATGCGGCCCTGGTGCGAGCTGTCGGTGCAGCGCGGACCGAACGACCGGGCTGGTACTTCCGTTCCAAGGAAGCATCAGACGCGTTGTGCGCGCACTACCGCACCACGACGCTGGCGGGGTTCGGCCTTGACGCGGATGGTGCGCCGGCGCGTGCTGCAGGTGCGCTCTTGCGATACCTGCATGAAGCTCAGGGCCCCGAGTCGCTGCGCCATCTTCGGGCACCGTCGGTCGTCGAGTCGGGCGCCGTGCTGTCGATCGATGCAACGAGCCTGCGGAGCCTCGAACTTGAGCGCACGGCGCGATCGGGCCAAGCCGCCGGCAGCCTCGTCACGTCGATGCAACGGTGCCGGACGGGCATGGGCCGGCGGCTCCTGCGGGACTGGCTCTGCGCACCGCTCGCCCAACTCGCGCCGATCACCCAGCGACTCGATGCCGTGGCGGCCCTCGCGCAGGATCCGCGCGCGAGCGTCGTGCTTGGCGAGGCGCTCGACGGGGTGCAGGACATCGCCCGCATGCATGCGCGAATCGCGATGGGCCGGGCCACGCCGCGCGACCTGGCAGCGCTGGCCCGCTCGCTCGCTCGCTGCAGCGAGATCGCCGTGGCGTGCACAGGCACCCCGGCGCTCATGCCCTTCGCGCAGCCGATGAGCGATGCACTGCCGGCGGTGCGCGACCTGGCGATCCGACTTGCAAGCCAATGCGTGGACACGCCGCCCTCGCACCTGCGCGAAGGCGGGCTCTGGCTCGATGGCGTCGATGCGGACCTGGACGAGGCACGGCTCCTTCAACAGGATGCCACTGCTTGGCTGGCCCGCTACCAGGCGGAGCTCGTGGAGCGTTCCGGGATCGACACGCTCAAGACCGGATACAACCGGGTGTTCGGCTACTACATCGAGCTGTCATCGGCGCAGGCCGGGCGGGCTCCCGAGTGGCTGGTCCGCAAGCAGACGCTGCGCAACGCCGAGCGCTACACCACTCCCGAACTCAAGGAGTTCGAGCACAAGGTGCTCACGGCCGAGGCCCGCGCCATTGAGCGCGAGCAGCGGCTGTTCGCGGCAGCGTGCGCGATGATCGCCGAGCATGGTGCGGCGATCGCGATGATCGCCGAGTCGATCGCGGCGCTCGATGTGCTGCGCTCGTTCGCGGCCGTCGCGGCCGAATCGGGCTGGACCCGTCCGGAGCTCGTCGACGGCGCCGTACTGAACATTGACCAAGGCCGGCACCCCGTGCTCGACGGCGTGCTGCGCGAACGCTTCGTGCCCAACGACTGCCGGCTCGGGCACGATGGCAGCGCGCGGCTGGCGCTGATCACGGGCCCCAACATGGCCGGCAAGAGCACCTACATCCGCCAATGCGCGTTGATCGCGCTGCTGGCGCATGCGGGGAGCTTCGTCCCCGCGCAGCGGGCGGTCGTCGGACTCGCGGATCGCATCTTCACGCGCATCGGCGCGAGCGACGAGCTCCACTCGGGCCAGAGCACGTTCATGGTCGAGATGACCGAGACGGCGGCGATCCTGAATGCCGCGACCGGCCGCAGCCTGGTGATCCTCGACGAGATCGGCCGGGGCACCAGCACGCTCGATGGCCTGAGCCTTGCCTGGGCGATCACGGAAACGCTTGCTGATCGCGGCTGTCGCACGCTCTTCGCCACGCACTATCACGAGATCACCACGCTCGCGGACGAACGCAGCGACATCACGAACCTGCACGTCGCCGTGCGCGAGTGGAAGGACGAGATCGTCTTCCTGCACCGGATCGAGCCGGGCCGGACCGATCGCAGCTACGGGATCCATGTCGCGCAGCTTGCGGGCGTGCCGCGCGCGACGGTCGAGCGAGCCCGGGCGATCCTTTCGGCGCTCGAGGCCGGCCATGCCGCGCCGACCCGACCGGAGGCCGCCACCGCGGGCGAGCAGCTCTCGCTCTTCACCCAGTACCTGCCGCACCCGGCGCTCGATCGCCTGCGCGGGATCGATCTCGATCACCTCACGCCCATGCAGGCTTTCGACCTGCTGCGGGACCTGCAGCGCGAGTCGCGCGGCTGAACGAGCCCGCCAGCGCGGGATCCCGCGACCGGCTGCATCGGGTGATGGACCCGCGGCTAGGCTTGGTGCATGATCGATCCTGACTTCCTGCGTTCGAAGCACGCTGCCGGCGTCCCGTACGACCACTATGTCCGGTCGAGCCCGCAGCACGAGGCCGCATGGCGGGCCGTCGAGGCGCGCGTGCAGCTCTCGGATGCGCAGCGCGCCCTTGTGGGCGGCTTCACCCGCAGGATCAACGTCATCTGCCTGAGCGGCATGTGGTGCGGCGACTGCTCCGCGCAGGGCCCGATGCTGAACGCCATCGCCGGAGCGTCAACGATGGTCGACCTGAGATGGCTCGATCGCGACGAGCACAAGGACCTGTCGGACGAGGTCCGCATCTGCGGCGGCCTGCGGGTGCCCACGGTGATCTTCGCGAACGAGGACTTCGAGTTCCTCTCGCTGCTCGGCGACCGCACGCTATCCCGCTACCGCGCCATCGCGGCGCGCGCCCTTGGTGCAAGCTGCCCCCTGCCCGGTGCCCGCGTCGCCGACGATGAACTCGCGGCCACCCTGCAGGACTGGGTCGACGAGTTCGAGCGTGCGCACCTGATCGCTCGCCTCAGCCCGCGCCTGCGGGGCAAGCACGGCGACTGACCGCGCGCTCAGCGCAGCTTCAGGGTGACCAGCGCGATCACGACCGCCACGGCGCTCACGATGTAGGAGCGCGTCACGATCTGGGTCTCGGCCCATCCATCTAGGTGGAAGCCATGGTGGATCGGCGTGCTGCGAAAGATCCGTCGGCCCTCGCCGTACTTGCGCTTGGTCCACTTGAACCAGCTGACCTGCATCATCACGGTGGAGATCTCGATGACGTAGACCGCGCCGATGACCGGCAGCAGAAGCTCGTTGCGGGTCACGACGCCGATGTAGCCCATGAGGGCACCGAGCGCGAGCGAGCCGGTGTCGCCCATGAAGACGCGGGCCGGATGCGCGTTGAACCAGAGGAACCCCAGCGTGGCGCCGGCCATCGCGCCGGCGAGCACCATGAGTTCGGCCGAGCCCGGCACATAGGGCACCAGGAGGAAGTACGCCGTGTTTGCGTGACCCGAGATGTACGCCAGCACCATCAGCGCGAAGCTCGTGATGACCATGTTGCCGCCTGCCAGGCCATCCATGCCATCGGTGATGTTCACGGCGTTCGAAAAGCCGGTCATGAAGAACGCACAGAGCACGGCGAATGCCCCCACGCCCAGGACGATCACGCTTGGTGCGAGGTCCAAGCGCAGTCCGACGAAGTCCTTGACGGCCGTCGGCGGATAGGTCCGCTGCAGGGGTAGGTTCAGGACGTGCGCGTCAGGCAGCTTGGCGGCCGTGTAGACGAAGTAGCCGACGACCAAGCCCAGACCGACCTGGAACACCAGCTTCTCCCAGCTGTAGAGGCCGTCGCGCGAGCCGGGCTTGCGCTGGCTCGAGGTCAGCTTGAGCCAGTCGTCGATCGCGCCGACGCCGCTCATCCACACCAGCACGATCAGCGAGATCTGGATGTAGCGGTTGAACCAGACGTCGGCCAGCAGGGCCGTGGTCACGAGGATGCTCCCGCACAGGAAGATCCCGCCCATCGTCGGCACGCCGCTGCGCCCCTGCATCAGGCGATTGATCTCCTCATGGCCGAACTCGGCCGTGTCGCCGATCTTCTTGCGCTGCAGCCACGCGATCACGCCGGGGCCCTGCCAGAGTGCGAGTGCGAACGAGATCAGCACCGCGGCGAAGGCCCGGAACTCGACCTGCCACATGATCCCGACGATCCATCGCAGCAGCGGGATCGAATCGAGCTTGTCCTGGAATTCGACGACGAGGTTGTAGAGCATGCCCTGTCCCCTGACCCGGCCGGATGGCCGACTCTCCGATCAGCCCGCCACGAGCGGCGCCGCGCGCAGTGCAGGAAGCACGCGCTCGACCGCCGATCCCCTGCTCCCCTTCAGGAGCACCGCATCACCTTCGGCAAGCGCCGAAGCGATCGAAGCCGCCACTCCGCCATCGAGCGATTCGACCCATTCGACATCAAGTCCAGCCTCGCGCGCAGCGTCGGCACCGGAGCGGCTGCGAGGGCCGATGAACCAAGCCCGGTCACCCCGCTGCAGCACCGAGGCCGCCACGCGGCCGACCTCCTCGTGCAGGGCTCGCTCAGCATCGCCGAGCTCGAGCATGTCTCCGAGCACGACCACGCGCCGTGGCGCGCGCGCCGCCACCTCCGCGAAGGCACGCAGGGCCGCCGCGACCGCATCAGGATTGGCGTTGTAGGCGTCGTTGTAGACATCGACTGATCCGATCCGCTCGCGAACCATGCGCATCTCCGATGGCTCGACCGTGGCGAGCCCACGCGCCACCTGCGCCGGCGTGAGCCCGCGATCGAGACCCATGGCGAGCGCGGCGAGAGCGTTCATCGCGTTGTGGATGCCAGGCAGCTGCAGCTCGAACTGCACGAGCTGGCCGTGAGCGCGCGCCGTCACGACCTGCACCTCGGGGTGCTGCTCGCGGGACTCCAGCCGCACGTTGCGTGCGGCATCCGTGCCGAAGGTGATCATGCGCAGATCGCAGCGCCCAAACTCGGCAAGGGCCTTCATCAGGGGGGCGTTGTCACCGTTGGCGATGACCGGCGCGCACGCGGGCAGCCCGTCGGCGATGCTGGCCTTTTCGACGGCGATGGCCTCGAGCGAACCCATGCCACCCAGGTGCGCTCGACCGACCATGGTGATCACGGCTGCATCCTGCTCGGCGATCGCCGACAGGCGACGGATCTCGCCCGGGTGATTCATGCCCATCTCGAGGAGCAGGAAGTCGTCGCCGCGCGCCGCCGACAGCATGGTGAGCGGCACGCCGATCTCGTTGTTGAAGCTCTTGGGGCTGCTCGTGCCGCGCTGCTGCTGCGACAGCACGCCGTGGAGGAGGCGACGCGTCGTCGTCTTGCCGCTCGACCCGGTGATGCCGATCGTGAACGGCGAGACCTCCGCGCGCCACGCCGTGGCCAGCTGCTGCAGCGCAGCCAGCGTGTCGCGCACGAGCAGCGTGGGCACCGAGGGCGTGAATCCATCGGGGAATCTCGACACGATCAGCGCGGCGGCGCCGGCCGACTGTGCCGCACCGAGATGGTTGTGCGCATCGTGCTGTTCACCGACCAGTGCCACGAAGGCGCGCCCACGCAGCGAGACGCGCGTGTCGGTCCCGATCCCGGCCAGCGGCTCGCCGCTGCGCGGCGGCCCGACCCAGCGACCGCCGGTGGTGCTGGCCATCGCATCATGCGAGAGGAACGTCACGCGAGTGCTCCTTCCTGGATCGCCGTGCGCGCCACCAGCGCCGACCGCGCCACGGTGCGATCGTCGAACGGATGCTTGACGGTCCCGATGATCTGGTAGTCCTCGTGCCCCTTGCCGGCGATGAGCACGACGTCGCGCTCGCGTGCCTCGGCCACGGCGGCATGGATCGCCGCGGAGCGATCCGTCACACGATGCACGACGGCGGCGGTGCCCTGCGGCACGCCGGCCATGATCTGGTCGACGATCGATTCGGGCGCCTCGGTGCGCGGATTGTCGCTGGTCACCACGACCACGTCGCTGTGGTCGCACGCCACGCGCGCCATGCGCGGGCGCTTGGTGGGATCGCGGTCCCCGCCGCAGCCGAACACGGTGATCAGCCGGCCACCGGGTTCGAGCACGGACTTCAGGGCCGTGCAGACGTTGAGGAGTGCGTCGTCGGTATGCGCGTAGTCGACGACCACCGCGAACGGATCGCCCGGCGCGGTGACCGGCTCGAGCCGACCCGGCGGCGCCGCACACGTCGTGAGCGCTTGCTCGATGACGCTTCCATCGATGCCGCCTGACCACGCTGCAGCGACAGCCTGCAGCGTGTTCATGGTGTTGTGGCGGCCCGTGAACGGCAGGTCCGCCTCGATGCGGCCCCACGGACCGACGAGGCGAAGCCGCATGCTCCCGACGTCCACGCGCAGCTCCTGCGCACTGGCGGTCGCGCGCGGGCTGCGCACGCTGCACCGGATGACGTTCGCGCGGCAGTCACGCAGCATGCGCTCATGAGCAGGATCGTCGGCATTCACCACGGCCGTCGCGCACGGGTCGAGCCCGGCGAAGAGGATCGCCTTGGCACTCGCATAGGCCTCCATCGAACCGTGGTAGTCCAGATGGTCGCCGGTCAGGTTCGTGAAGATGCCGCAGCCGAAGCGCAGCGCGGCCACGCGGCCCTGGTGCAGCGCGTGACTGCTCGTCTCCATGACGGCGCCGTCGCAACCGTTGGCCACCATTCTTGCGAAGGTCGCGCTGAGGTCGATGGCGCCCGGCGTGGTGAGGTTGCTCGCCAAGGTCCCCGCCCCATCGTCGGTCTCGACGGTGCCGATGAGGCCGCAGCGCCGCCCTGCGATGCGTGCGATGTGTCGGTAGAGATAGGTCGTCGTGGTCTTGCCGTTGGTGCCGGTGATGCCCACCAATCGAAGCCTGCGACTCGGGAATCCATGGAATGCCTCGGCGATCCAAGGAAGGAGCGCGGCGGCATCCTTCGTGCCCTGCTGCGAGCCCCCGCTGCGCGCAGCAAGCCAGGCCACGCCGTCGATCGGCGCCACGCCGGCATCGGCAAGCACCGCCACCGCACCTTTGGCGATCGCATCCTGGATGAACGCACGACCATCGCCGTGGGCACCGGCTCTGGCGACGAACAGCGCGCCTGGCTTCACCTGGCGCGAATCATCCGCGAGCGATGCGACCTCGACCTCGCCGCCTGCGACCAAGGTCACTCCATCGACTGCCTTCACGAGCGCACTCACCTGCATCGTTTCGTCCTCCGTGACGTATCGCAAGCCTACCGCGCGCCGTCATGCGCGCTCGGGGTTCCATCGGCTCGGCGCGCGACTTTCCGACGGGAAATTCCGACGATCCCACGCCCGCACCTCACGGCAGGATGAGCATGCAGTCGCCGTAGGAATAGAACCGGTAGCCCTCGCGCTGCGCAGCGCCATAGAGCGACTTCAGGCGCTCGAGCCCGATCATCGCTCCCACGAGTGCCAACAGCGTGCTCCGTGGGAGGTGAAAGTTC
>CAIYOC010000020.1 GCA_903927725.1 uncultured bacterium | reverse complement strand
TGCCGCCACCGTGCTGCCCCGGGCGAGCTCGACGTCCGCCTGACGCAGCGTGTTGACGATCTCCTCGGCCTTGAATCGCTTGCCTGGCATGACCTGACCTCCTGAAATGCGCCGGATACCAAAGTCCGGCTTGGTACGGTTTCAGGGGGGAAGGTCAGTGCTTTGGTCTTCATTCCGTCACACCCAGCCTTTCTACGTCACGGCATTACGCAGCGCAGGTGAGCGGATGCGGAATCTCGTTTTGACCCTCACGGACGTTTATGCACTCGTGTCCGCGCGCCTCGGGAACACTGAACCTGGACCTCCACCCATGGGCAACGCCAATGAAGCCTGTTGCGCTTCCGACGAAGTGATCGGGGACCCAGCGCCTCGCGCGGTCCCTATCGATTGGTTCACTTGTGCAATGGCTTGTGAGTGGATTGCCTATCCAGCTTTCCGCTTTGCGGGCTCGGGCTTGCCTGCCCGAGATTCTCCCCGTCCCCGCGGGCTTGCCTGTCCATGAAGCTCACCGAACTCGCTGAGCCTGAAACTGCCCGACTTCCGGGGCAGGGGGCCGAGGCTTGCCCTTCGGCTTGCCTGTCCTAGTTTGACACCCGTTGGGGTACATTCCCACCTTCGGCCGCCGTGGCGTCCCATCCCTTCCCGGCCACTGGTGGTCCATCTCCATGCATCGATTCATCCCGTATTCCTTCGTTGTCGCGTGCCTGCTCGCCGTCATGCCCGCGTACGCGCGCGATGTGGGTGAGTGGACGGGGGTGTGGGACACGATCTGGACCGACGGTGGCGGCCGTATCACCTTGCAGCAGGATGGCGACTCGGTGACAGGGGAGTTCCCCCTCTACAAGTCGCGCGTCGAGGGCAAGGTCCGCGGCGATCGCCTCGAAGGACGCAGGATCGAGGGCGAGAGAAGCTACGCGTTCGTCATCGTGCTCGGGCACGACGCGCGTTCCTTCGCCGGCCGGGACGATGCGCAGGGATGGTGGACGGGTGCCCGCGTCAATTCGGCGGAGGCTCCGGTGGCGATCAAGCTCGCCACGCCGCGCGACGCATTGGTGAACTTCGTCTTCTCTGCCAGCCAGGCGCGATGCGGGCTCGAGGACTACTGGGCGCGCGCCGCGGACTCGGTCGAGTTCCATCCCGAGACCGTCGCCTTGCCTCGCGCAGGGCAGCTTCAACACCTGCAGGAGTTCTTCGACCTCGTCGATCTCACCACGTTCCGCATGTGGGAGATCGCGACCGATGCGCCGTCCGATGACCTCACGATCGAACTTCGGCAAATGGGCTCGGATGTCGTGCTGCCGCTGAAGCTGCATCGCAATGGTGCGGGCGAGTGGCGCGTTGTCGTGCCGAACGAGGCCGAGTTGGTTGCGCTTCGGAAGTCGTTGCTCGCCATGTACGGCGCCTCGCCTCCGACCGAGCAGTCGTTCAAGCGCCTGCATTCGCCTCGCGACGCCATGCGCGCCTTCCTCGAGGGCATGGCCGACTGGAACGGCCGCGGCAGGAAGCTCGCGCTCTCCGCGCTGGACCTCCACGAGATTCCAGAGGCGCTCCGTGAAGCCGACGGTGATCTCGCCGCGGGATATCTCTGTCGTGCGCTGCATCAGATCGGCTTCATCGGCCTGCAGTCGATCCCGAACGACCCCGGGAACCGCGATCCGTTCGTGCTGTTCGAGCACGCCGAAGGGTCGATCGTCATCGCCCCGAGCGGGCCCGAACCCGATGCACCGTGGCAGTTCACCGACGGCACGATCCGATCGATCGCGATGGTCTACTTCGGGACTTCCTCCCTGGCCCCCGCGATGGAGACGCCCCCCGGCATCATCCCCTCGAGCCCGTACTTCAGGCTTCGCGACTTCGTGGTCGAGCGCATGCCGGCACTCCGCGCGCGCGTGGCGCGATTCGAGCTCTGGCAGGTTCTCGCGCTGCTGCTGACCGTTCCATCCGCGATCTTCGCGGCGCGATTCCTGGCCCGCACGCTCAGCAGGGTTCTCGAGCGCGCGACGCGATCGATGGTGCCTC
>CAIYOC010000019.1 GCA_903927725.1 uncultured bacterium | reverse complement strand
GGTCCGAGTCCCGTCTCCCGCTTTCGCTCCGCCGCAGCGGTCGGCTGCGCCGAGCGCCGCAGCTTCGCGACGCGGGAGCAGCCTCACCGCCCCGTCGTCGTCGGGAACACGACGTTGCCGTTCTTCCCGGTCTCGGCGGTGATCCGAGGCATGCGCTGGCGGTCATTGGTGTCCCACCAGTAGAGCCCAGCCATGCCGTTGGCCTGGGATGCGGCGTTGATCCGCATGCGACGCTCCGCGTCGAACCACTGGATCGACGCATCACCCTGGGCACCGACGGATGCCACCAGGCGGCTCGCTCCCTTCGAGTCACTGAGCCCCACGCTCGGGGAGCCGTCGGCAGCGACCTCGGCCGACAGCCGGCGGCGTCCATCGGACGCCAGCCAATCAATGCCAACCGTGCCATTCGCCGCGCTGCCAAGTCGAACACGGGGTTGACCTGATGCATCGACGACACGGACCTCACGGCACGTCACGACTCCGAAGGTGACGTCCTGGGGCACCAGCGGCACCGTTGCTGGCGGCGTGGCACCGGCAGGCGCAGCCGGAGGTGACTGCACGGCGCCCAACAGCACCGAACCCGCAAGGCAGGCCACCAGACCCATCATGGCAAACTGTTGCCGACGAAGGGTCGTGCGCTGCACCGCAAGTTCGTTCCTCAGGTCCATCACTTCGCGAACGATGCGTGATTCTGCGTCCATCCCCGGATGGTATGCGCCAGCATCGTGGACGATGTCGAACGTCGACGCTGCGCACCAACATGAGACGAAAGCGCCAACCCAATCGCCGGGGCGGACATGATCGGCCGAACTCAAGGCGTCCGTGCCGGACGCACCCCTGCGCCGATGATGTCGACATCACCCGGCACCGTGTCGAAACGCACCGAGCATCGCACGACCGGCTGGATGTTGAACCAGTTGCCGCCGCGCAAGACCCGCGTGCCGCCTGTCGCGGGCCCCACGGGATTCGTCTGCGATGCGGCCGAGTAGGCGCCGCCACGATCCTGGCACCACTCCCAGACGTTGCCGAGCATGTCATGTAGGCCCAGCGCGTTGGGCAGGAGCTGACCGACCTGCTTCGTTCCCCACGTCGCAGCACCCGGCGAACCGTTGTTGGTACCCATCCAAGCAAGCTGGCCGATCTGCACGCCCGCGAGGTAGGTCGGCGTGGACGTCCCCGCCCGGCACGCCAGCTCCCATTCCGCCTCGGTGGGCAGGCGCATCCCCGTTGCGGACATGAATTGCTGAGCCATGTCCCACGACACCTTCTCGACCGGTCGATTGCCGGACCCCGGGTAGAGCCAGCCGCCGAAGTCACTGGGGTTGTAGCCCATCACCGCCACCCACTGGTCCTGCGTCAGTTCACGCCGAGCAAGGTAGAACGGGGACGTGATCGTGACCTGGTGCGCCGGCGACTCGTTCGACTGGCAGTTGCCATCGCCCGAGCTGCAGCCCATCACGAACGTTCCCGGCGGCACCAGCACCATCTCGACCAGTGTGCCCGCATCGCGCACGCGCCATGCCAGACCGGTCGCGCGGATCGCATCACGCAGTGCCGCTGACATGATCACCTGTGGACTCGGCTCGGCCTCGAGCAGCGTGGCCCATGCGGGGACCGAGCCACTGCCGTAGGTCAACGCACCATCGAGCACGAGCGCGCCAGCAGGATGGTCAACCTGCACTGCGACGGTGGACGGGCTGCCCGCAGGCACGACGGCGCGCAACTCGCTGGCGGACACCTTCATGAACCCACCGCACACGATGCCACCGACGCGAATTCCCGTGGCTTCGCTCAAGTGCTGCCCGAACACCGTGATCGTGGCACCGCCGAGCACACTCACCGTCGTTGGCGAGACCGACTGCGCGAGCGCCGGCTCGAACGTGAACGCATGCTTCAACACCGCATCGCCAGCGGCCGTGGCAACGATGACGTCAGCTGGACCTGCCACGCCCTGCGGCGTCACGGCGCGAATCGTCGATTGCGTGAGCACCTCGAACGATGCCGAAGGCACGCCGGCGAAAAGGACCGATGTTGCCGTCAGGAACCGTTCTCCGTACAGGTACACCGTCGTGCCGCCGAGGTAGGAACCGGATGCGGGCTCAACTGCATTGATGCCCGCCGGGCACGGCCCCCAGTTGGACAGGACGATCGCCACATCGGCACCGTTCACCTGGCCATCACCGGTCAGGTCAGCACCACAGTCGCCGCAGGCGCCCCAGAGCGACAGGACCTGCGCCAGGTCGGCACCATTGACAGCATCATCCGCCATCTCGATCACGTTGCCCGGACATTGCGCCCAAGCGGGCTGCGCGAGCGCCGCGGTCAGCATGAGGGTCCAGCGTGGTGGCGATGCCATGGTCGAGTGCTCCTGACGGCTGCGTGCCGATCGAAACGACAACGCTACCTCATGGGCGATGCGGATCAATGCAGCCCCGTACACTTCCGCCCCATGCGTACCCCCGCCTCCATCATGCTCCTTCTCGCCAGCATGTCAACCTCGCTCCTGATCGCCGGCTGCGGCGGCAGGCAGCCAAAGACCATCGAGGGCACCGAGCCCATCCTTCCTCAGCGCCGCATGATCTGCCGCATCCGTGAAGCCGTCACCGGTGATGGCACTGAAGACGTGAAGCTCGAGAAGAACACCGCGATCGCCACCAAGGTTGGCCATCAGGTGCGCCTTGAGCTCGAGGCAGCATCGGGTACCGGCTTCGAGTGGCGACTCACCGGCTGGCGTGAAGGCGCCAACACTTCGGCCACGGCCGGTGCCAAGCCGACGTTCGTCACCGCCGACTTCGACTGGACCACGGGTGCCGGCAAGGTCGAACCCGTCAAGCCGGGCACGCCCGGTGGCCCGGCGCACTGGATCTTCGAGATCACCGGCAAGCAGCCCGGCGCGATCACGCTCGACTTCGCGCTCGCTCGCTCGTGGGAGAAGGGCCAGGCGCCCGCCGACCAGCGCAGCGTGACCGTCGTGGTCGAGTGATTCCCGCGGCACCCAGCCGCGCATCAACCAGTCACCCAACGACAGCGCCGTCGCCCGCAAGGACGACGGCGCTTGTCATGTCGATGCGATTGCCGCTCAGCGACGGCCGCCGCCACCATGGAAGCCACCACCACCGTGGTAGCCGCCGCCGCCGCGGTTGTAGCTCTCGCCACGGTTCTGCTGGTACGACGAGTGGAATCCCGTCGAGTAGCCGCGTGGCATGCCGGCAGCGTACGAGTTCATGCGCGCAGTCGAGGCATCGTTCTGCGCCGACACACGTCGCGTGGAGTTGGACTCCCAGCCGGTGCCGCCCCACGAGTAAGGATTGCCGCGGCTGAAGTTGGTGTTGCGGTCTTCCGCACCGAGTCCATCACGCGCGCCCGTCGTGGCCGCTGCTGCACGATGCCAACCGCTCGGATCCTCGCTGCGAGCGGCATCGCCGGCACGCTGCCATCCGTTCGCACCGCGCCACGCGTCATCACCTGAACGCGCGCGCTGGTTCTGGTAGAGGCGATGGTCGTTCTGCCAGTTGTTCCAGTGATTGTCGTTCCAGTACGGGTGCCAGTTGTTCCACCAGTTGTTCCAGTGGTTCGAGCCCCACCAGCTGTTGCCCCAGCCCCAACCCCAGCCGCAGCACCAGCCCGGGCACCAGCCCCAGCCGTACCAGCCGTCATCGAGGTAATCGGGATAGACGGCAGGCGGATAGACCACATAGCCCGGGTCCTGCACCATCGGTGCGTAGCTGCCACTCTGCGGGTCGTATTGGTTCGACGTGCCGTAGGTCTGAGGCGCCGGGTCGTACGTCGTGTCGCCGTCGTTCGCCGCCGAATACGAGTAGCCCGTACCGAACACAGTGGTGCCCTCATGCAGGTACGTACCCAGGTAGCCGGCGGTGAATCCGAAGGTCACGCTGGCCAGCGAGCCGTCATCTGCATGCGTGCTGCCGAAGATCTCGACGTAGGTCGCCGAATAGTCAGGGTTCGACGGCGGGATCTGGTAGATCGGCTTGGGCACCGAGTCGGTGATGGCCCACGAGCCGCTTGCGGACTGGCCCTTGAACCACATGCCATCGGCGCAGCACCAGAAGGCGTCACCGAGCTTGAAGGTGGGCTGCGAGGCGTTGGTGCCGTACGACAGGCCATCGACGCCATCCACGTTCGACCAGGCTGGCTCGCCACGCCACGACATCTGGCACGGCGTGTCGGCCTTCACCGTCACGGTCTGGATCTCGCGCGCAGCGACGGTCGACTCGTACGCCTCGACCGTGCCGGGCACGCTGGCGCGTGCTGCAGCCAGACGACCGGTCTTGGGCAAGGACCGGAAGGACGCCGGCAATTGCGATGGTGCGCTGTAGGTCCACGGCCCCTTGAGATCGGTCGCCGTGAACCAGCGTCCCGAGATCAGCGTCCACCATGCCGCCGGGGTCGTGGTCTTGAGCACGATCGTGTTGGCGTTGGTGACGGACGACAGCCCATCGGCCACCTGCTTCAGGGCAGGCTTGCCCATGGTCGACACCAGCGCACTGGGCTTGGTGGTCACGATCACCTTGCTCGGCAGCACGGGCTTCATGCCTGATGCGGCATCCGGCGCCTGAACGGGGTTGCCGTCGGCGAGCGGCTTGGGCGTGCCCAGCGCAGCGATCACATCGGCCGGCGGCGCACTGCTCGCTGCGTACTGGCCAGTCATGGCCGGGGCCGACATCCACTGGGTGTCGCCCACGCGCACGGACCACGTTCCATCCGGCGATTGCAGCAGCACAAAGGGCGTGTTGACGACCTTCTTCCAGGTTCCGCACGCCGAGAGCACCGGCGCACCGTCGACCGGCACCAGCACGGTGGGGACCTCGGTGAAGTGCACATCGGGGGCGTCATGCTTCAGTCCCGGGGTACCACTCGAGCGCGCGTTGTCGAGCTTCAGGTCCTGCACCATGGTGGTGCGGTCGATCGTGAAGCCAACGCCGCTCAGCGATCCCTGGAGCGCCGAGCGCGCGGCCCAGTCTTCCTTGTTGTCGATCGTCAGACGCGTGATGTGCAGGTCATGGATCTCGACCTCGCCCGCGATGTCGGCTGGGGCCGTCTCTCCGCGCAGCCACATGATGCCGCGCTTGAGCGAATCCCCTTGCTTCACGGTGATCGCTGCGCTGAGCGTCGCGACCCGGCCGTCGTAGCCATCGAACTGCGGCTGATAGACGGTGAACGTGCGGTCACCGACGGTGTTGGACTGTGGCCACTCGCTCTGTTGAGCCGACGGCTGCGAGTTGGCGGCCTGCTGCTGGGGCTGTTGGGGGGCGGCCAGGACGGCAGGCGAGGTGAGCAAGACCACACTGAGTGAAGCGGCGATGCAGGTGAGCAGTTGCATGAGGAATGTTGTACCACCAACCCGCTTGGGGGACGCGGCGCCAGTCAGTCGGCGGATCGCTCGTAGATGCCTCCGCATTCGGGGCATCGGTCGGATGATGGCGCGCGCAGGTGACCACAGGATCCGCATGCCCCCCGCCGCCACGCGCGCCAGTGGCCGCGCGTGAAGAGGAGCACCGCGCCGGGCCCACAGAGCAGGAACATCGATGCGAAGCCCACGCTGAGCGACCAGAACGAGAAGAGGCTGCACCAGCAGCTCTCCTTGCGGCGCACGATGATGTAGAGCGGCAGGCCAAGCACCACCTGCAGCGCGCTGCCACGAAAGGCCGCCCGAACCAGCCGACTCACGACATCGGGATTCGACTCGGAACCCGCCCGCCAGAGCACCGTCGACCATGCTGCCGAGCTGAGCAGCCACGTCGCCAGAAGCGCGACCACCACCAGGTCCTGATCTTCGATGGAACCGTTGATGAGCACCACCAGCGCCTCGATCGCAGCGAAGCCGATCGACGTGACCAAGGCACCCGCCACGATGGCCGCCGCCACAACGGACTGCCGCATCGACCTGCCTTCCTGTGCCGCCCGAAACGGCGGCACCGCCGGCGCAGCCAGCATCAGCTGCAGGGTTGCGGCGAACATGGCAATCGCCAAGAGGATCAGGTGTTCGTTCGTGTAAAAGCCTCCAGAGAACACGACTGCGCCGGTGTAGTCCTTGACCGTGACGTTGAACTGGCCTGAGTCGAACCACTCTGAGACACCCACCAGCACGAGTACGACCAGTGGCGTCAGCAGCCACCAGGCAACGAACGACCCGAGCCAGAGCAGCCCAAGCGCCCGCGATCGCGTCATGGCACCGTCACCGGTGGCCGAACCACATCCCCGCGCCCCGGCACGCGCGGCTTGGGTGCTTCGCGCGATGGCACCTGCGCGGCGAGCACCTCGGCCATCACCTCGGCGAAGACGCGCGCCTTCGCCGCAATGCGCTCGTGCGGCGTCAGGCTGCCGAACTCCACCGTGATGCCCGGGGCGTTGATCGTCTCGGCAGCCCATCGCTTGAACGTCCACTGATCGAGATTGTGCGACGCGGTCGACTCGAGCTTCTCGCGCGGAAAGCGCGACTGCACGCCATCGAGCCAGGCCTGCACGAACCCCGCCGGCTCGACCGCACTGCCGGGCGCCGGTGTGTAGAGCACATCGCGATCGGTGGCATGGAAATCCAGCAACAGGTGGATGCGCGCCCCGGGCTCCTTCGCCATCGCGAGGACCTTGTCGCGCACGGCGCGGGTTTCCGGCTGCGAGAACTCATGCCAATCCCTGTTCGCATCGATACCGCCGAGCGTGCATCGCCATTGCCCTTCATGAACCCCATCGGGATTCACCAACGGGATCACCGTGATGCGGAAGCGGCGACCGAAGTCAGCCAGCGCAGCATCGGACTGCTGCAGGCGCTCAACGAACTTCATCAGCCCCACGCTGCCCGAGACCTCGGGCGGGTGCTGCCGTCCGATCACGATCACGTGGTCCGGCGGCGCCTGCGGATTCAGGGTGAACGCCAGGATCGGACGGCCACCGGTCGATCGGCCGATCGGCTCGACCGCAACGCCGGACTCCATCGCCACGCGCGATGACCACGCATCGAGCTCCTCGATGCCGATCATGTGGTTGCTGGCGATGAAGAGCGGATCGGGAACGATGGAGACCTTGATCGTGCATTCACGATCACCCGGCTCACCGACCCACTGCGAGTCAGGGGCCATGGCCCAACGACGGCCGTCTCGGCTCGCCCAGGCGCGTGGCCGGGCCTTGGGCGTGGCAATCGCAAGCCGCAACGTGACCTCGCAGGGCTTCGACGACCTGATCCGCAGCGCGTACCACGGGCTCGGGTTGATCGGCTCCCGCTCGGGCGCGACCAGCAGTCGGAACTCCCTCTGGCCAAGTTGCTCGCACCCGTTCAGCCGCGCGCCGCTGAAGAGGTTGTCGAAGCACACCTGAATGCCCGACCCCGCGTCAAAGGTCCAGACCCGGCGTTCTTGCAGTTCGGCCAACGCTGCCGCAGGCTCGGAGCCATCAGCGCCCGGTGGCGGTTGCGCCGTCGTGCTGGCTCGCCCAGCGGCAAGGACCGATAGCACCGGCGCCATCGCCAAAAGGGCCGCCCACGGCAGTATTCGGAAGCCTCGAGCTGGCTCAGGCATGCCGCGGAGGCTACCGAGCGCCAGACATCACGCCCCATTGGGGCGATCCGGTTGCGCCAGCCAACCAGACGAAGCCCCACACCACCAACGGGCCGAGCTCCCCGGGAATGAACCGAATCCATATTTGGAGACCCCCTCGTTTGGGGCTATAGTCCCGCCGGAAGGCGTGGGAGAAGGCACTGGAGGCGGG
>CAIYOC010000018.1 GCA_903927725.1 uncultured bacterium | reverse complement strand
GTGCCTTCATGGTTCGCCAGACCTACGCACAGGCTCCCTACGACCCACCGGCGGGCGAAGCCCGGGTGCACTGTCTCGATCTCACGACAGGCGCCACGCTGTGGACCTTCGACTGCCCTTTCGAGAGCGGTCAATGGACCACCGTCGTCTACGGCGCGAAGGATGGTCGGGTGTTCGTGGGCCGCGGCGGCAACGGCTCCGCCTCGGCCGGACGCGTGCACTGCCTTGACGCGCAGACGGGTACAGTGCTCTGGGTCTCGGCCGACATGGTCCGCACGGGCGCCTATGACGGCATCGTCTTCGTGGACGACGGCGATCCGATCTTCGCGAGCCATCTCGAGATGCGCCGCATCGATGCCCAGACCGGCGCGACGGTGTGGGCGACGTCAAGAAGCTGCAGCGTGAGCGGGAACTGCGGCCCCGCCCGGGACGGCGATGCCATCTACGTCGACGAAGTGGCCGTCGGTGGGCAACGCATCTCCCGCTTCAGCGCCACGACCGGCCAACGTCTCTACAGCAGCCAGACCATGCCGGGCTTCCTCAACCAGAACTCGCCGTTCTGCGCCCCCGGCGGCCTCGTCTTCTACCTTCGCACGAGCAACGAGGGCCCGAGCTTCGACAAGCTCTACGCGTTCAAGGACACCGGCAGCGGCTTCCAGTTGCTGTGGTCGGCCCAGGCCTATACCGAACCCTTTGCCCGGCACGCGGTCACCCCGGATGGAGGCGTGACCATGCTCTCGCCCGAGGGGCGACTGCAGATCCGTGACCAGCTCACTGGCGCCGTCCGCGCAGAGTCGGCCGGAACCGTGCTCAGCCCAACGGGGTTCACCTCGTCGATGGTGGCCGTTGACGCCCTCGGGCGCCTCTACCACAACAATTCCAACGGCGCCGGCGGCGGACCTGCCGATCTTCGCGCGTTCACGCCCACGCTCGAGGTGTTCTGGAGTGCATCGATCACTGGCCTCAGCCAAGGCGGCCCCGCCCTGTCGGCTGATGGCAGCCTGATCGCGGCCGGCACAGTCGATGTGCAGCGGTTCTGGACGCCACCGCCCTGCTCCGCTGCGGACCTCAATTGCGACGGCGTCGTGGACGGTGCCGACCTTGGCGCCATGCTCAGTGCATGGGGGCCGTGCGCCGGATGCGCAGCTGACCTGAACGATGATGCCAGGGTCGACGGCGCCGATCTCGGCCAGTTGCTGACGGCCTTCGGGACCTGAGGCCTACCCCGGCCGATCGATCCGGTAGATCAGCCGGTCGCTCAGTACGCCGCCGACGGGCACCTGCTCGCGGCGGTCCAGCCGCGCGCCGATGCGCTCGAGCGCCCGCTGCGAACGCAGGTTGCCCGGGCTGACATGGAACCACGCGGTCGTGACATGCTCGAACGCGTGCGCAAGCATGAGCGACTTGACCTCGGCGTTCGTGCGACCGCCCCAGTGCGCACGCTCGAGGAACGTGTAGCCGATCACGACCGACGATCCAGCTTGGTCCCAGTCGTAGTAACGGCTGGAACCGATGATCCGGCCTCCATCGCGCTCGGCGATGACCAGCCCACCGCCACACTCGAGCGCGCCGTTGAAGAACCGCTCGAAGACCGCGCGCTCGTGGCGATTGCGCTCCGAGTGCTGCTCCCAGATGAGCGGGTCGCTGGCTGCCGCGTGCAGGGCATCCAGGTCGGCCGGCACGATAGGGCGCAGGACGACGGTCGGACCGTTGAGCGTGGGCTGCCACGGATTCATGGGTGCCGAATCATCCGCTGATCGCGGCATGGATGCCGCAGTAGGAGTCGAAGTCCGACAGGAACAGCTCGATGAGCTCGGGATCGAAGTGGATCCCCGACATCCGCTCGAACTCATCCCGGACATCAGCCGGGCTCCACGCTTCCTTGTAGGCACGCCGGGACATCAGGGCATCGAAGACATCGGCGATCGCCACCAGCCGTCCAGCAAGGGGAATGCCCTCGCCCCGGGGCTCTGGCACCCGCGAGCCATCCTCGCCCAGCTCTTCCAGCACCGCAGCGATCTCGGCGCGCGTGGGGTAACCCGTGCCGTCCCACCGTGCGTGGTGGTAGAGCGTCACGTCCCTGATCGCAGCATCCAGCGCGGTGCGCTGACCCTTGAGCGCACTCTTGGCACCGATGACCGTATGCGACTGCATCACCGTGCGCTCCTCGGGGGTCAACGCACCGGGCTTCTTGAGGATGACGTCGGAGATGCCCACCTTCCCCACGTCATGCAGCATCGCAGCTGGCCTGAGTGCGTCGAGCTCCTTCAGGATCCGTTCCTCGCTCCAGCCCCGCTGGCTTGCCCACGCGACGAACAGCCGGGTCGCCACCTGCGACACCCGGCGAATGTGCGCGCCCGTCTCCTTCGGGTCGTGGAGCTCGGCGATGCCCATGATGCGCAGCACGAGCGTGCGCGTGAGGTTCGACCGCTCGAGCGCCAGCGATGCCAGGCTCGCGAAGTTCATGGCCAGCGCCTGGTCCTCGCCGGAGAACTCCATCGGCCGGAGCGTCTCTGGATCTCGGGGGTTGATCAGCTGCAGCACGCCAAGCAGCTCATTGTGGTTGCTGTTGAGCGCCACGGAGACCACCGCACGGGTGCGGAATCCCATCATGCGGTCGACGGATGGATTGAAGCGGAACGTGGCATCCTCGGGGATGTTGTAGGCATCCGCCACGGCGACGAGTCCATCGAGCGCAGCTGCGCCCGCCATGCTGGTACGGTCCAGCGGCAAGCGGACTGGATCACCGGCTCGGACCAGCAGGCGCTCCCGGGACGATGCATCCGCATTCAGTGCATGCCGGAAGACCAGCTCTCCCTCCTCAGCCAGCAGGATGCTGCCGGCTTCGCAATGGAAGGCCTGACTCGCCTCCTGCAGGAGCATCACCAGCAGTGTGTCGACATCCTGCACCGTGCTCAGGGCGAGCGAGAGACGGTTGAGCGCCGTCGTCTTGTCATGGAGCAGTCGGTAGTTTTCCTCGACAAGCTCTTGATGCGACTTGGTCTCAAGCACTGAACGCAGACGGTCCATGATCCCGTGCGGGACCCAGGAGGTTCCTGCATCGAACTGCCGCACCACGCGCCAGTGCATCTCGTCATGGCGATCAGCACCCAGCCGGGCGGGCGGCTGGTGCTCCGTCACCATGATGCACTGCAGCGCCCTTGCTTCGCCGATGCGGCCAATCGAGACCTCTACGCGGACGGTGTCCGAACCCACGAGCGCCCTGGCGACCTCGCTGAAGGCGCTGGCCGCCTGCGACGCACGCTGCCGATCGCCGGTCAGCAGCAGCATGCACTCGTGGATCTTGGCGCGTGCACCATCGACATCGGCTGCCCGACGGAGGTTGAAGTCGGCGAGGTGCATCATGGCTCCCACCTCAGCACGATGCAGCCGGCATCGTCATGGCTGCGGCCGCGGCTGGCCACGATGTCATCGGCAAGCTCCTGGGCCGGCCGGAACGCATCGCGCACGGTGAGCGCGCCGGGAAGCCCAGCGACGCCGTCGGTCCACATCACGATGAGATCGCCCCGCGAGAGGTTGGCCGACTGCTCGAAGGGCGTGGGCAGGCGCTGACCCAGCACGCCATCCTTCGAAATCGGCCGCCACGGCGTTCCGACCACGCGTGCCGCACCCGTGTTGCCAACGCCGATGTATCGAACCGTCCGGTCAGTGCCGCTCACGAAGAGCAGCCCGACCGCCGCTCCGCGCGATTCCCGCAGCGACTCATGACAGGATTGCATGAGCCTGGGCAGATCGCTGCCATCGGCGTGCTCGAGCCGGGCCCGGACCTGCTCTGCATCCGCCTTGGCGAATGCGCCGTGGCCGCTTGCGTCGATCATCGCCAGCAGCACGCCATCGTCCACCGCCACGGCAAGGGCGAGATCACCGCCGTCATGCTGGCCCGGCACCGGTCGCGAACGCAAGCCGATGTCCCACAGCGGCGTCGAGAGTTCCGCCGGCCCCTGGGATCGGCTCGCGCGCCTGGGAGCGCGCGCAGCCGGCTCGCCGCGGCGCCCGGCGATCCGCCGTCGCGCATGCACGCGCGTGCCTGCGCCGGGCGTGGACTCGATCGAGAAGCGGTCCGCCATCCGGCGCACCCCCGGAAGGCCAAGCCCAAGGCTGGTCCCCGTGGTGAAGTGATCTTTGAGGGCACGCTCGGTGTCGGCGATGCCGGGCCCGCTGTCCTCGGCCCAGATGTCGACATCGATGCCGTCCGGCTGCACGTCACGGGCCACGCGGATCCTGCCCTGCCCCGCGTACTTGACGATGTTCGTGCCGAGCTCGGAGACGATCGTGACGACCAAAGCGCGATCGACCTCGTCGGCATCCGCAAGCACGCCCGACGATCGCATGCGCTGGATCCCGACCGTGAGGTCGGCATGGTCGCGCACCGGAAAGGACATGGCGGTCGACGGCCCGTCAGCCACGGGGCGACTCCACCGAGGCCCCGAGCGCTCGTAGCGCATCGTCGAGCCCGAGCATGGCGTGCAGACCCTCGACATCCGCATCGCACTCCATCAGATGCATGATGATCCCCGGCTGCAAGCCGACGAGCATGGTGCGCGCACCGAGCATGCCGGCCATGCGCAGCACCTGGCGCAGCGCCCGGAACTCATGGGCATCCATGAACGGCACGCCCGATGCATCGACGACCACTGCCGTGGCGCCCCCCTGCTCCACGCCCTCGAGCGCGACGCGAGTGAGGTGCTCCAGGGTGGCGCCGCCGAGGTCGCGACCAAGGGTCACGACCAAGGCGTTGCCGACCCTGGTGCCGGTGACATGGCTTGCGCCGGCGTCGGACATGCAGCGAGCCTCAGCCGTGCGGTGCCGGGCGGCGGTCGCCGCCGATGGTCTTCAGCGCGAGTTCGAACGAATCGCGCAGGGTTGCGGTGGTGCGGACCTCGCCGATGTTGACACCCAGCTCAACCAGGGTCCGCGCGATCGCCGGCGACAGGCCGGAGAGGATCGTCTCGCAGCCCATGAGCTGCGTGGCCTTGGTGATCTTGAGAAGCTGGTTGGCGACCGCGGTGTCCATCGCGCTCACGCCGCTGATGTCGAGGACCAGCGCCTTGGCACGCGTCTCCGCGATCTTCCCCAGCGTCTTGCTCATCACGTCCTGCGTACGGTGCGAGTCGAGGATGCCCAGCAGCGGCAGCAGCAGGATCCCCTCCCAGATCGGGGTCACCGGCGTCGACATCTCCAGAAGCGCCTTCGAGCTGGCGGAGATCTTCTCGCGGTTGATGCGGGCGATCTCCTCGATGACGATGTACGAATCGAGGAACATGAGCTTCGAGATCGACTTGATGGTCTCCTCGGGCTCGCCGACCTTGCTGCCGAGTCCCCGGATGCGGTCCGCCATCAGGTTGTTCGAGACCGACATGCCCGCGAAGTAGATCTCGTTCGGCAGGTCGATGTGCGCGTGCACGGCACCGACATGGCGACGGGCATCGATCCACGACTCGTCGATCTCGGCCTGGAGGAAGGTCACCCAGTTGGCGTGCTGAAGCTTCTTGACCCGCTCCAGGCGTGTGGGGTTCGACGCGAAGAACACCTGGTATTCGCGGTGCTTGGACCTCCAGTCGTAGAAGTCAGCGATGAAGTCGTCGAGCTGCGGCACGAGCATGGGGGCTGCCGCACGGATGCGCCGGAGATCCGCATCGCGCAGGTCGAACTTCTCGAGGGTTTCCTTAATGGAGCTGGAAGCCATGGGGTGGAGTCGCTTTCAGGTTGAGGGCGTGGCGTCTGACATCGACCGGACACAGGAGTGTAACGATGCCCGAACGCCGGGTCTTCCAGACGGACCGCCTGCGATCCTGACAGGATCCTGCC
>CAIYOC010000017.1 GCA_903927725.1 uncultured bacterium | reverse complement strand
GTCAAGGCGATCGGCTCGGCCGACCTGGATCGATTGCGCCAGGCCGACCTGCGGCTGGTGTCCGCCATGATCGTCGTGAGCGCCCTGAGCATGCTCTGCGCGGGCACGGCCTTCTGGCTCGCGTTGCGGCCAGCCCGGCACATCCCGTGGGGCGTGCACCAGGCCGTCAATGCGATGGCCACGCTCGTGAACTACGCGCCGGTACGGCTGGGCGTGCCGAGTCGCTTCGTCTACCACATGGGTGTCGATGGCCTCGGTGCGTGGCTCGTGGCAGGTTGGGTGGCCACGGTCGGTGCCTGCACGCTCAGCGCGCTCGCCGGCATGACCTGCGGGGCGCTCGTCGGCGTGGGCACGATCGAGCTGCTGGGTTGGGGTGCCGCTGCAGCGATCGGGCTCGGCGTCGCCTGCGCGATCGGGACCACAGAGGCCTGCGTGCGCGTGGTCGGGCTGGTGCGGCGTGTGCCGCTCGTGGCCCGCAAGCTCGGCGGCGCGGAGTCGATGCTGGCCTCGCGCACATCGCTGCGTCTGGTGGCCGCGACGCGCTTCGTGGACTTCTCGATGTACGCCGCACGCGCATGGTGCGCAGGCCGGATCCTCGACCTGCCGCTGGACACGCAGCAGATCCTGCTCGTGGCACTCGCGGGCTACATCGTGAACTACAACCCGCTCGGCCGCTTCGGGTTCCGCGAAGCGACAATGGCGTTCGTCGCCAGCCGGCTCGCCGGCGAGACCGGTCTCGACGTGGGCGCCGCATTCGCGCAACTGGCGCTCGTCGAGAGTGCCGGCGAGGCACTGGCCTCGATTCCGCTGGGCACCGTCGGCGGTTCATGGTGCGGACTGCGCATCCTCCGTGCCCGCCGGGCACAACGTGCACCACGCGCCGCATGACCATGGCGGTGTCCCTGCCCATCCTCGTGCTTGACCTTGCGGAGCAGCGGTACAGCTGCCATGCCTGCGGGAACTGCTGCCGTGACTTCACCGTGCAGCTTCGCGACGAGGACATCGAGCGGCTCGATCGACAGGGCTGGAAGGCCGAGCTCGGCTTCGAACCGTGGGTCGAGTTCCGCGGCAGCCGGTTCCTGCGCCAGCGGTCCGACGGTGCCTGCATCTTCCTGCAGGATGACGGCCTGTGCCGCATCCATGCCCGGCACGGGCTCCAGGAGAAGCCCGTCGCGTGCCGGTCGTTCCCGCTGAGCGTGATGCCGACCGCCGATGGACCGCAGCAAGGCCTCAACTTCGCGTGCGGCAGCGTGCAGCTCAACAAGGGCGCGGCGATGTCGTCGCATCTTTCCGACCTGCGGCGCATTGCCGAGGATGCCCCCGAGACGGTCGGCCAGGCGCGCACGGTGGCGCTGCTGCCCGGCCGCGACGCATCGCCCCTGGAACTGCGAGCGCTCGCCGGAGTGCTGGACCAATGGATGGCGCGCGATGAGGCATCGATCGCGACGCGCATCGATGGTCTGGCGTGGATCGCGCAGGCCCTGCGCCATGCAAAGCTCGCCACCGTGAAGGACGAACGATTCCTCGAACTCATCACGACGATCGTGGCCACGCTCGAGGAGGAACTCGAGGCCGACCCAGCGGGCGCCGCCACCGAGCGCCAGGAATGCATGCTGCGCCAGGCGATCTTCATGCGCACGGAAGACCCACGGCTCGACCGCATGAAGGCCGATGGCTTCCTGCGAACCGCATGGCGCCAGTGGCGGCGGCAGCGGGCATTCCTCAGTGGATGGGGAACGGTGCCGGACCTGCGCGGCTTCGCGCATGGCGTGCGCTTTCAGGAGGCGGAGTTCATTCAGAATCCACTGCACGACGCCGCCGAGGGACATGACGAGCCCATCGATGACCTGGTGACACGGTGGGTGCGCGCACGGCTCCGCGGTGCACGCACATGGGGCGCGGGCTACTACGGCTTCAGCGCGGTCGAGGGCCTGTCGGCGCTCTGCGTGGATGTGGCCAGCGCCGCCTATCTCGCGCGGGTGCATGCTGCGGGGCGGGATCCCGCGGCCAATCGCGTGATCCTTGCCGACATGGCCGCTGCCGTCGCGCGCATCGACCGCACCGCCGGGCGTGCCCCATGGCTCGCGACGGCCGGCGAGCGACTGCGGCTGTCGTTCCTGTCGCTCGATGACGGGCTTCGCCGCACCTGCGCCCTGCACCCGTGCGGCGTTGAGTGGACGTGATTCAGGCGATCGACGGCAGCAGGTGTACTAACGCCCGAACCGCCATCCCCCGGTGGCTGCGGCGGTTCTTCTCGGCGGGGTCGAGCTCAGCGCTCGTGCAGCCCGCCTCCGGGACATGGAGCAAGGGGTCGTAGCCGAAGCCGTGCGTGCCCCGCGCGGCCTCGATGATCACCCCATCGAACGTGCCGCGCGACATGGCGAGCACGCGGCCATCGGGCGTCGCCACGCAGATCGCGCAGACGAAGCGGGCGGTGCGCCGGGGCATCG
>CAIYOC010000016.1 GCA_903927725.1 uncultured bacterium | reverse complement strand
GTTCTCGCGCTGCTGCTGACCGTTCCATCCGCGATCTTCGCGGCGCGATTCCTGGCCCGCACGCTCAGCAGGCTCCTCGAGCGCGCGACGCGATCGATGGTGCCACTCCCGCGCTGGTTCGCGATCGCCCTCACGGTGATGATCGCCGTCGCGCTCCTGCTCGTGATCCCCGGATTACTGGGCGTTCCCCAGCGCGCTCGCGCGTTCACCGTGCCGCTGGTCGGTGCGCTGCTCAGCATCTCCATCGCCGCCGTCGCATGGCATGCTGTGACGATCCTGTGCCTGCTGCTCATGCGCGCCGCCCGGCGCTCGCGCTCGACGGTGGACGATCTCGCCGTGAACCTCCTTCTCGGCAGCCTGCGGGCAGCGATCATCGTCGGCGGCTGGATCGCGATCGCGTACGGCTTCTCGATACCCGCGTCGAACGTGCTCGCGGGCATCGGCATCGGAGGCCTCGGTGTCGCGTTCGCGTCGCGGGAGACCATCGCGCACTTCTTCGGCGCCGGCGTGCTGGTCGCCGACCGGCCGTTCCGCGCGGGCGACTGGATCCAGAGCTCGCTCGCGTCGGGTGTCGTGGAGAGCGTCGGCATCCGCTCGACCCGCGTGCGCACGGCCGACGAATCCGTTGTCGTCGTGCCCAACGCATCGCTTGCGTCGGCGACCATCCTCAACCTCGGCAAGCAGAGGCCGCGGACGCTCACCCTGCAGATACTCGTGATGCAGGGCGCAACGCTCGAGAAGGTGGAGCGCTTCATCGCGACGCTGCGGGATCGCATCGGCGAGAACCCGGCGTTCATGACGGGACGAACCACGATCGGCGTTTCCGGAATCGCGACCAACGGCATCCAGATCCAGTGTGCGGCATGCCTTGCCGTGGATTCCGATCAGGCAGAGTCCGCTGCGCGGCATGATTTCCTCGTGGAAGTCATGGCGGTCGCAGACAAGGAAGGCCTCGGCCTCGGCCCGCAGCTCGCGCACGAGGCGACCGCGCTCGCGGCCGCGTCGCCCAAGTTGTGAGCGATACACGGAACGACAACCCGCCAGCGACACGCGAGCACCCACATGGATACACGCACCCACCGCACCTCCGCCATTCTCCGAACCATCACCGCCGGGTGATCTTCGCAGTAACGCTCGCGTCGTCGTCCGGTTGCGAGGTCGCGAACCAGGCGCTGCGCGCCGACTTCACCGACTTCAACACGATCCTCCGGAGCAACGAGACGCAGAAGATGCTGCTGAACCTCGTGCGCATGCATTACCGCGAGACGCCCCTGTTCTTGCAGGCGGGCTCGCTGACCGCGTCGTACGAATCCTCGATCTCCGCCGACTCGTCGGCCTCGCCCTCTGCGGAAACGCTCAGCGTCACCCACTCGATCTTCGGCCAGGTGCTTGCATGGTCGACACACGCGGCAACGACCGAACGCCCGAACCCGCGTCCTCGATGGGCCGGCGAGACATACACGCCCCAGATGCTTGAGCGATGTCGCTGCTTCGCGCGCGTCTCGCGAGAGATGCCCGCCATCGCGACGAGCCGTTGCGGATCAACAGGATCGGCGATCGCAAAGACAGCGCGGTTGGCGTCCGCGAGGCATTCCTCGACTGCGCCGATTTCGCGGAAACGGCAGTCAGCCGGTGATGATCCGAACGCAGTGGGCTCCCCGGAGATCGCTTCGCGTCGAAGCAAGTAGAGCAGACCGGCATCCTTGCGGGCGAGACGACTGGCGCAGATCATGGAGCCCAGTATCCGAACCCATTGGCCCGATCGCAAGTCGGCCGACGACCGAGAGGCCCTGCGTGGCGGTGCACTCGCGGAGCGGCGCAATTCACGCGACAAGGCTCCGCTCACGCCCGACTCATCACCCGAGACTTCCGCGTTCTGCGGCCTCCGCGCCGTGCGGATTTGGGCCCTTCGGCTGCACTCGAGAGTTCGTGCATGTCGCGCCGGAGCAGCCTCCAGATCAAGCCGTGGAGGGCATCGGGTTCCTTGGGTTTCGGCGCGCCGCTGGGGCTACTTGTCCTTACGCTTTGACGCGGGCTTCGGATCGTTGAACGGCGCCTTGTGGGGATAGTCGTCGCCCACCGTCTGCGCCGGATTGCCGCGGGCAGGCGGCACGACCCAGGTCGCGCCCTCAACGCTTGCCGGTCCTTCGCGCAAGACCTTGATCAATTGGGCCGCGTCGGCGGCGAGGCTTCCCGGATCGTTCGGAGGCATGTGCGCGTTCGGGTCCCAGCCGTTCTCCATGAACATCGACATCGTGCTCAGCCCCACGCGGTGGCACTCGAGGCAACTGTTGCCGGGGATGTGGACCGTCCGCATGTCCCAGTTGTCGCCGCCGATCACCCAGAACGGCGAGTCCTCGTCGAGGATCGGAACGACGGGCTCGTCCGTGCCCGGCATCTTCGCGGCAG
>CAIYOC010000015.1 GCA_903927725.1 uncultured bacterium | reverse complement strand
GGCGGAACGTGGATCGAACTGAGCGGGTTCTATGCCCCGGCGATCATCGCACCATCGACCGATGAACTCGTGCTCATGCTGAACCGTTGGGATGGCTGCTGCATCGGTCTCCCGCCGACGCCATACGACTCGGCACTCGTGAAGACGCGTGCACCGATCGACTTCTCGCTGCAGCACCAGATCCGCTTCGGCACGCTGCGTGGGCGACTGGTGCTCGAGCCCTTCGCGCTCGGCGGCCTGGTGCTGGGTCTCTACCGCATCGAGGATGCGGAACTGCTGCGATAGCTCGGTCCCGTTCACCGAACTTCTTCGGCCCGTGGTGTTCTTGCTGTCGACACCACCACGATGTCGTGGTCCGTGCATGTCGCAAGGGTGGCAGGCGGTGCCGTGCCTGCATCACGATCCTGTTCCAGGCACACCGGGGTTTTCACGAACGGACTGCACCGAATTCCTTGCGGCTTTCCCGAAGGTCACGCCGGTGGGCCTTAGGTTGGTGCGCATCGTGCCGCTCCTGTCGCTGCATGCTTCGCACATCGATCTCTGGGGATCCACCATGTCCAACCTGCTTCCGTCGCTGCCCTCGTCGTCCACGCTTCTCGCCCGCGCCGCTGCATGCGTGCTCGCGCTTGCCCCCCGCCATGTGCGTTCGCACCGCACTCGCCGCCGAGGACAACGGCACCATCTGCCTCAACGAGATCCGCATCGACCAGCCCGGCGCCGACAACGATGAGTACGTCGAGCTCAAGGGCCCGCCCGGTGCATCGCTCGATGGACTCTGGTTCATCGTGGTCGGCGATGGCACCACGGCGCAGGGAAGCGGTGTGATCGAGGTCTTCGTGAACCTCGCCGGCAAGACCATCCCGTCGGATGGCTATCTCCTGATCGGCGAGTCAAGCATGACCGCTGCAACGCCCGACATCGTCACCAGCCTGAACTTCGAGAACGGCGACAACGTCACACACATGCTGCTGCGTGGACTCACGTCCACCAACGGTGCCGATCTCGATGTCGATGATGACTGCACGCTCGACCAGGGCGCCTTCATCGAGATCGTGGATGCGGTCACGATCGGGACGAGTTCCACCCCGCCGGCTGCTGGCGCGGAGTGCGGCTACGCAACGGTGGTCGGCCCGGAAAAGGATGCCCAAGCCATGCACATCCTGCGCTGCCGGAGTGGTGGCTGGGTCCGCGGCGGCGATGCCATCGTCGGTGGGGATGACACGCCGGGCACGGTGAACGGGTGTGATGCGACCAGTTCAGCCTGTCAGGGTGACCTCAACGGCGACCAGGTGGTTGACAATGCCGACCTTGGCATCCTGTTGGTGAAGTGGGAGTTCCCCGACCCCTCGGCTGACCTCGATGGCTCGGGGGTCGTCGATGGACCTGATCTGGGGATCATCCTCTCTCGCTGGGGAGCCTGCCCGGTTTGAGGTTTCGCTCGTCGATCAGGCGATTCAGCCGGGCCAGCGCCCTGTTTGTGTTATCACTTTTATCTATCATCAGGTCTATGCACGGCCGCATCACCGATCGACGGCGGTATCCCGTCCCAACCTGCCGATTCGAACCGGACCTCACCGTGTGGTCGATCCCAGCGTGGGGGCCTTCGGTTCGCGAGCTGGTTGATGCGGCGTCCGCCCTGGGGCGTTGCAGCAGTGCCCTCAGCGCAGCACCGTCCGTGGATGTCGTTCGATTGGAGCACGCAGCCATCTGGTCGATGGGAATCGGTCCGGTCGTTCCTGCGGCGGATCCTCTGCAGGAGCTTTCGACCAGGCTGGCCATCTGGCACCCTGCCAGGCCGATCCTTGCTGCAGGTCGGCCAAGCATGGGCGGGCTGGTGCAGGCACACCGGGCACTCTGGGCCGGTCAGCGTCAGGCGGGCAAACCTCGATCCACGGACCTTCCAAGCCCCGCCTTGCCCCGCGATGCCGATGGAACTCCGTGCCTCGCACCATCGCCGCGCGATGTGCTGCGACTGGGTGCCTCGATCGATCGGGTCGTGTCGGGGCTGCCCGCCTCGCTTGATCAGGTGCTCGTGGGTGCGGCTTGGTTCGTCTGGGCGATTGAGTCAACGGCACCACTCCCGGACGGCAACAGCGAACTGGCTTGGTCTGCAGTTGCCGCCTGGCTCTGTGGGAGTGTGGGCATCGAATCCACGGTATTGAACCTGCATGCATCCCTCGACGTCAACGCGCACCGGCAACGCCGTCACGAGCTCGCCGCCAGCGGCGCGATTGGCGCGTGGTCAGCGCATGTCTGGCGCACGGTGACTCGGGCATGCGACCATGCCACGCATCAACTCCAGGCCCTCGACTGCGCGCGAACCGGTTTGCTCGAGCGAGCCGATTCCATGCGGGCGCCTCGCCATCCCCGGGAATTGGTCATGCACCTGATGGGCTCCCCGATCATCGATGTCCGTCAGGTCGAGCGGACCCTGGGGATCACGTTTGCGGCGGCCAACGACCTGGTCGAGCGCTGCATCACCGCAGGGATCCTGCGTGAAGTCACCGGTCGTCGCCGTGGACGCATCTATTGCTGTGATGCAAGCGCCAACGCACTCGGACACGTCACGGCATCGCTCGACGCCGCCGTGCAGGCCGGGGCCGCCTGATCAACGCACCAGGGCCGATCAGCCCAGCCCGAAGAGCTTGCGGACCATGCCGACCACGCCGGCATCACCCGACTCGGTGGTTGATGCCTGCGTGCCATCGTCGGTGCTCGGCATCGTTGCGCCAGTGTGAGCGCGCCGCTCTGCACGCGACGCACTCAGCACGGCTGGTGCCTCATCCGCCTCGGCCATGGTCGCCACGCCACCCTCGCTGTGGGCACCTTCTGGATCACCGTTGGCCTCGGTCGTCACATCGCGGCGCTCCGCGCGTTCCTCCCACATCCACGTGGCCATGCACGCCGGCAGCCAATCCCGCATGCCGCGCGTCCAGACCAAGGTGGTCCGGGTGCAGGCACCTTGGCCGATCAGCTCGTGCATCTCGGGAGTGCTGAGCGGGCCAATCGCCTGACCATCCTTCGCGTAGAACCACTTGTTCATGATCCGTACCTCGTGTCCTTTCCTCGGCATGGCCGCGTGGCGATCATCGCCCAGCCCTGCGGGGCGCCAAGCCTAGCATCCACCCCTGCCCACCGTGAAGATCGCTCTCCTTGACACCGAAACCACGGGCGCAGCCCGTCACGATGAGGTCATCGAACTGGCCGTCGCCGTCATCGCGATCGATCCGGATTCCGGCCGATTCACCGGGCTCGATGGCCACTACCGGGGCTTGCGCGAACCACGCGTCCCGATCAGCGCGGGTGCGCTGGCGGTTCATGGCATCAGCATGCAGTCGGTGCGCGGCCACTCACTCGACGAGACGGCCTGCCGCGCGCTGTTGGAGCCTTGCGCGGCGATCGTCGCCCACAACATCACGTTCGATCGCGCCATGATGGGCCGGCTCTGGTCCTGGACCCTTCAGTTGCCATGGCGATGCAGTTGCTGGGGCTTCGATTGGCGCTCGATCGGTGCACCCAACCGCCGCCTTCAATCGCTCTTGGCGCACTTCCGCATCGATCCAGGCAGCGCGCACCGTGCCGGCAGCGATGTGAAGGCCATGCACGCACTCCTGCAGCAGGCTCACCCCGCCACCGGCCGCACCTTTCTCTGGCACGTGCTCAATCAGAAGAACGAGCGCCAGGCTCCGGCTCGGCTGCAGGGCCGGATCCCAGCTTCGCCACGTCGCGCACCTGCTTGAACATGAACGCGATCGCCGCTTCGGGCAGGTAGGCCGGCAGCCAGGCTTCATGGCCACCATCCTTGATCTCGCGGTAGTCGACCTTCGCACCGGCATCCCTCAGCGCCTTGACCATGTCGCGGCTGCGCGCCACCGGCACCGAACTGTCAAGGCTCCCATGCCACACCTGGATCGGCACATCCTTCAGCAGCGCCGCTTTCGCGGGATCGCCGCCACCGCAAATCGGCACGACCGCGGCAAAGTCGTCCGGCCGACGCATTGCAAGGTCCCACGCGCCATACCCACCGAGTGACAGCCCGGTCAGGTAGATGCGGTGACGGTCGATGGGCTTGTCCTTGATGACCTGGTCCATCGCCGCCATCACGCCACGAATGGTCATGCTCGGCTGCTCGGTCATCGTGGGATTCATGGTGCGCGGCCCGGTCTCGACCCAGGTGCGGTCGCGCGGACACTGGACCGCGAGCACGTAGCAAGGATGCTTCGTGCGCATCTCGCGCGTGGCCAACGCCGGGCCGATGTACTTGAGCGCGACATCGCCATCGGTACCACGCTCGCCTGAACCATGCAGGAACACCACGAGCGGGAAGGTCTCGCCGGGATCGGCCTCGCTCGGTTCCATCAATCGGTACGGCATGGTGAGCGACTGCTCGCCCACGCGCACGCTCACGCTGCCCATGGTCGCGCCCGGCACGGGCACTGGATCCGGTGCCTGCGCGCTCGCTCCGCCGATGGTCGCCGCGGCGGCGACCGCCCACACGATCTGTGCCTTGCGCATGCGTGCACAATAGCGATGAGGAGCACCATCGGCGATCGGGGCACCCCACCACGCATGAACGCGTCTCCATGTGCACGACCTAGCATGGCACCGTGCTCCGCATCGGTCCCGTCGAACTCCAGAGCAACCTCCTGCTCGCCCCGATCGCGGGCTACACCGATCTGCCGTTTCGCATCCTCTGCCGCGAGCTCGGCGGCGTGGGCATCGCCTACACGGATCTCCTGAACGCGCATGCCCTGCTGCGAGGCTCGGAACGATCGCTCGAACTTGCCGCGACCAACGAACTCGATCGACCCTGTGGCATGCAGCTCTACGGCAACGGCGATGATCCCCTTCCCGAGGCGGCACTCTGGGCCATCGAGCACGGCGCCCAGGTCATCGACATCAACATGGGCTGTCCCGTGGACAAGGTC
>CAIYOC010000014.1 GCA_903927725.1 uncultured bacterium | reverse complement strand
TCGAGCAGCGTGCGCGGCGCACCATCGAAGCCTTCGCACACCTTGAGCACCGGCTGGTTCTGCGCGCCCGATCGCTCGGAGTAGAAGTAGAGGTTCCCGCGCATCGACGGAGCCGAGATGCCACCGATCTGCATGAGCGGCGTGAGCGCCTTCTCGAGCGAGGCCCTGCACGGCAGCGCATCGAGCACGCGGCGGGTGTGATCGTTCTGGAGCGTGGTCCAGGCAGCGACCTCGCCGCTCTCGGATTCAAGCGCTTCGAGCCAGCGGTACTCGTCGGTGAACGACTCGCCGTGGAGCGTTTCGGTGGCCGGGCGTTGCACGGTCACGGGCGGGGCACTGGCGATGGACAGGACGAGGACGGCGTGGAGGAGCATGGCGGGATCGTAAGCCCGGCGTCGGGATGCGGCATGCTGCGCAAGGCGGATGCGGCGCCCGCCGGTGGCGGGTCAGGCCCGGGTCACGCGCATGCGGACCGTCTCGGGCAGCGCGGCCAGCGCGCGCACGATGCCGTCGCCCTCGAAGGGGTCGACATCGAGGATCACGTAGCTCGTGTGCGGATCCGACTGCAGGTACTCCGCATTGATGTTGACCGACTCGCGGGCGAAGTGTCCGTGCATGGTGCTCAGCACGCCGGGCACGTTGCGGTGCACGTGCATGATCCGCACCTGGCCCGCGCGCAGCGTGGGCAGGTCCACCTCGGGGAAGTTCACGACGCTGGCGGTCGAGCCGCTGGTCCAGTGGCGCACGAGCTTCTCGGCGACCTCGATCGCGATCGACTCCTGGGCTTCTTCCGTGCTGCCGCCGATGTGCGGCGTCAGGATGACGTTGCCCAGTCCACGCAGCGGGCTCTCGAAGGGCTCGTCCCGGCTCGCGGGTTCCTGCGGGAAGACATCGAGCGCGGCCCCGGACAGACGGCCTGAGCGCAGCGCCGCCGCGAGCGCATCGACATCGACCACGCTGCCGCGCGCGTTGTTGATGAGTGCGGAGCCGGGCTTCATGCGTGCCATCTGCGGTGCCCCGATCATTCGTTCGGTCGATGGCGTGCTGGGCACATGCAGCGTGACGATGTCCGATTCGGCAAGGAGCGCATCGAGCGAGCTGCGCGGCTGGGCGTTGCCCAAGGGCAGCTTGCGCACGATGTCATGGAACACCACGCGCATGCCCATCGACTCGGCCAGCACGCTGACCTGGCTGCCGATGTGCCCGTAGCCGACGATTCCCAGCGTGCGGCCCCGGACCTCGTGGGCATCCTTCGCGCTCTTGTCCCACGTGCCGGCATGCAGGAGCGTGCTTTTCTCGAAGAGCCGGCGAGCCAGGCAGACGGCCTCGGCAACCGTCATCTCGGCCACGCTGCGCGTGTTGCTGAAGGGGCTGTTGAAGACCGGGATCCCTGCGCGGCTTGCCGGTGCGAGGTCGACCTGGTCGGTGCCGATGCAGAAGCACCCGATCGCCGCCGGTCGTCCAGCAGCCAGCGCGGGTTCGCGCACCGAGGTCTTCGATCGGATGCCCAGCACGGTGGCGCGCGCGAGCGCATCGCGGAGGGCATCACCCTCGAGCGCGCCGGCATGGCGCTCGATCGCGAAGCCGGCCTCCCGCAGGATCGGGTCAGCCGCGGCGTGAACGTTCTCGGCAAGGATTGCGATCGGTTGCATGTCAGGTCCCCACGATGTCGGGCAGGTCGAAGAGGCCCGCGGTCAGGTTCACGGGGCCGCCGGCGGTGATGAGGACATCGGCCTCGTGATGGACGCTCAGTGAGCCGTCCGCGGTGTAGATCGGCCAGGCGGATCCATCCGAGCGCGTCTCGGTGGTGCCCACGGCGATCATCGGTTCGACGGCCACCAGCATGCCCGGCCGCCACAGCGACCAGGCCTCGCTCCACTCGCCGGGATAGGTCGGCACGGTGTTGGCCACGTAGGGCGCAGCGTGCAACGAGCGGCCATAGCCGTGGCCGCCCAGTCCGCGGACGAGGCAGAACCCGCAGCGCTTCTCGACGTGCTGCTGCACCGCCTTGGCCCAGTCCACCAGCGGTCGACCCGGCTGCATCGCCTCGATGCCCACGCGCAGGCTCTCTCGCCCGGCCGACATCAGTTCCGCACCGAGCTTGTCGCAGCCCCGGATTGCGTAGGTCCACGCGGCGTCGCCGATCCAGCCCTGGTGCTTCACGCCTATGTCGACGCTGATGAGGTCGCCCTCGGCCAGCGGTCGTTCGGTCATGTCGTGCGTGCCGTGGACGACGCAGTCGTTCACGCTCAGGCAGGAGTGGCTGGGGAAGGGCGGGTGCCCGCGCACCTTGTAGCCCTTGAAGCACGAGGTGCACTTGAGGTCGACGAGCTGTCGTGCGACGAAGGCGTCGATCGCCGCGAGCGTGAGCCCGGGACGGAGTTCGTCTACGAGCCGGCGATGGATGGTCACGACGCACGCGGCCGCTGCGGTGGCGGCATCCTGGTCACGGGGTTCGATCATGGCGTTGCCTCGAAGCCTGGTTCATCGGGGTTCACGGCGCGTCCGGCATGGAGCACCAGGCCGGGGGCACCCGAAGGAAGTCCGTGCACCAACGCGTCTTCGTTGGCGTCGTGCAGCAGCATGAGATCGGCGCGCTTGCCGGGCTCGATCGAACCGACATGCCCGGCCACGCCGAGCAGGTGCGCCGCATTGGTGATCGTGGCACGCAGGATCTCGGCGCTGGTGAGCCCCATGAATCGCGCGGCAAGCTGCATGGCGAAGGGGAGACCCAGGCCGGGTGCGCTGCCGGGGTTCGCGTTGCTGGCGATCACGAGCGTGCCGCCCTCGTCGAGCAGCCGGCGCGCATCCATGAACCGCATGTCCAGCGCGAAGCCGGTTGCCGGGAGCGCCACCGCAAACGCGCCGCTGTGGGCGACGGTCGCCAGGTCGCTGGCGCTCGATGCCTCGAGGTGATCCACGCTGCGCACGCCCAGGCCGATCAGGTCGGCGAGCAATCCCGATCGCGTGAACTGGTCCACGTGCGCGCGCACGGGGCAGCCCAGGGCGAGCGAAGCCGAGACGAAGCGCATGGCATCGTCACCGGTCCATGCACCCTGCTCGATGTACAGGTCCATCGTCGTGCCCGGCCGGGCCGCGGCGATCGACGGCAGCGATTCGCGGATCGTTCGGTCGATGAAGTCCGGGCATCCTGGATCGATGGCGTGACCCGCCAGGCAGGTGGCCACGGCCTCGATGCGCCCGGCGCATGCGGTCGCCGCATCGTCGATCGCGCCGAGCATGTGCAGCTCCGTCTCGGTGGTCAGGCCATAGCCGCTCTTCACTTCGCAGGTCCCCGTACCCAGGCGAGCCATGCGCTGCAGTCGGAGTGCGGTGCTCCTCGCCAGGTCATCACGGCTTGATGCGCGGACCGAGCGCACCGTGCTCATGATGCCACCACCGGAGTTCAGGATCGACAGGTAGGGCTCGCCCGCCCGCTTGCGCGCCCACTCGCTCCATCGGTCTCCCGACCAGCAGGCGTGGGTGTGGGCATCGATCAGGGCCGGCATGAGCACGCGGCCGCGGGCGTCGATCCGGATCGAGGCCGCTGGCGGCGTGCCCGCGCCGACGGCGTGCACCAGACCATCGTCGCCCACAAGCACCCAGCCACGATCGATCGCACCGAGTTCGCGCATCGCCGCGCCGCGGGCCGGTTCACGGCCCATCGGCATCGACAGCACGCGCGCATCGTGGATCAGGAGCGGCACGGTCGGAGCCTACCCGAGCGCGCAGGGGCCTCCTTGCTTCGGTTAGAGTCCGTCGGCCATGACACCGCAGAGCAAGAAGACCGCGCTCCTCGAGATCACCTTCGACGGCAGCATCATGATCGTGAAGCCCGCGGGCCCCAACGTGGGCCAGCGCGAGGCCCCGATCATGAAGGCCGACATCGACCCTGTGGTCAAGTCCGCGGGCAAGGCGATGAAGGTCATGGTCATGGACCTGTCGAGCGTGCAGTTCATGAGCAGCATGGGCCTCGGCATGATCATCGACATGCGCAATGCGGCAGCCCAGTCGGGTGCCACGGCGGTGCTCTTCGGCGTCAACAAGGACCTCAAGGCGCTCCTGGCGATGATGAAGATCGAGAAGCTCTACAAGATCGCCGACACCGCGGCGCAGCTCCAGGCGATCTGCGGCCGCTGAACCAGCGCCTCCTCGTCGGCGAAGGGCGCGAGCGCCTCAGTCCAGACCGAGCCCATCGCCCACCTGCACCACCACGTCGCCGCGGCCGCGATCGACCGCAGCCAGGCCCTCCGTGCCATCGCGGGTGATCGCCACCACGAAGACGCTCGTGCCGGGGCGGCGCGCGAGGAGTTCGAGTGCCGTGCCACCGAGGAAATCGCTGTGGAAGCAGCCCACGAGCAGCACCGCACGTGGGCTCGAGTCGAGCGCCCGTGCCACGCTGGCACCCATGGTGGCATCCCACACCCGCTGGCTGCGCAGCATGCGGTCGACCTGATCGTCGGGCACGGCGGCGTCGGAGCCGCGCATCTCCTGCATCAGTTCGGCCAGACGGTGGCGATAGGCGCCGACGTCAGGCGCGATCGGCAGGTCGAAGAGCGCACGTTCGTCTGCCGGCAGGGCGAGGAGGCCGTCGTAGCCCTCCCGATTGGCGCGCGACACGTACTGGCGGGGTGCGTTGGCGGCCACGATTGCGGCACCATGCTCGCGCGCGAGGTCGAGGCACGGTTGGTAGAACGCGAGCCAGCTGTTGGGCTGGCCGGACCACGTCCTGCTGCCGGTCCGGTCAATCAACTGGTCGGTCGTGAGCTCGCCGCGCACCCAGGCATCGACGATCGGCTGTTCGTGCCGCTCCAGCATCTCCAGGCACAGCGCCGTGCGCGGCTCGCGTGCGAGCAGTCGTGCGTAGAGGGCTTGCTGCACGGCATGGGCATCGGGGTTGTCGTGGTATTCGCCCAGCAGCACCACATCCGCGCGGGCGGCGCGCCGGGCGGCTTCGTCCAGGTCGATCCGCTCGGCGGTGGTTCCATCGCGGATCACGAGCGCCCCGGCGGCGGCGTCGCGCTGGGCAGGCGTGAGCACGCGCGCAGCGCGTGGTGCGGCGCAGGCGGCCAGAGCCAGCAGCGTGACGGCGATCGACAGGAGGCGCATGGTCCTACGCTACGCTCGTGGACTGCATGGAGGCAACCAACGGGAGATCGAACGCGCAGGAGCGCTCGCGATGAGCGTGCAGGTCGCTGCACTGCTCGGCGATGCCGGCGCCATTGCCCGGCGGCTTCCTGGCTTCGAGCCGCGGCCACAGCAGCTCCAGATGGCGTCGGCGGTCGAGGAGTGCCTGGCGCGCAGCGGCCGCCTCATGGTCGAGGCGGGGACCGGCACGGGCAAGAGCTTTGCGTACCTCGTTCCGGCGATCCAGCGGATCCTCTCGCACCGGGAGCGCGTGGTCGTCTGCACGAACACGATCGCCCTGCAGGAACAGCTGATCGACAAGGACATTCCGCTGCTCAACGCCGTGATTCCCGATGAGTTCAGCGCCGTGCTCGTGAAGGGGCGCGGCAACTACGTGAGCTTGCGCCGGCTTCGGCTCGCGAGCGAGCGCGCTGATCGGCTGCTCGGCAGCGAGGAGGAACGGCACTCGCTCGAACTCATCGAGGATTGGGCGTACCGCACCACGGATGGCACCCGCAGCACGCTGCCGCAGCTGCCGCGGGAACAGGTCTGGGAGCATGCGCAGTCCGACGCCGGCAACTGCCTGGGTCGCCGCTGCCCCAATCACGATGCCTGCTTCTACCAGGCCGCGCGACGGCGCATGGAGAACGGCGATCTCCTGGTCTGCAACCACGCGCTCTTCTTCAGCGATCTCGCGCTGCGTCGCATCGGCCGCGGGTTCCTGCCCGACTACCAGCACGTGATCCTCGACGAGGCGCACGCGATCGAGGAAGTCGCCTGCGAGCACTTCGGCGCCCGGCTCTCGGAGTCGCGCGTGGCGCATCTCCTGCGCACGCTGCACGATGCGCGCCAGCACCGGGGTGGCCTGTGGACGGTGCGCGTGCAGGATGGCGGCGAAGGCACGATCCAGCAGGCGATCCTCGCGGTCGATCGCTGCCGCGAGGCGAGCGAGGCGTTCTTCGGCGACCTCTGGCGCTGGCACCAGTCGGCGGGTGGGGCGGGTCGTGTGCGCGAAGCAGGCATTGTCGGCAATCCGCTCACGCCCGCGTTGTCTGAGTTGGCGGCGCTGCTGGCGCTCGTGCGCGAGCGAGCCTCGAGCGATGGTGATGCAGCCGAAGTGAACGCCTGGCAGCAGCGCACGTCCGACATGGCTGCCGCCGCCGAGGCGCTCGTGGCGCAGTCGCTGTCGGGATGCGTGTACTGGGTCGAGGCCGGTGGCCGTCGCAAGGCCCATGGTGGCGTGCGGCCCGATGTCGCGCTCGTGAGCGCGGCGGTCGACGTCGGGCCGGTGCTGCGCGAGAACCTCTTCGGGCGCGAGGTGTCGGTCGTCATGACCAGTGCCACGCTGAGCACGCGCCCGGGCGACTTCCGTCATACCGCCGTCGCGCTCGGGTGCGACGATCCCACCACGCTGCAGGTCGGCAGCCCCTTCGACTACGGGAACCTGGTGGAGCTCTATCTCGATGTCTCGATGCCCGAGCCATCGAGCCCGGCCTACATTGAATCGCTGGCCGATCGCGTGCTGCGCCACGTCGGCGAGACCGATGGCGGGGCGTTCGTGCTCTTCACGAGCATCGACACGATGCATCGCGTGGCCGAGCTCGCCTCGCACGAGCTGGTGTCGCGGGGGCATCCGTTGCATGTCCAGGGGCTTGGCGTCCCCAATCGGCTGCTCATCGAGCGCTTCCGGCAGGACGAACGCAGCGTGCTCTTCGGCGTGAGCAGCTTCTGGCAGGGGATCGACGTGCGCGGCCGCGCTTTGCGCAACGTGATCATCACGCGGCTGCCGTTCGAGGTGCCCGACCTGCCGCTCGTGCAGGCGCGCCAGGAGCTCGTGCAGTCGCGTGGCGGAAACGCCTTCATGGATGACCAGCTCCCGCGCGCCATCCTGCGATTCAAGCAAGGTTTCGGCCGGCTGGTGCGCAGCGCGACCGACTCGGGCCGCGTGGTCGTGCTCGATCCGCGCATTGCGACCAAGCGCTACGGCCGTCTGTTTCTCGATGCGCTTCCCGAGGGGCTCGAGCCGCGGATCATTCGCGCGCCCGAGGAAGAGCGGTTCGACGACGGGCCGTCGTGGGATTGAGTGCTCGCGCGGCTCGATGCACGGCTCCAGAACGACACGCGGGACGCTGCATGCAGCGTCCCGCGCGGGATTCAGGCGTGTTGGATGACGGTCACTTCTTCGCTGCATCGAGCTTGGCAAAGGCAGCCTGCGGATCGGCCTTGACCTGGGCGGCGCACTTGCCGCAGCACGTCCGCACGAGGCGGCTGCCAATGACCGTGTCGACAGGGGAGTCGCCCAGCTTCTCGCCGCTGATGACGCAGGTGTCGAGCGGATAGGCGGGCTTCCGTGCGGCGATGACCTGCTCCTGGACCTTCTTCACCCACGCATCGGGGTTGGCCTGGACCTTCTTCACGCACTTTCCGCAGCACAGGCGCACGAGCTGGTTCTGCACCACGATGTTCTTCGCTTCCATCGCGTCCGCGCCGCGAGGATCGGGGAGCTTGTCATCGGGCATCACCACGCACGACGCATCGGGGTACCACTTCAGCTGCTCCTTGATCATCGCTTCGTCGACCTTCTTGAGGAAGGTCGCCTGGTCGGCCTTGAACTTCGCCGCGCACTTCGAGCAGCAGAACTTGATCTCGCGACCGTCGTTGGCCTTGTTCGTGGCGTCCTCGACGACGATGGTGACCGCGTCCTCGCCGAGCTTCTCGCCGCTCACGGGGCAGGTGGCGAGGCAATAGGGGGAACCCTTCATGGTGGCCTCGGGTGCCCGGAAGGCGAGGGCGGAGGCGACGAGGGCTGCAAACGACAGGATGGCGGTGGTCTTCATGGAGGCTCCTTGGGAAAAAGACTAGCCCGGACGGTGACGGCTGGGGACAGGCGGGCTACACTCCATCCGTTCATCCATCTGGACGGATGAATCATTCGAACCCAGGAGCACCCGTGACCACTGCGACCGCCACGCCGACGACCATCCCGTTCCTCACCAGCCGCCTCTCGACGACCGAGTTCCTGCCCTTCAAGGTCAAGGACCTGTCCGCAGAGACCGTGCGCTTCGGCCGCAAGGAGATCGAGCTCGCCGAGGTCGAGATGCCCGGACTGATGGCGCTGCGCGCCGAGTACAAGGGCAAGTTCCCGCTCAAGGGTGCCCGCATCATCGGCAGCCTCCACATGACCATCCAGACGGCGGTCCTGATCGAGACCCTCGTCGAGCTCGGTGCCGAGGTCCGTTGGTGCAGCTGCAACATCTTCAGCACGCAGGACCACGCCGCCGCCGCCGTCGCGGTTGGTCCCAACGGAACCCCCGAGAACCCCAAGGGCATCCCGGTCTTCGCGTGGAAGGGCGAGACGCTCGACGAGTACTGGTGGTGCACCTGGCAGGCCCTGCACTTCGCGGACGGCAAGGGCCCGAACATGATCCTCGATGACGGCGGCGACGCGACGCTCCTCATCCACAAGGGCCTCGCGTTCGAGAAGCACGGCAGCGTGCCGACCGCGACCACCGAGGACAGCGAGGAGTACGCGGTCATCCTGGACCTGCTCACCGCCCTCCAGAAGACGCATGCCGGCTACTGGACGAAGACCGCGCCGAACATCCTCGGGGTCACCGAGGAGACCACCACGGGCGTGCACCGCTTGTACCAGATGCAGGAGCTCGGGCAGCTGCTGTTCCCCGCGATCAACGTCAACGATGCCGTCACCAAGAGCAAGTTCGACAACCTCTACGGCTGCCGGCACTCGCTCGTCGACGGCATCATGCGCGCCACCGACGTCATGCTCGCCGGCAAGGTTGCCGTGGTGTTCGGCTACGGCGACGTGGGCAAGG
>CAIYOC010000013.1 GCA_903927725.1 uncultured bacterium | reverse complement strand
GACTTCTTGATCTTCTCGTAGTCCTGCACCTCCTGGCGCTTGGTGAAGCCGAAGTTCGCGCCGCCCTTGATGATGTCGGAACCGATGTTCGACGTCATGATGATGATGGCGTTGCGGAAGTCGATCCGCCGGCCGAACGAGTCGGTCAGGTGGCCGTCGTCCATCACCTGCAGGAGCATGTTGAACACGTCCGGGTGCGCCTTCTCCACCTCGTCGAACAGCACGACGGAGTAGGGGCGCCGGCGCACGCGCTCGGTGAGCTGGCCGCCCTCCTCGTAGCCGACGTACCCGGGGGGCGCGCCGACCAGGCGGCTGACGTTGTGCTTCTCCATGTACTCGGACATGTCGAGGCGGATCATCGCGTCGGGGTCGCCGAACATGAACTCGGCCAGGGCCTTGGCGAGCAGGGTCTTGCCGACGCCGGTCGGGCCGAGGAACATGAAGCTGCCCATCGGGCGCTTCGGGTCCTTGAGGCCGGAGCGTGCCTTCCGGATGGCGCGGGCCACCTGCTTGACCGCCTCGTCCTGGCTGATGACCGACTTGTGCAGCTCGGCCTCGAGCTGGAGCAGGCGCTCCGACTCTTCCTTGGCGAGCTTCGTCAGCGGCACGCCCGTCATCTTCGACACGACCTCGCGGATCATGTCCTCGTCGACGGTCGCCTGCGATTCGTTCATGCGCTCGCGCCATTCGACCTGGCGGCGCTCCTTCTCCTTGCGCATCTTCTCGGCCTGGTCGCGCAGGTCGGCGGCGCGCTCGTAGTCGGCGCCACGCACGGCCTCGTCCTTCTCGAGCGAGAGGCGCTCGATGCGCTCCTCGATCTCGGCCAGGTCTGGCGGCTTGCTCATGGTCTTCAGGCGCATGCGGGCGCCCGCCTCGTCAAGCACGTCGATCGACTTGTCCGGCTGCACGCGGCCGGTGATGTAGCGGCCGCTGAGGTCGACTGCAGCGCGCAGCGCATCGTCGCCGAAGCGCACCTTGTGGTGGGCTTCGTACTTCTCGCGCAGGCCCTTGAGAATCTCGAAGGTCTGCTCGGCGTTCGGCGGCTCGACCGTGATCGGCTGGAAGCGCCGCTCGAGGGCCGGGTCCTTCTCGACGTACTTACGGAACTCATCGTAGGTCGTGGCGCCGATGCACTGGATCTCGCCGCGTGCCAGCGCAGGCTTCAGCACGTTGCTCGCGTCGATCGCGCCTTCCGCGCCGCCGGCGCCGACAAGCGTGTGGAGCTCGTCGATGAAGAGCATCACGTTCTTCGAACGCTTGACCTCGTTCATGACGGCCTTGATGCGTTCTTCGAACTGTCCGCGGTACTTGGTGCCGGCGACCATCGCTGCCAGGTCAAGCGCGATGAGGCGCTTGTCGTGGAGGATCTCGGGCACGTCCTGCGCGACGATCGCGCGGGCCAGGCCCTCGGCGATGGCGGTCTTGCCGACGCCAGCCTCGCCCAGAAGCACGGGGTTGTTCTTCGTGCGACGGCAGAGCACCTGGATCAGGCGCTCGATCTCGCCGGCGCGGCCGATCACCGGATCGAGCTCGCCGTTGCGGGCCATCTCGGTCAGGTCGTGGCCGAAGCTGTCGAGGGCCGGGGTCTTGCTCTTGCCTGCGGCGCGGCGACCGGGCTCGGGGGACGGCGCGGCGGCCTCGCCCTCGGGGGCCTGCGGCTGCTGGCTGGTCTCCTCGGCCTCGCCACCGGCGCCGAGCAGGTTCAGGACTTCCTCGCGAACGTCATCGAGCTTGAGGCCGAGGTTCAGGAGCACCTGTGCGGCCACGCCATCCTGCTCGCGCAGGAGGCCCAGCAGCAGGTGCTCGGTGCCCACGTAATTGTGGTTCAGGTTGCGGGCTTCCTCGATGGCGTACTCCACGACCTTCTTGGCGCGCGGGGTCTGGGGCAACTTGCCCATGGTGACCATCTCGGGGCCGCTCTTGACGAGCTTCTCGACCTCGAGGCGGACCTTGCGCAGGTCGATGCCGAGGTTCTTGAGCACGTTGGCGCCGACGCCGGAGCCTTCCTTCACGAGGCCGAGCAGGATGTGCTCCGTGCCGATGTACTCGTGGTTGAAGCGCTGGGCTTCCTGGTTGGCCAGGGCCATCACCTTGCGCGCGCGGTCGGTCAGTCGTTCGTACATCGAAGCCTCCTTGGTGGATCGCGGATGGTAGGGGCCGCGCCCGTCGTTGCTTGCGCTTCACGTGCACGTGGCGTGCCAGAGGAGCGCATTCCCTGTCGGCTGCCCGGCATCCTGCCGCAGCCACGTTGAAGGATCGGATTTGCGGGGGAGGGACTCAAGCCAACTCCCACGGAATCACGGTGTTCGTCGTGCCGCCGGGAGCAGCTCCCGGCGGCTGCACGCGGGCGGATCGCGCAAACCGCAGCGGCATAGGGTGTTACGGACCGATGCGGGCGTGGTTCGCCGCGGAGCGCGGCTGCCGGAATTTTTGCGCCCAACGCGCCAATCGCGCGCGACAATCAGCCCATGG
>CAIYOC010000012.1 GCA_903927725.1 uncultured bacterium | reverse complement strand
GTGCCTTGAACACGGCTTGGACGTTGGTCGAACCAAGCCCGTTGATCGCGACGAACGTGGCCGAGCGCCAACGTGGCGGTTCCTGCTCGCCGCCTTCATCGCCGCTGCCGCTCTCCGGCGGACGTCCGGAGAAGTTCCAGTACATCATGTCATCGATCCCGGCTCCGGTCTTGGCCAGGGTGTGCACCTCGCCAGTCTGGGTGTCGGCCACGAAGAAACCCTGATGCACAGGGACATCGACCATGAATCCCTCGGGATAGTGCTCGGTGCAGTACAGCAGGATGTCTTCCTGCCCGTCCGTCGGGCACTGCAGTGTGATCGATCTGGTTTCAGTGCCCCATGCGGCCCAGAATCCGACCCATCGGCCATCGAAGGAGAGCGCTTCGCCCATGCGATTGAACGCCGTGCCTGCTGACTCGCCTGGGACCTGGTCGCCAAGCAGAGCGACCGGCGTGAGCGGCGGGTCTGGCATCAGTGCAGCCAAGTAGATGCCGCCCATCGTGGGCGACTCCTCGTTGTCGAGTCCAAGGAAGACGGCATGACCAAAGGCTGCACTCGGTGGCGCCGTGCTGCCGAACGGCACCTTGTTCAAGCCTGCCTGTCCAGGGATCGGCATGAGTGAATCGGCAATGCGAACCACCGGAGCCGCGCCATCCGTGGCCGTCAGGCTGCGGTAGTACACCCCAGTGCGGCCCGTCGCTGCGGCGACGTCGGTCCAGTTGCCCTTGAAAACCACGAACTCCGCGTCGCAGGGCGAGGCTGCGCCCGGAAACTGGTCGAAGCGGGTGCCAGCGGCCGTGCCGGGAACTTGCCACCAAGGGAAGACCAGTTCGCCGGTCGTTGCTTCGCGCACGTTGCCGAGGAGGCAGGCGCCCGTGTTCAGCGCGCCATCGACGGTTGCGTAGACGCCTGCGGTCCCAACGCGGCTCTCGGAGCCATCAGGCAGCAGGTACGTCCACGTGGGCTGGGTCTGCGCGCGGGTTGCGATCATGCGCGAGCCGACATCGATGCGCGGGAACGACGGGAACTCATTGAAGGCCGCCAAACCGGATCCGCCGCCCCCGGCGGGCGTGTTGTTGGGTTGGGGCACTTCGGCACCGACGGCAGCGACCACCGCGATTGGTGCGTTGGGAATACCCATGTCGCGGGTGTAGATGCCGCGTACGGGTTGGCTCGGTCCCTTGCTGCGCGCCCGGAAGACCACCAGGCCTGACGGATCGATCGACGGCTGGTTGTAGCTGTTGAAGAGCTTCGTCGAATTGGGCATCAACTGGCCGTTGTTGACGACGGTCGTCCACGACGTGCCGGCACCGGCGTGTGCAAATGACGAGATGCCCAGCAACGTTGCTGCGGCGAGGAATCGATGGCGTGCGTGCTCCATGTCGGACTCTCCTGGTTGGCCGGGCGGATCCGCGACGGGCGGATTCGTCAGGCATGCGCGGCGTTGTAGACGGCGCACTGGAGTGCTGCAATCCAAAAACAAACAAAGGTTGGAACAAAAAAGAGTGGCAGAACGACGCAGCGTCATCGCTGGCGAATCAATGAATCAATCATTTCAATCGGAAGTTAGTGAGTGAACGACCGCAACTCGCGCCGCGCGATGAGCTTGCGTGAAGCCAAGAGCTCTGTGGCGTTGATTCAAGACGATGCTGCGAGCGAATGAAGATGCGGAATCTCCGAACATCATTCGTCGACCGCTCGTTCGAGCGGTGATCGTTGGTTTCGGGTCCTGCCGCGATCAAGGCGGCGATACGTTGCTGATGGGGGCTCGGAGAAGCGCCCTCAGGTGCTGTCGTCTCGCCTCTCACCCACCACAATCAATGTTGGCGTACCAGTCCTCGAGCAAGAGGCCGAGGTCGGAGCCATTGACGACGCCGTCGCCGTTGAGGTCGGCGTTCTGCTGGGGATCCGTGTCGGGGATGAGCCCATCGGTGCCCCATGCCGAGAGCAGGATGCCCAGGTCGGCGCCATTGGTGCAGCCGTCGCCGTCGATGTCGTTGGGCAAGGGCAGCGCAGTGTCGACGTACACCAGCGTGCGATTGTCGCCCGCGGCCACGGCCGGTACCTGCGCCAGCGTCTCGGGGCCCGAGACCTGATTGACGACGTCGCTGCCCCAGGCCGCGACACGGTCGCTGGTCGTGATCGCCACGCTGTGCAGGCCGCCGGCAGCAATGGCGCGGCAGTGTCCTGCATTGCCCGGCGTGCGGGTCTGGCCGCTGCCCGGAACGCCCCAGCACACCACGGTGCCATCCCGCAGGAGCGCCATTGAATGCAGGCTGCCGCCGGAAATCTCGACCGGCTCGGCATCGCTGCCGATGGGCTGGTTCAGAAGGGATGGCTCCACCGAGACGGTCTGGATCTGCTGGCCCGCGCTACCCCACGAGCCCCACGCCCGCACCGACGCACGCGACTGCTGGTCATGCACGATGGCGAGCGTGTGGTTGTGACCACAGGCGACCTTGACAGGTTGCCCGCCAAGCGAGGGAACGGCGCATTGGCCGTAGAAGGTTCGCCCCCAGCAGCGCAGCGCGGCGCCGCTTCCGTTGGCGATCGTCGCTGAGTGTGCCTCGCCTGCGGCTACGAGGTAGGCGGGTTGCAGATCGCTCGGTAGTGCGCACTGCAGCTCGGAGTTGTCGCCCCAAACGGCCACCCGGCGGGTGTTGCGTTCGATCGCCACGGCATGCTCCTGGCCAAGCGCGATCATGTGCACGCGCTCCAGGTTGGTCGGCACGCTGCAGACGCCGTAGGTGCCTGCCCCCTGGGCAGTGCAGAAGAGCTGGAAACGACCGACATCATTCCACGCCGCGAACGAGAAACGCCCGCATGAGATGCCCTCGATGCGATCGATGAGCACCTCGCCGTTGCACTGGAAGTACTCGTTGCGGCCGCTGAGAACCAGCGTCGTGGTGACTTCGGTCAGGACGGCGACATGGTCGTAACCGGCGCGAGCCACGCGGATCCCGACGGCGCCGAGAAATGCCTGCTGCTGTGCCGAGAAAGCCGGTGGAGCAGCGCCCCATGTGCGAATGGTCGAGCCGTCTCCAACGGCCAGGGTGTAGTTCGAGCGTGCATCGATCTGGCGAGCGACGAGGCCAGCTGGCACCGTGCACTGGCCTTCGTTGATGCGGCCCCAGCAGACAACCGAGCCGTCGGCCTTCATCGCAGCGCAGTGGTTTGCGCCAGCGGCGATCTGCACCACGCCTGTGAGCCCCGCGGGCTCGCGGGTGATCTGGCCGAACTGGTCGCTGCCCCACACGTGGACGACCGCGTTGGTGGGGCGATCCGGGGTCTGGGAGATGAGCGCCATGCCGTGCGCCTCACCGGCGGCAATCGCCAAGATGAACCCCGGAGGGAATGCCGGAGTGCCATTGGTGCCAGGCACGTTGCACTGACCAAAGGTGTTGTAGCCCCAGCAGCGCACGTTGCCGGCAGTCGTGAGCGCCATCGAGAACGTGGAGCCCGCGCTGATCGCGCGGCACGTTCGAAGGTCGGTTGGTACGGCGCACTTGCCGCCGCTGGCATCACCCCAGCAGACCACGCTGCCTTCGGTGCCGAGACCATTGCCGTTGGTCAGCGCCATCGAGTGCGACTCCCCCGCACTCACCTGTGCGAAGCCCTCGTTCTGCCCGGGTAGGACGCACTGGTTGAACTGCGAGCGACCGAAGCCGACCACACGGCCGACATCCGGGGTGGAGCCCTCGGGATTGTTGGTCACCGCGAGCGTGAACTGTGTGCCCGCGGCGACGGCGGAGTACTGGCGCAGCAGGTCGCAGGAGTTGAACGTGACGTCACCGAAGAGCCGAAGGGCCTCGGTCTGGGAAGGGCCGGGCACGGTCTGCACGACGGTGAAGGCAACGCCATTGACCTGGAAGCCGCCCTTGCGTGACTTGACCTCCAGCGGCAGCGGCTCGACTTGGAACTGAAGGGTCTCGCCGGCCACTCCGCTGGTCCGACTAGGCTGGATCCAGTCCGAAACCGACTCGACGGTCCATACACAGCCGTTGACGCCCTGCACTTCGACTTCGCCGGGTCCACCGTGTGCGGAGAAGCTCAGGGAGTTGGGTAGGACAGCGTCAATGCAGGGGTCGCTGCCCGCACGGGCCACTGATGATGCGACGCATGACAACACGAGCGCTGCCAGCGCGAACGCAGCGTGTGCGAATGGTCGATGAGCGATCATGTTGTGCCTTGTCTGAACCATGAAACGTGCGGAACCTCACATCACGGGCCCGCGCCCCCGGACCAAAGGTCCAGTGTCCTGCGCGACGCTTGAACGATAACCGCCCCGGTGCGGATCAGGGCAGAGAAAGCTGCCATACATCTCGCATCGCAACGGCCGGAAGTCGGATGGAATCCGAAGATTCGGGCCACGCCCTGCCCTGGACGCTCAGTGCGTACCGGCCGGGGCCAAGCCGCACTGCTTCAGAAATCGGCGGATCTCGGCGATCTCGTGGTTGTCCTGGAGGGTCTGGCCGCTGGAGTGCGGGATCGGGAAGCTCATCTCATGGCCGTTGAGCTTGACCTTGAGGTGGTCCTTCTTGGTCTCGTCGCAGCTGGCGCCCAGGCCCTCGAACATGTGCACGATGTCGCGCCAATGAAGATTGTGCGACGTGGGATGCGAGAACAGCTGTGCAAGGGTGTGTTCGTGGCTTTGGCTCATGATTGAGTCCTTTCGAAGAGCGCACTGTAATGGACAGAGGCGTCGTTGATCCAGATTGTTCAGCGATGGCGTCTGATTTCGGGCCTCCGTGCGCCCCAACGACAACGCCCCCGGCGGATGCCGAGGGCGTGAGGTGAATGGACCATACAGGACTTGAACCTGTGACCTTCTCCGTGTCATGGAGACGCGCTAGCCAACTGCGCCAATGGTCCGTGTTCCCTTGCGGGGCATGGAGTGTAGCGCAGCCCTTGGAGCCTGCAACCGCATCGCCACCCCCTTTGCACCGATCGGATAACACTTCCCTTTGATGCACGTCGGCAACCACGCCCCGGCCCATCCGCCAACC
>CAIYOC010000011.1 GCA_903927725.1 uncultured bacterium | reverse complement strand
TGCCGCCAGCCGAGTCACCGTTGCAGGCGACCTGGACGAGCGAACCACAACCGCCTTCGTACAGCACGACGGAGGTGTCGAACGACGCGGCATCGCAGGTGCTGATGTCGATCGTGCCGTTCTGCGCGGGGGCGACCCACTTGAACCAGACGTCCTTGTTGGCAGTGCCCCAGCCCAGGTACGTGCCAGCGCACTGCGTTTCAGTGACCGGTTCGGGGCTGGTGGTAGCGGTGGCGGTGTTGAACGCCGAGGCAACGCCGGAGACCAGGGTGGGAGCGCTGGCGCACTCATCCTGGGCAAGGGCCGTGCTCGCGGCACACAGTGCAGCGGTGAGGCTGCCGAAGAGACACAGGCGATTCATGGTTTCAGATCTCCTTCAGATCACGGGGTTCGGACTTCCATCGTGCGGGAACACGCTTTCCCACCACGCTGTCCGTTGGCGTGATGGGACACGTCGTCGAAAGATGGCATCGACGACAGCGAAGGGGCGAAAAAGTTTGCGAAAAACTCGCAGTTCTCGGCAATTGCGCCGCCCAGACAGAAGCCAAGACGAGATCTCGACTTGGGTTCGAGATGTTTCGGGCAGCAGGGACAAGTAAGTCCTATAACCAACATAATCAGCCGTTTCATCCGTGTTTGCGTCCAATACATTCGCCCAAATGCGTCCATTGGCAGAGCGTGTGGTGGTCGTGACCGGGGCGAGTTCAGGCATCGGTGCTGCCACGGCGCGGGCTTGCGCGGCGGCGGGGATGCAGCTGGTGCTCGTCGCACGTCGAGAGGATCGACTCCGGGACGTGGCCTCGGCCTGTGCTTCGGTTGGGGCATCGGCGCAGATCGTCGCCGTCGACGTTGCAGCCGCCGGTGCTTCGGAAGAGATCCTGGCTCGGGGGATGGATCGCTTCGGCCGTGTCGATGTGGTCTTCGCCAATGCCGGCTACGGCACGCGCGCGGGCCTGCTTGACATGGCCGAGTCCGATCTGCGGACGATGTTCGAGGTGAACTTCTTCGCGGCGCTCGCTCTCTGTCGTGCTGCGGCGCGACAGTGGATCGCGGCTGAGCAACCCGGGCACTTGATCATGTCGTCGAGTTGCATCGGCAAGTTCCCGCTTGCATACCACGGCGCCTACTGCGCGACCAAGGCTTCCCAGTCGATGGCCTGCGCGGCGCTGCGTGCGGAGTTGCAATCGCACCGGATCGCCGTGAGCAGCGTGCATCCGATCACGACGAAGACCGAGTTCTTCGTGGCATCCGATCGTCGCTCGGGCGTGGCCGGCTCGGCAGCCGAGGTGCCGGACCACGCACCGTCCTTCCTCGTCCAGTCGCCGGAGCGGGTCGCGGCGGCCGTGGTGCGATGCATGCATCGTCCCGTGCCCGAGGTATGGACGAGCTCGCTCGTTCGCTTCAGCGCCGCGCTGTTCACGGCCTGGCCTTGGCTCCTGCACCAGGTGCTTGATCGACAGGCCGGAACGGAACGAGGTCAGGATGAGCGACGCCAGCGCTCCGACGCGTCATCCGGTCAGTGAGCAGCTAGGCGCAGCGTGGTCGTTCGGGTCCGGCAATCTGGATGAACTGGCGTCGGGCGCACTTGGCGGCGTACATCGCAGCGTCGGCATCGTGCAGGGCGGCGTCGATGTCGCGAGACCCATCAAGCAAATCCCAGCCCACGCTGGCCTGGATGCCGGCGATCGCAAGTGATTCTTCTACGCGCGAGGCGGCCCATCGGGTGGCTGGCCCGTCGGACTCCATGAGGAGCACGGCGAACTCGTCGCCGCCAAGTCGAGCGATCACGTCGGAGTCACGGAACGAGGAACGGATGACCTGCGCGGCGTGGCGCAGCAGGGCATCGCCGGCGCGATGGCCGTAGGCGTCATTGGTCCGCTTGAGTTCATCGAGGTCGATCATGATCAGGCCGGCTGACGAACCATAGCGCTGGATGCGTCCAGCCTCGGCGTAAGCGATCGACTGCCATCCCCTTCGGTTGTAGAGGCGCGTCAGATCATCGACGGTGCTTTCGCTCTCGGCGCGCTCGGCGCGGCGACGGAGCGAGTCTGCATCGTGCGCTGCTTGGAGTGCGAAGCCGATCACCGAGGCCGCGTGGGTGATGAGCGGCAGGTGGGGGGCGATGATGTCGGCCGTGGCGTGTCGGCCGAGACCCGCAAGTGTCCCGAAGCACTCGCATGCGCCATGCTCCGGAGCCCAGACCAACGGGGTGCCGGCGTACAGATTCGCGCCACAGTCACGCATCAAGTCCCCGACATGCGATGGGGCCACCCCACCGGCCGTGGCGGTCACGAGCGTGCGACCAGCCTCGACCACGGTGCCGCAGGGTGTGGCTGTCGACGCGTAGACCTGACCGGGTGCCAAGGCAAGGTCGGCTTCAGGAGAGACATGCAGCACGATGTGCTCGCCGTTGCGCGAGCGGGAGACGAACCACGTGTTGATGGGGGTCGCTCTGGACAGCAGTGCAAGGGTCTCGCGGATCATGGTTCCGGGATGCACAGCCGATCGTCCGGCGCCGTCCTGCGGGCACTGAAGGTCCATGGGGAGACCATCCGATTCACCAGCCTGCGATGCAAATCGGCAATCGACACGCCCTGCTTGGCGGTGCGTGTTTCGGGACTAGGATGAATCGCATGGCTCTCCTCCCACGGTTGCTTCTGGGTTCCCTGATGCTTGCCGTGGGCAGTGCGTGGTTGATGTCCAGCGGCTGGACGTGGACAGCGCGCGCTCGGGCACGACCCGACCCTGCGGCTCTTGCGAGCGAGATTCGTTACGGCCGGGACATCCGCCCAATCCTGAGTGATCGCTGCTTCCAGTGCCACGGTCCCGATCGTGCGAAGCAGCAGGCGGGGCTTCGGCTCGATTCGTTCGAGGCGGCCACGGCGGTCCGACCCGATGGCGCGGCGATCGTGCCGGGGGCGCCCGAGCAAAGCATGCTGCTTGCGCGGATCCACCACGCCGATCCCGATGTCGTCATGCCGCCGCCTGACAGCGGCAAGCGGCCGCTGACCGACGAGGAACGCGCGCTGCTGGCTCGGTGGATCGACGCTGGTGCGCCGTACGAGGCGCACTGGTCGTTCCTCCCGCCGTCGGGTTCGCGTGATGGGGCCGAGCGCGCGGAGCAGTCATCGTCGTGGGGACGCACGCCGATCGATCGATTCATCCTGCAGCGATGGCAGGGTGCAGGCATCGCGCCAGGGCCCGAGGCCGACCGCGCCACGCTGGCGCGTCGCGTGTTCCTTGATCTGACGGGACTGCCACCGACTGACCGCGAGCTCGATGCGTACTTGGCGGATGAGCGCCCTGATGCCTACGAACGGCTCGTGGACATGCTGCTCGAGGAGGAGCCGTACGTCACCCGCTATGCAGAGCGCATGGCGGTGCCGTGGCTCGATCTGGCCCGCTACGCAGACACGTGCGGCATTCACATGGATGCCGGCCGGCAGATCTGGCCTTGGCGCGACTGGGTTCTGCAGGCGTACCGGTCGAACATGCCCTACGACCGGTTCGTGCTTGAGCAGCTGGCCGGCGACTTGATCCCCGGGGCGACGCAGGACCAGGTGATCGCCAGCGGGTTCAATCGAAATCACGTCACCACTGACGAGGGCGGTGCGATTCCCGAGGAGTACCTGGTCGAATACTGGGTCGACCGCACCAACACGACGGCGTCCGTGTTCCTTGGCCTGACGATGGGCTGCGCGCGGTGCCACGACCACAAATTCGATCCGGTGACGACCGAGGACTACTACTCGTTGCTCGCCTTCTTCAACAGCATCGAGGAGCCCGGGCTGTACTCGCAGCTGCCCGACCCGAACCGTGCATTCGAGCCGGCCATCCCGGTCGCCGATCCGCGGCTGGCCGCAACGCTCGACGGATTGGCGAGTGAACGCATGCAGGCCATCGCCGTTCGCGACGAGGGCGCTGAGGAAGACCGTGCGCTGCTCGATGGATTCCTGGCGCGTTGGCGTTCTGAAGAAGGCATCGCATGGACTCGGCCTGTCGTCGAGCGGGCGATCAGCACGGGCGGAGCGACGCTGACGACGCAGGACGATGGATCGGTGCTGGCCTCGGGGTCCAATCCGGACGTCGACGAACACACGATCGCGCTGCGGTTCCCCGAGACCGGCGTGCGGCTGCTCGCGCTCGAAGCGCTTGCCGATCCGAGCTTCGGCGGTCGTGTGGGGCGCGCGCCCAACGGCAATGCCGTGCTGAGTTCGATCAGTGCCGAGGCAGTCAGCCTCGAAGATCCGCGTGTGCGCGTGCCGGTTCGGTTCGTGTGGGCGTGGGCGAGCCATGAGCAGCCCAACGGGGACTTCCGCGCCGTGAATGCGCTCGATGCTGCCGATGGACGGCAGTGGGCGCTCGAGGGGCACGTGCATGGCCAGGGTCGCGTGGCCTACTTCCTCACCGAGGAGCCCATCGGCTTTGCGACCGGCACGCAACTCGAACTCAAGCTCGGCTACCAATCGCCCTACGCGCAACACTCGATTGGCCGCGTGCGTGCGCACGTTGCGGCTGCGGATGAGCGCGTCCTTGCGCAGTTACCGATCGCGACGAGTGACTGGTACCTGAGCGAGGTCTTCGGCAGTGGCGCGCTCGATGCCGCGCTCGCCGAGCATGGCCCGGGCAGCCAGGCGCGATTCAATCGTCACGCCAAGTTCGGCAACGGCGGTTGGCGCCATGCGCCGGGCATTCGCGAGGCTCAGGTGGTTGGGCTCGCGCAGGGCGTGGGTGCGGAGTACATCGCGCGGCAGGTGTTCGCACCCACCGCGCGCACGCTGGAACTGGCGCTGGGCAGCGATGACCGGATCACTGTCTGGCGCAATGGCGAGCTGGTCCATGCGAACGCCGCCGATCGCGCGGTCGCACCCGATCAGGATCGGATCAGCGTCGAGCTCCCCGCTGGCGAGAGCCAGCTGGTGTTCAAGGTCGTGAACACCGGCGGGCAGGGGGGCTTCTATGCCCGGCTGGACCGCCCCGACATCGTGCTGGCGAGCGCCGACCTCGGGTTGCTCATGCCCGATCCGACGGTGCACGACGGTGCCGTGCAGCTGGCCCGCGACAGCTGGCGGGTTCAGCATTCGCCGCGCTATCGCGAGGCCGCGCAGCGGGTGGCCGCGATCGATCAGCGCATCGAGCGCGCGAAGGCCGAGTCGCCGCAGACCATGGTGATGCGCGAGCTGGGAGCACCGCGTGACACCTACGTCCTCATGCGCGGCTCGTACACCGCGCCCGACGCCAACCGCAAGGTCATGCGCGACATCCCCAAGGTGCTCGGATCTTGGCCCGACGAGTTGCCACGCAATCGACTTGGGTTGGCGCAGTGGATCGTGAGCGATCGCAATCCGCTCACGGCGCGGGTGACGGTGAACCGGGTCTGGGAACTGCTCTTCGGCCGTGGGCTCGTGCGGACCAGCGAGGACTTCGGCCTGCAGGGCGATCTGCCCACGCACCCGGAGCTCTTGGATTGGCTGGCGATCGAGTTCCGCGGCGGTGGTTGGAACCTGCGCGAGCTCGTGCGGCTGGTGGTGACCAGTTCGACCTACCGGCTGTCGAGCCGGACGCGGCCCGAGGTGGCTGCATTTGATGCGGACAACCGCTTGCTGTCGTGGTATCCACGGCAGCGGCTCGCGGCGGAGCAGATCCGCGACCAGGCGCTGTATGTGGGCGGGCTGCTGGTCGAGGAACTTGGCGGCCGGAGCGTGAAGCCCTACCAGCCCGAGGGACTCTGGCAGGAGGTCGCAATGCTGCAGTCGAACACGCGCGCGTACGAGCAGGGCAGCGGCGATGACCTGTGGCGAAGGAGCCTGTACACGTACTGGAAGCGCGCGGTGCCGCCGCCGTCGCTCCTGACCTTCGATGCCCCCACGCGAGAGTTCTGCACCACGCGGCGCATGTCGACCAATACGCCGCTGCAGGCCTTGGTGCTCTGGAACGATCCGCAGTTCGTGGAGGCTGCGCGCGCTGCGGCTGCGCGCGTGCTGGCCGAGCCGGGCAGCGATGCGGCGCGCATGCGCACGCTCTTCGTGCGCGCCACGGCGCATGAACCTCGGGCCGGGTTGCTCGAGCGCCTGCTCGAGGACTTGGACCTGTACCGTGCGCGCTTTGCCCGCAGCGCCGAGGATGCCATGAAGCTCTTGGCCGTGGGTGAGCATGCAGCCGGCCGGTCCATGGACCCCGCAGAGTTGGCCGCATGGACCATGGTCGCCAACGCGATTTTGGCGAGCGACCCCGTCATCGTGAAGGACTGAACGCGAAGGAGCACCTCATGCGCAAGGACCCGATCACGCAAGGCCCGGCCGACCCGCTTGAGGAGTATCTGCTCAACCTCACCAGGCGCAGGTTCTTCGGCAAGGTCGCGGGCTCGCTTGGTGCTGCGCTTGGCGGTGCCGCGCTCGCGGACCTGACGATGGCCAAGGGTGCGCTGGCGGGATCGGTGTCGAGCGAAGCCGCGGGCATCCTGTCGAACCTGCCGCACTATGCACCGCGTGCCAAGCGCGTGATCTACCTGCACATGGAGGGCGCGCCGAGCCAGCTCGACCTGTACGACCACAAGCCCGGCTTGGTCGATCGCTTCGACCAGGACCTGCCTGATTCCGTGCGCAACGGCCAGCGCATCACGGGCATGACCAGCGGACAGGCGCGATTCCCGGTGGCGCCGACGATGTTCCGCTTCGATCGCCACGAGAACAACGAAGGTGGAGTGTGGCTCAGCGAGCTGCTGCCGCACACTGGCAGCGTGGCCCACGAGATCTGCTTCATCAAC
>CAIYOC010000010.1 GCA_903927725.1 uncultured bacterium | reverse complement strand
TGGCCACGCTGCGCGCCGCGGGGATCCCGGCGCGGCCGGTGCTGGGCATGATCGAGGCCCCGCAAGGGACCATCACGGGCGGCATGCCGCAGTTCAGGCTCGGTTGCTGGGCCGAGGCATACCTGCCAGGTGCTGGTTGGATGCCCTTCGATCCTGACCGGATCTTCGTCAACGGCGCGAAGTCGCTCGATGTGCTGAAGCCCTGGGAGCGCTTCGGCACGTGGGCGTACCTCAACTATCGCGCGCCCATCTCCCACGACTTCCTGCCGTCGATGCAGCCGCAGCCTCCGGTGCAGTACCCGGGCATGTGGGGCTGGGTCCGAGCCGGTGGCATCGACCCGAGTTGCCAGCTCATGGACTACCTCACCTGCGTGATGCTCGACCGCGGCGTGGGCCAGTGGGATCCGGGCCCGGTGCCCCGCATCCCGCCGGCGTATCTCTTGCGCGGCCCCAAGCCGCGCACTTGAGGCTGTACCGGAAGCCACGGCCGATTGGGTGCGGGAACGCCATGGCATGAAGCCTGCGCTGGCTGGCGCACCAGGTGCGTTCACCGGAAATCGCGCGAGTGCGTCGTGACCTGTCCATGCTCGGCACGCACATCGTCGATTCCCTGCACGCTGCGCGCGAGCAAGTGCGATACACCATCACGCCGCTCGATCCGGCCGCGCACGATCACGGCCGAACTCGCACGGATCGCTCGCCGGAACCGGTCGTGCACCTCGGGGCGAACGATGACGTTGGCCGATCCAGATTCATCCTCGATCGTCATGAACATCGTGCCCTTGGCGGTCGATGGCCGCTGGCGCACCAGCACGAGCCCCGCCATCGCTGCCCGGCTGCGTGTGGGAAGCCCATGGTCGCATCGCGCAAGTGCGCACGGCACGCACCCCTGCCGCGCGAGCCAGCCCCGCAAGAACGAGATCGGATGGGCCTTCAGGCTCAGGCCGATCGAGCCGTAATCGGCCAGGACCGTGGCCGGTGCAGGGACCGGGGGCAGTTCAGCCGGCTCTTCAAGCGTGTCCCAGAGCGTGGCGCTGCGCTCAGAGGAGGCGATCCACTGCTCATGCAACGGGCCATCGTGCTCCTTGAGTGCGCGCACCTGCCAGAGCGCCTGCTGACGATCGAGACCCATGCCCCGGAAGGCATCGGCACGGGCAAGCGCCCGCAACGAGGCAAGGCTCGCGCGGCTGGTGCGCCAGAGCGACATCATGCCCTGCCGCGGCCCATGCTCGCGAACCGATTGGTGGATCGCCAGAGCATCGCGCTCGGACAGGCCGCGCACCATGCGCATGCCCAGCCGGATGGCCCAGCCTGATCGTGGTGCATCGACGTTGCACCGATCGCGAGCCGCAGCCGGCGATCGGACTGGATCTGCCGAAGCCTGCGTAGCCCCATGCCGTTCGAGCGTGCAGTCCCAGTCGCTGTGCACGGCATCGACCTGGCGTACCTGCACGCCGTGCTCCTGCGCATCGCGAACGAGTTGCGCGGGTGCATAGAACCCCATGGGCTGGCTGTTGAGCAGTGCCGCCGTGAAGGCTGCTGGATGGTGGCACTTGAGCCACGCGCTCACGTAGACCAGGTGCGCGAAGCTCGCCGCGTGGCTTTCCGGAAAGCCATAGCCGGAGAAGCCCTTGATCTGCGTGAAGACCTGCTCGGCGAACTCCTGCCCGTAGCCACGACCGACCATGCCCTCGATGAGCCTGCGTTCGAAGCGCGCGATCTCGTCGCCGCGCCGCTTCCAGGCAGCGATCGCACGGCGCAAGGCATCGGCCTCGCCCGCGGTGAACCCGGCGGCGACCACGGCAAGCGCCATGGCCTGCTCCTGGAAGAGCGGTACGCCGAGCGTGCGCTCGAGTACGCGCCGCACGCCATCGTCGGGGAACTCAATCGGTTCCTGGCCGCTGCGGCGACGCAGGTACGGGTGCACCATCTTGCCGTGGATCGGCCCCGGCCGGACGATGGCCACCTGCACCACAAGGTCGTACCAGCGGCGCGGCTTCAGGCGGGGCAGCATGCTCATCTGCGCGCGGCTCTCGACCTGGAAGACGCCCACACTGTCGGCGCGGCAGAGCATGTCGTAGGTCGCCGCATCCTCGGCTGGCACCTGGTGCATGGCCATCGGGCTGCCGCATCGTGCGACCATGTCGAGCGCCTTGCGGATGCACGTGAGCATGCCCAGCGCGAGCACATCGACCTTCAGGATTCCCATCGCCTCGATGTCATCCTTGTCCCATTCGATGATGCTTCGGCCTGGCATGGCCGCATCGCGCACGGGTACGAGGGTGCAGAGCGGTTCATCACTGAGGACGAAGCCGCCCACATGCTGGGACAGATGCCGCGGGAAGCCGATCAGCGTGGCCGCGATCGAGGCCAGCTGCGTGATGCCTCGGTCGCCAGGCCTGAAGCCTGCTTCCTCGAGCGCAGCAAGGATCGAGGCCCCGTCGTCGCGATCGCCGCCGTGGCCCATCCAGCGATCGATGCCGCGTGCCATGCGATCGACCGCATCGGTAGGGAAGCCCATGGCCTTGGCCACCTCGCGCACGGCCATGCGGCCGCGCATGCAGACGGCCTCGGCACAGAGCGCCGCGCGCTCGCGGCCGAAGCGGCGGTAGATGTACTGGATGACCTCTTCACGACGCTCGTGCTCGAAGTCGACGTCGATGTCGGGTGGCTCGTTGCGCTCGCGACTCACGAAGCGCTCGAACAGCATGTCGACGCGCGCCGGATCCACCGAGGTGATCCCCAGGCACCAGCAGACAGCGCTGTTGGCGGCGGCGCCACGCCCTTGGCAGAGGATCCCGCGTGAACGGGCGAAGCGCACGATGTCGTCGACGGTCAGGAAGAACGGCGCGTAGTCGAGTTCCTCGATCAGCTTGAATTCGTGCTCGATCAGTGTGCGCACGCGCTCGGGAACGCCATCGGGATGCCGCTCGGTGGCGCCCTGCCAGGTCCGTACGCGCAGCCAGGACATGGGCGTGTGGTCGTGGGGAACGAGTTCACGCGGCGAACGGTGCCTGACCTGGCCCAGATCGAAACCCGCGCAGGCCGTGGCGATGGCCTGTGCCCGATCCAGTGCGTGCGGCACGCCGGCATGGATCGCTTGCATCTGCGGCGGCGGACGAAGGAATCGCTCGGCATTGGGGGCAAGGAGCGCACCTGCCCGCTCGAGCGTGGTGCCATGGCGGATGCAGCAGAGGACATCGTGGGCCATCTGGCGCTCGGGAACATGCATGTGTGCCGGGTGCGTTGCGACCACCGGCACGCCAACATGCTCGGCGAGCACGCACGACTGCCACCAGCGGTGATCATCATCGCCCTCGGCCGTGTGCGAGAGCGCCAGCGACACGCGACCGGGTGCACGCCGTGCCAGATCCGCCACGGCATGGTGGAAGATCGACGTGGCCAGCTGCACGCCACGCCGTGGCACCACGATCATGTGCAGGCCGTCGAGCCGACCATCGAGATCGTGCCAGGCCAGGCTTTTCGCACCCGCATGCCTGAGCGTGATGAGCTGGCAGAGCCTGCTGTACCCGCCATGATCCATGCACAGCAGGATCAGCTCGATGGGCTCGGCGATGTTCGCAGCACCGGTCCGGGCGCCGTCATGGTTCGTCATGGCGACGGCGGGATCGATCCCGGTCTCGAACCTGACGTCGATCCCCACGTCAACTCGCGCGGCCACGATCGTACGGATCCCTGCATCGCGTGCGGCCATGTGCGTGCGCACGGCGCCGGCCAGCGTATGGCGATCGGCGATGGCAATCGTGTGCACGCCGAGGGCCGCTGCCTGCCGCACGAGTTCCTCGGGCTGGCTTGCGCCTTCGAGGAAGCTGAACGAACTGATGACATCCAGCGCGACCGACGCCCCGGGATGGAGCGATGCGCTCATGTCCATGCCCCCTGCACCCACCATGAGCCATCATCGTGCCTGACCAAGGCAAGCCAGGCATGATCGGCCGATGGATCCACTGCCGATCGCGTGGCATGCACGCGCCAGTGATCCCGCGTGCCCTGATCATTCGCCAGCCACCATGCGCCGGTCAGGCGCTGTGGGCCTTGGCAACTGATGACGTGCCACGATGCGCCCCGCCAGCGAAATCGGGCGGGCGGGATGGGCCATGGGACATCGGGGCGGTTGCGTGTCGATGCACCATGCAGATGAGGTGCAGCCTGCACTGCATGATGGCCTGGATGGGGCATTGCATCACAGGCCTGCACCGCGATGCGCTCAGGCCGTGGCCACAGGCACGACGGCTCGCTGGCGAGTGCGAGCATGGGAACAAGGGGCCGATCCACGCCGTTCGTGCTGTCGATGCCATCCAGGCCGCCGAGGCCATGATCATCGCCATCGGTGGAGTCATCGATCGCCAGGGTGCCTTCATGCCATGCGTATCGGCGCACGGCCCGCACCCGGGGAACACGTACGGCATCGGCTCCGAACCGTTCGCGCAGGCCATCGATCCAGAGTGCACCATGCTCGCCCGTGACGCGTGTGGCATGCAGGCCTTGCTGCGTCGGTGCCACCCGGCGCAGGTTCCGTGCGATCACATGAACCCCTTCCACGCCATGCCCGAGCGGAAGATCCTGCAAGGAAGGCAAGACCAGCGGCCGTACGGAATCCCAGCAGCGGACCGGCTGCGTGCAGCGGATGGTCCAGGCATGCTGCGGAAGGTCGCTGCACCGCACGCGCACCGTGAAGGCGCGCGCACCACGGCCGCGTTCACACAGCTGCATGCAGACCTGATCGAAGCAGGACTGCACCGCCATGCAGAGCGCCTCGACCTGTGGGCACGGCCCATCGAAGATGACCTCGCCCTGCACATCGGGCACGCAGCGGAGCGCCCGGAACGGTTCGAGCACCAGGCCTTGGATGGCATCGAGCCGATCGAGCAGGCGCTGGCCGAAGCGCGCGGCGACCTGTGCGCGCTGCACCTGCCGAAGGTCATCGAGCGTACGCACGTTGACTTCATGCAGCATGGCCACGAGTTCGCGATCGATCCGCAGTGCATCAACTGGGCAGACCCGTGTGCGCCAGCGCTCCTCGCCGTGCTTGATGATGCCGTCGTGGCCGCTCGGTGCAGCCCAGCCCACGGCACTGGCTGCCGCCTGCGTGGACGCTGTCCACAAGGTGCACTCGACCCTCATGCGATCCATGTGCGTGCGCAGCCGGGCCAGCAGGCGATCTTCGCCACGGTGCATGCGTTCAAGGCCCGTCAGGTCGATGATGAGTGCGGCAGGATCATCGTGGTGCACGGGCTGGACCAAGGGAGAGATGCGCTGGCACCAGCGTGCCAGGGTGTGCAATGCCCGGCGATCGACGGCAGGATCGTGTTCCAGTTCGTGTGGATCGCACCTCAGGAGCGCCCTGGCCTGGGCCAGAGGCATGCCCCGCTCCACGCCATCGGCGCGCGCCAGCCTGCTCGCGGCATGCACCATGAGTGCGCCCTTGCGGCGGGTCACCACCACGACAGGCGCCTGCACAAGGCGCGCACGTGCCGTGACCGACCAGTGCGGCAGCGTGATCACGAGGAATCGTTGCATGGCGCACGCCCATCAGGAAGCGATGGACCACGGGATGGAGCGTGCGCTGCTGCCGGGCTCGCGCAGGATGCTGCGCACAGCCGAGTGATCAAGGGTGCCACGGCGGTCGCGAATCGTCTGGAGGCACCATGCAGGACATGCATGACCATCAGCTGGATCGTGCACCGGCTGCACTGCCCAGCGTGTGGTGCAGGCACTGCGCGCCGTTGCCTCGTGCTGCGGGCGCCATGCCAAGGCAAGGACCGGCGTGCGGTCAGGCTGCCAAGAGCTGGCGAGCTGGGCACGGCGCACCATCGCGGCGTTCCATCCAGTGGCATCGACGACGATGGCAACGCAACGGCCCGATCGAGCGGCTTCCTCGAAGGCCCAGAGCCGCTCGGTGGGCGTGCGTGCGCCGGGAACCTGCACATGATGGTGAAGCTCCATGCCCCGACGGTGCATGGCCACGGCCGAGGGCATGACCGCCTGACCGATCCAAGCCACGCACGATGCAGCGCCGTCACAGTCATGCGAACCCTTGCAGACATGCGAACCGTCATGGCAACGGGTCGCCGCACCGCGCTGTCGATCGCAGGCCGCGGCCACCATGTGAAGGAAGGCATGCATGGGCGGATGGTCGATGGGGCCATGAAGCACCCATTCATGCACGCCGTGCAACGGCAGCTGCCAGGGCGGTGCCAGCGTGGGCGCATGGTGCTGCCAGGGATCCTGCAGCAAGGCGAGGCGTTCGAGGAGTTCGGGGGCAAGCATGGCGGGCCTTCGTGTTGAGCGCTGGTCTTGCGCTTGTGTTCGGTGTTTGTTAGGGTACCTTACCGAACGGACAACACCAGCCACCGTGACATGGATCTGCATGGATCGCGGCGGTGCTTCGAGCGCGTGGTTTCGAGTTCAGGGCTCGGCGGTCAGGGCTCGGCGGTCAGGGCTCAAGCGTGGGCGTGAAGAACATCACGTGCTGCTGGGGCAGCGCTGCGCTCGTACCGGCCCACCAGAACCCGGCGGCCTCGAGTTCCTTCCGCGCCTGCGCCTCGCTCATCTTGTGGTGCGGCTTGATGAACACCATCGGATCCTCCTCGCGGTACTCCACGAGCACCAGCATCCCGCCTGGCCGCAGCGCACGGCGGATCGATTGGAGCATCGCCCAGGGCTCGCTGAACTCGTGATACGCATCGACCATCAGCACCACGTCCACGCTCGACTCCGGCAGCGCGCAGTCGTCGATGCGCCCAAGAACCGGCTTGATGGAATCGAAGCCCTCCTCCTTGGCCGTCTCGACCAGGATCTCGAGCATCTCCGGTTCGATGTCCACGCCGAGCACCGTGGCGCCCGGCGCACGTTCGGCGATGCGCCTGCAGAAGTAGCCGCTGCCGCAGCCGATGTCCGCGACCGCCGAGCCATCCTTCACGCCCAGAAGCTGGACCAGCACGTCAGTGCGCTCCTCCCGTTCACGCGTCGGCCGCTCGAGCCAGCCTGCACCTTGGTGGCCCATCACCTCGGCGATCTCACGATCCATGAAGGTCTTGCCGATGCCGTCCTGGCTCTGCTCGCACGTGCCGTAGAGCGGCGTGGGCGCCTCGGGTGCGCGCGACTTGAGTGCCTGTGCAGGCGGCGCGGGAAGCACGGGGCGATCGGCTGGCATGGCGTCGCCGCAGGCGGCGAGAAGGAGGCACGACAGCACGATGATCCGCATGCGCACACGGTAGGCGCAGCTGGTCATGAGCTGCGGCACGGGCACAGGAAAACGGCCCGGCACTGAGGCCGGGCCGCTGATGCCGGTGACAGGAATCGAACCTGCACTCCTTTAGGGGGAAACGGATTTTGAATCCGTCGCGTCTGCCAGTTCCGCCACACCGGCGCTTGGCGGCATCGATGCCGCCGATCCGATCCTACCCGCTCAGCCGCCGTCAACACCGCCGCGCGAATAGTTCGGCGCCTCGCGCGTGATCTGGATGCTGTGCGGATGGTTCTCGACGACGGTCGCCGCGGAAATCCGCACGAAGCGGGCGTCGCGCCGGAACTCCTCGAGGTTCGCACAGCCACAGTAGCCCATCGCCGAGCGTAGGCCGCCGACCATCTGGAAGACAAACTCGGAGAGCGGTCCTCGGTATGGCACCATGCCCTCGACGCCTTCGGGCACGAACTTCGTGCTGCCTCCCTGCGCGTAGCGATCTGCGCTTCCTGCTGCCATGGCACCTTCGCTGCCCATGCCGCGGTAGGTCTTGAAGCGGCGGCCCCTGTGCAGGACCTGCTCGCCCGGGCTTTCGTCAAGGCCGGCAAAGAGCCCGCCGAGCATCACGCAGTGCGCGCCCGCAGCGAGCGCCTTGGCAATGTCGCCGGACTGGCGGATCCCGCCGTCAGCGATGACCGGGATGCCTGCACTCGACGCAGCGGACACGGCATTCATGACCGCTGTGATCTGCGGCATGCCCACCCCGGTCACCACGCGCGTCGTGCAGATCGAGCCCGGTCCGATGCCAACCTTCACGGCGTCTGCACCTGCATCGATCAGGGCCTTCGCTGCATCGGCCGTGCCCACGTTGCCTGCGACCACGGGGATGTCGAAGCGCTTCTTGACCTGGCGCACGGTCTCGATCACGTTCGCGCTGTGACCGTGCGCCGTGTCGATGCCGATCACGTCCACGCCGGCTGCCATGAGGGCCTCGACGCGGTCGAGCTGATTGACGCCGACCGCCGCGCCAACGCGCAGGCGCCCGCGCGCATCGCGCGAAGCGTTGGGGTAACGGCGCGTGTTGTCGATGTCGCGCATCGTGACGAGTCCGGCGAGCCGACCGTCCGCATGCAGCAGCAGCAGTTTCTCGACGCGCGCCTTGGTCATGAGACGACCGGCCTCCTCCAGGCCCACGTCGTGGCGCGCCGTCACGAGCGTCGAACTCATGATCTCGCTGACCTTGGTGACGCCGGGAGCTCCGGCGATGAACTTCATGTCGCGGCGCGTGACGATGCCCACGGGCTTGCCGGTGCCATCGACCACGGGAAACCCGCTGACGCCCTGCTCCTTCATGAGCGCCAT
>CAIYOC010000009.1 GCA_903927725.1 uncultured bacterium | reverse complement strand
GGAAGGCTTGAAACCCCAGCGTTTTCGCGAATGGACCCGATCGGGCTCGAACCGACCACCTCTTCCATGCCATGGACGCGCTCTACCAAATGAGCTACGGGCCCAGGATGCACACACCGGCGCAGCGCGCCGGGCCGGGGAAGGTAGCACTTCACACGCAGTGCGGCAAGCGGCGAGAAGGATCCTCTGCACCGGATCGGCACGAGGCGCTCATAACTGAACCGCCGCACCCAGTCTGGATGCGGCGGTCCGTGGATCGTGATGTCGAAGCGTGGACGCCAGCGCGCGGAGACCGACGATCGGACGCCGGCGCTCGGCGCCGCTCGCGACCGACCTGCCTCACTCACATCGCGCTGTCGAGCGCGGCAGCGAGGTCGCTCTTGCGCACGATGCCGACGAACTTCTTGGCGAGCTTGCCGCCCTTGAAGATCATGACGGTCGGGATGCTCTGGATGTCGAGCTTCATCGCCCAGTCGCGGCTCGAGTCGACGTCGAGCTTGCCGACCTTCGCCTTGCCGGCGTAATCGTTCGCCACTTCATCGATGGTCGGCCCGAGCATGCGGCACGGACCGCACCACTCGGCCCAGAAGTCGACGAGCACGGGCTTGTCGCTGTCGAGGACCTCCTGCTGGAAGTTCGAGTCGGTGAAGGTCATCGTGTTCTGTCCGGCCATGGTTCGTGTGCTCCGTGCTTGATCGGTGGGTGCGTTCGGGGAGGCGAAAGTGTAGTCCTGCCTGTGCACTTGGATCCTGCGGCAATCCCTGCGGATTCAGGCGAGCTCGCGGATCGCGCGCCAGGCCGCCAGGGCCTGTGCGTGCTCGGCGACGTCATGCACCCGCAGCAGCTGCGCGCCTCGCGCTGACGCCTCGAGATGCAGGGCGACCGAACCCGCCACGCGGCGCGCGGGATCCGACTCGCCCGTCATGGCACCGATGAAGCTCTTGCGGCTCGCGCCCACGAGCAACGGATGTCCCATCGCCACCAGTCGCGACGTGCCGGCAATCAGCGAGAGGTTCTCGTGCACGGTCTTGCCGAAGCCGAGCCCGGGATCGATGGCGATCGACTCCAGCGCCACGCCGCGCGCAGCGACTTCGCGCACGCGCTCGGCCAGGGCCGCAGCGACCGCTTCGACGATGTCGCCCTCGACGAGCGACGCGCGATGCTCATGGCTCCAACGGTCCTTGGTCGGGTCGAGCACACGGTGCATGAGCACCAGGCCCACGCCTTCCGCGGCGGCGAGCACGGCAAGGTCAGGATCCTCCATGCACGCGCTCACGTCGTTGATGATCGAGGCCCCCGCGTCGATCGCGGCCCGTGCCACCGCTGCACGCGTGGTGTCGATGGAGATCGCCACATCGCGCCGACCTTCGGCGCGCAGCCATGACGCGAGCGCATGGATCACGCCCTGCGTCCTCCGAATCTGCTCAGGCGCATCGATGCGCTCAGCGCCGGGCCGCGTGCTCTCGCCACCGACATCGATGATCATCGCCCCCGCACGCACGCACGCCTGCGCATGCTCGACGGCCCGGTCGCCGCTCCAGAGCCCACCATCGCTGAAGGAGTCAGGCGTGCAGTTGAGGACGGCCATGAGCAGCGGACCGGCCTCGAACTGCAGTTCACCACCGCGCACGCGCCACGACTTCGCGGACGCGCGACGGGGATTCGCGTGAGCCATCGATTCGCTCACGGAGCAGACTCGCCATCGGCGGGCGTCGGCGCGCCGGCGTCGCCATCGGCCGCGGGGCCTCGATCAGCTGCGTACTCAGCCATGGCGGCAAGGACCGCGGTCGGCACCACGACGGCACCCTCGATGCGGCCACCGCGAACATCGAGCGCCACGCCGATCGGTTCTGCACGGCTGGGTACCGGCGGCAGCATGTCGGTGCCGCCGCCGAAGGAGCCAGCGATCTGACGCGCTGCCTTGAGCAACTGACCGAGCCCGAGGAAGCCCACCACATCGGGCTTCGCCACCATCCACTGCATCATCGACTTCACGACCGCGTCATCGGCGAGCGTTGCGCCGCGGCCGGCCTGGGCATCGGTCGCGCGCGTGAGCACATCGGGGCGCTGGCTGTAGGTGACGACGAGCCCGCCGCTGCCCGCACGCGCGAAGCCGTGCATGCCACGATTGCCGAAGATCGCCTGCGTCGCCAGCATCGCCCCTGCGGCGGCTTCGCGCGCCTGTCCGTCATCGGCGACTGGTTCGGGCTTGAGTTCAAACGCCGCTGCGGTGGTGCCGTCCTTCAGCGTGCGCGCATCCTCCCAGGTCGGCGTGAGCTTCAGGCCACCCGCCACGCCACCCATCTGCATCAGTCGATCCTTGAAGACTCCCTGCACGGCGGCAGGATCCTTGGTCACCACGACGAGGCTGCTGTCGTTGAGCAGGCCGCCGGCCATCACGCCGAGCTTGCTCGGGTACGCGCCGAGCTGCACACCATCGACGAGGTCCGCCGCATCGACGAGCCACGCCGGCAGCACCGCGCCGGCCGGATCGATCGCCGCGGCAAGCGCCTTGAATGCCGCACCCCCACCGACCGCGCGCACGTCGATCGAAAGCGCGCCGTAGAGCGCCGCCTTGGGCAGCAGCGAAAACGGCGCGGGCCCTGCCTCGCCTGCGGTGAGCGCCTTGGCCAGCGCACCTTCCGGTGCCAGCACCGCGATCGGCCGCAGCGCCAGGCCCAGCGCATCGATGTCGACGAGCACGATGCCGTGCTCGATCGAACCCACGAAGGCACTCGACAGGCGCTGCAGATCGTCGCGTCGCCCGGCGAAGCCATCGGTCGGCATGCCCTGCTCAGCCGCGCGGGCCTGCGCGATCGTGGCCGCCTGCTCGCCCATCGTCTTGGCATGGCCGAGCGCGACGGGGCCGGCCCACGCCAGCACCTCGGCCTCGTCGACACGCACACGCAGGTCATCGCCCACGAGCTTCATGAACGAGGCCGCGCTGCCACCTTGTGCATCATGGCCGGTGGCCAGCGCAGCAGTCTGGCTCACGATCACGTGCGACGCACCGAGTGCCGCGAACGCCGGCTGGCCCATGAAGGTCAACGCGCCATCGGAACCCATGCCGAGCGAGGCCGCGAGTGCCTTGGGATCGCTCGCTGGCAGCAGGAGCGTCCACGCGGCCTGCGGCTCATCCACCTTCGCATCGGCGATCGCGGTGCTGTACGCGACGATCGAGCCTCGTTCATCGAAGCCCTCGCCCACGCCAAGCCAACCCTTGAGCTGCTCGACGGGCTTGCCGAGCACGCTCGTCTCGGGACGATTCATGCGCGCCAGCGTTTCCGAGAGATCGGCACCGGCGCGCGCCAGATCCGGAACGACGACGAAGCTGATCGCCTGCGGCGGCACGTGCGCCAGCGCGGACTCGGCGTTGCCCGCGGCGCACGGAGCGGCAAGCAGGAGCGCGAGGACCGCGGGCGGGACGCACGTCGAAGCGTGTGGCATGGGCATGACCGGGCTACTGTACGACCCCGATGAATGTTCAGGCCCATGATCCGCTTGGTCCGGATCCGTCCCATGCGCTGCTTGGCGCCGCGGCGGTCGCCGCAATCGGCATCGCGTTGGCCTGGCTCCTTCGGCGTTCGGGCCTGCGCCACGCAGCCGTGGCTGCCGGACTGGTGGCCGGCATCATGCTCGGCCCGATGGTGCTCGGGCCGAGCGCACCAACGGCCTTCGTGCGCTGGATCGCGGGCGGCGCAGCCGAGCGGACCGCCCTGCGCGATGCACAGCGGCTCGTGCAGGCTCGGCGTGCAGCCATGCTCCACGCCGGCAGGGTTCCCACCACGACCGATCCGGCCGGCGCCGCGGAGCTCGAAGCGGTCGAGCGCTGCGAGGCCGCCGTGCTGCAGGCAGAAGTCGACTTCGCCGCACCACGCCGCTGGATCGTCCTGGGCCTGGCAGCCGTGGCGATCCTGGCCGCCATGGCGGATCCGGGACCGCGCCAGTCGATCAAGCAACCCACGGCATTCGCGAAGGGAGCGTGGCTCGCGGCCGTGCCGTTGAGCGGCACGCTCCTGTGCCTTGCCTTCCTCGAGTCCGAGCGCGGAACGCCGATCGCGTTCGCGCTCGCGGCCTGCACGGCGTGCGCGGCGGTCGCATCCGGCACCGATCGCGCGCTCGTGCACCGCGAGGAAACCACCGGTCCGCTCGCGCAGGCGTCGCGCTTCGCGACCCTGCTGGCGCTCGTGCCGCTCATCGCCGGGGTGTGCGTGGCTGCAAACGGCGCCGCCGATGCGCAGCGCGCCAGCTGGGTGGCCCTGGCGGCATGCCTCGGCGGACTCCTCGTGCACGGCGCGGCAGCACGGTGGATGCACCAGGCTGCGGAGGTCGCTGCCGTTCCTGCACTGGCTGCGCTGCTCGTGGTGTCGATCGACCTTCGCACGCAGGCTCACTGGATCACGACGGCGCTCGTGGCCCTCATCTGCAGCGACGGCCGCTGGCTCGGTGCATGGATCGGTGCGCGAAGTTCGGGCGCGCTCGAGGGAGGCTCGCCCTCGCGCACGGCGCTCGCCGCGCAGGGCGCGACGAGGGCACAGCTCGGATTCGTGGGGATCCTGGCCTCGACGATCGCCCTTCCGGCATGGGGCATCGTCATGCTCGTGCTCGGCGCGCTCTACCTGGATGTCACGGGCACGCTCCGATTCGCCGCAGCGGGATCGCTGCGCGCAGCCGACGAGGATGCGTGACGGGGTTGCATCACGGCGCCGCGGCGGGCACCGCATGATGCGGATCGCCTCGCCCGTCCCTCATCGACGATCGATCAGCCCTTCAGCGCCGACTCGATCGCGTCGAGCAGTTCCTTCGAGTCAGGCTTGACGCTGCTGCCGAAGAACCCGATCGGCTTGCCATCCTTGCCGATGACGTACTTGGAGAAGTTCCAGCCCGGCAGCTTTCCGGTCTGCGTGCCGAGGCACTCGTAGAGTTCGCTCTGCCCCGCGCCCGCCTTGGTCTGCACCTTGGAGAACATGGGGAAGCTCACGCCGTACTTGCTCGAGCAGAACTCCTTGACCTGGGCCTCGGTGCCGGGCTCCTGCCCACCGAAGTCGTTGCACGGGAAACCGAGCACGATCACGCCCTTGTCCTTCATCGAGTCGGCGAGCTTCTGCAGGCCTTCGTACTGCGGTGTGTAGCCACAGCGGCTGGCCACGTTCACGATCACGAGGACCTTGCCCTTCCAATCGGCGAGCGAGACCTCCTTGCCGTCGATGTCCTTGACCTTCAGGTCGAGCACCGTACGGCCCGACCACTTGGCCGAGAGCTCCGGTGACTGCGGCGCATCGACCGCACAGGCGGCGCCCGCGATCATGAGGGCTCCGGTGACGACGGCATGGCGGATGGTGTTCAGCATGCTGCCGCGTTCGCCGCCGGGGCACCGCTAGATGCACCCCGGCCAGTGCCTCACTCGACGGTCACGCTCTTGGCCAGGTTGCGGGGCTTGTCCACGTCCTTGCCGCGCATGACGGCGGCGTGATAGGCCAGGAGCTGCAGCGGCACGACGGTGACCAGCGGCTGGAGCATTTCCGTGACGTCGGGCACGTAGAAGACGTCCTCCGCCACCGTGCGGATGTGCTCGTCGCCCTCGGTCGCGACCGCGATCACGTGGCCGCCGCGGCTGCGCACCTCGGCGATGTTCGAGAGCACCTTCTCGTACTGGCTGTTCTTCGTGGCCACGAACACGACCGGCATGCCGCTGTCGATCAGTGCGATCGGGCCGTGCTTCATCTCGGCCGCGGGCATGCCCTCGGCGTGGATGTAGGAGATTTCCTTGAGCTTGAGCGCACCTTCGAGCGCCACGGGATAATTCACGCCGCGGCCGAGGAAGAGCCAGTTCTCGCGTTCGATGTACTTGGCGGTCGCGGTCCGGATGTGGTCGTTGAGCGCAAGCACGCGCTCGATCTTCTCGGGGATCGCTTCCATCTCGCGCAGGAGATGCCCGACCATGTCCGGGCTGAGGAAGCGGCGGCGACCGATGAAGGTCGCCAGCATCGCGGCCACCATGACCTGGCCGGTGAAGGCCTTCGTGCTCGCCACGCCGATCTCGGGGCCCACGCGCAGGTAGACGCCGGCATCGGTCTCGCGCGAGATGCTCGAGCCGACCACGTTCACGATGCCCAGTGCCGTCGCGCCGCGGCTCTTGGCTTCCTGCAGCGCGGCGAGGGTGTCGGCGGTCTCGCCCGACTGGCTCACCGCCACGACGACGGTGCCTTCCTCCACGATCGGGTTGCGGTAGCGGAACTCGCTGGCGAAGTCGAAATCGCTCGGAATCTTGGCCAGTTCCTCCATCAGGTAGGTGCCGACCATGCACGCGTGCAATGCCGTGCCCTGCCCGACGAAGACCACGCGGCGCGCGCGCGCGAGCTGGCGCGCGATGTCGCCGACGCCGCCGAGCTTCACGTCGCCGATGCGCAGGTCGATGCGGCCCTTGAGCGACGTGCGCAGGGCGCGCGGCTGCTCATGGATCTCCTTGAGCATGAAGTGGTCGTACCCGCCGAGCTCGATCTCCTGCAGGTCGATCTCGAGCTCACGGACCTCGGCCGAGATCGGCAGGTTGTCGACCGTGGTGGTGCGGAACGACTCGCGCGTCAGGCGCGCGACGGTGTAGTCGGCGAGCGTGAACGCCTGCGTCGTGTGGCTGACGATCGCGCTCGCGTCGCTGGCCACGACGTACTCGCCGTTGCCCACGCCGACCATGAGCGGACTGCCCTTGCGCGCGACCACGAGCACGTCGGGCTCCTTGGCGCACATCGCGGCGATCGCGTAGGCGCCCGTCACCTCGCGCAAGGCCGACTGAACGGCCTTCTCGAGGTCGCCCTCGTAGAGCTCGCCGATCAGGTGGGCCAGCACCTCGGTGTCGGTCTCGCTCTCGAAGACATGGCCCTTCTCGAGCAGCCAGGTCTTGAGCGCGGCGTAGTTCTCGATGATGCCGTTGTGGATGATCGCGATGCCGTGGCCCTGCTTGGCGTCGTCACGGTGCGGGTGCGCGTTCAGGTCGGTGACGCCGCCGTGGGTTGCCCAACGGGTGTGCGCGATGCCGATCGAGCCCTCCAGGCCCCCCTTGCGCTCGATGGCCTCCTCCAGGGCAGCCACGCGGCCGATGCACTTGACCACCTGCAGGCCGGGCCCGCTGAGCGTGCCGGCGCCCGCGCTGTCGTAGCCGCGGTACTCCAGACGCTTGAGTCCCTCGAGCAGGATGGGAAGCGCCTGACGGCGCCCGATGTATGCCACGATGCCGCACATGGGTGGTTGGTCCTCTGGCCGAGCCCTGGCTCGGTCGGGGTAGCCTACGAAACGAATCCATGGAAGGCGAAGCCACAAGCACGATCCAGGCCAAGAAGTGGCTCCGTGAGCGCAACCAGACCTTGTTGCGAGGCATGACCGACGCCCAACGGGCCGAGGGAAGCACCAAGATTGCCGAGTCCGTCTACCTGATCGCCACCGCCTGGCGCGCGAGCGGGGTCATGAGCTACCTCAACATGCGCAGCGAGCCCGACATGACGCTCCTGCACAACCCCTGGATGGCGGCCGATCGGCCCCTGATGGCCCCCCGCGTGGCGGCCGGCTCCGGAATCGCCCCGGTCCTGCTCAAGCGCAAGGATGCCTCGTTCTCGCTCGATGCCAGCGGCGTTCGCGCACCCGACGGCGCGACCGTGGCGACCGAGGCGATCGACCTGGTGGTCGTGCCGGGCCTGGCCTTCGACCCAATGGGCCGTCGCCTTGGTCGGGGAGGTGGGTACTACGACCGGTTCCTGCCCCGCCTTCGGCGGCAGGCCGTGACGGTCGGTGTCTGCTTCGACGAGCAGATGGTGGACCTGGTCCCGACCGACCCGCACGACTGGCGACTGCAGTACGTCGTCACACCCACGCGGGTCTGGTGGTTCGGCCGGCTGCAGCCTCGAACTTCGGCGCTCTCGCTGTAGGATCCCGCGCGTCGCCGCGCATGGTCGCGCGGCAGCAGACCAACTCGACCGGAAAGGATTCCGCCATGCCGTTCACTGGCTCCGCCCAATCGGGCAACCGCACGCCTTCGACTCCTGGCCGCATCACCTGGGTGATCGCGGGTGCCAGCACGCTCTTCCTCGTCGCAAGCGTGCTGTGGTGGATGTCGGGCTCTTCGCCGAGCGCCGCGCAGGCCACGTCGTCGCCGACCGCCGACACGCAGGCTGCAGCCGCAGGCGTCACGGACACCGCGGCACCCGCCCAGGCCGATGCCGCCGCGACCGCACCGGTCACCGATGCCACGACGACGGCCGCTGGCGAGACCACGCAGCCCGTGACGGCACTCGAATCGCCTGACGCACCAGGCTCGCAGTCTGGTGCTCTCACGCCGGCCACGCGCGGCGCGAGCGTGAACGCCGATCCGGTCATCGTGAGCGCTCCTGCCACCGGCGAGACCATCGGCGACAAGGGCCCTGACTCGCCGGCACCGCAACCGGCGGCTGTGCGCGATCCGCTCGCGACCGCGCCGGCCGCTGCACCGACCGTCGACCTGCCGACCGCGCTGGGCATGGTCGGTACCGATTCGATCGCCGCGCGCCTGCAGCTCACGCGCCTGATCGACTCGGGCACGCTCTCGCCCGAGGCCAAGCGCCAGGCGATCGACGCGATCACGACCGTCAACGCCTCGCTCTTCTTCTCGTCGACCGTGAACCCCGCCGATGCGCTCATGACGACCTACACCATCAAGAGCGGCGACGCGCTAAGCAAGATCGCGCGCAAGGCCGGCATGGCCGCGGACTGGCGCATGATCATGCGGCTCAACGGGATCAAGGATCCCAACCGGATCCGCGCAGGCCAGGTCCTGAAGGTGCCCACCTGCACGTTCCACGCGGTGGTGAGCAAGTCGGAGTACCGCCTCTACCTGTACGCAGGCGAGGGTTCCGATCGCGTGCTCGTGGCGACCTACCCTGTCGGCCTGGGCGAGCACAACAGCACGCCCACCGGCGCATTCATGCTCAAGCCCGGCAGCAAGCTCGTGAACCCCGAGTGGCGCAACCCGCGCACCGGTGAGTTCTTCAAGTCCGATGACCCGAAGAATCCGATCGGCGAGCGCTGGATCGGCCTGCAGGGCGTCGATGCAGGCAACAGCAAGGCGATGAGCTACGGCATTCACGGCACCACCGATCCGGCGTCGATCGGCAAGCAGGCGAGCATGGGTTGCGTGCGCCTGAAGGACGCCGACGTCGAGGTCATCTACGAGGCCCTGACCGAGCCGAACAGCACGATCGTCATCGTGCCCTGACGGCACGCGGGAACGATCATCCCGGCACCTGATGGCGCCGCGCTCCTGGTGGGGCGCGGCGCTGTCGTTCATGGGACCTAGGATGCCCGCATGGACACGCGTCCGACGATCGCGATCAGCATGGGCGACCCCTTGGGCATCGGCCCCGAGGTCACGCTGAAGGCGCTGGCCGATGCCTCGCTGCGCGGCGTGGCTCGCTTCGTCGTGCACGGCCACAACGCCACGCTCACGCGAATCGCAGAGCGCTGCGGGATCGTGCCGACCTGGTTCCGCGTTCGCGCCGGGAGCGACCGCGCGCAGGAATCACTCGACCAAGACGTGGTGGTCATTGACCATGCCGATCTCGAGTTCGACCTCACGCGCCGGGCGAGCACGCGCGAAGGCGGCTTCGCGAGCAAGCTCTGGGTCGAGGACGCGATCACCGATGCGCTGCGCCCGCTCGGCGATCCACGCCGAGCCGACGCGGTGGTGACCGCGCCGATCAGCAAGGAAAGCTGGTCGATGGCCGGCTACCAATGGCCGGGCCACACCGAGCTCCTCGCGCACCGCTGCCGCACGCGGCACCATTGCATGGGCTTCGTGGGCGAGCGACTGAAGGTCACGCTGGCCACCACGCACATCCCGTTGATGGAGCTGCGCGACACGCTCACGATCGGCCGCATCGTCGAGCCGATCGACCTGGGTCACCGGCTCTGCCGAACGCTCGGCATCGACAAGCCGCGCATCGCGGTGTGCGGGCTCAATCCGCATGCAGGCGAAGGCGGCCTCTTCGGCGACGAGGAGCGCAGGCTGATCCAGCCGGCGATCGACATCGCCGTGCAGAACGGCATCGATGCCCGCGGCCCCTTCCCCGCCGACACCGTCTTCATCCGCGCGCTCAAGGGCGAGTTCGACCTGGTCGTGGCGATGTACCACGACCAGGGATTGATTCCCGTCAAGCTCACCGGGTGGGAGGATGCCGTGAACGTCACGCTCGGCCTGCCGATCGTGCGCACGAGCCCGGACCACGGCACGGCGTTCGACATCGCGGGCAAGGGCAAGGCCGACCACCGCAGCATGCGCGCCGCGATCGAGCTGGCGATCAAGCTTGCCCGCGCACCGCGCGTGCCGGCCGGCCCGCCGCTGCAGTGAGCGGTGCTCGGCTCGTGCGGATCACCGCGCCGCAGGCTTTGCCCGCCGGGTCGCCTCCGCGCGCGAGACGGCCTCGCGAGGATGGAACTGCCAGATGACCTCGCGCAGCCGCTCGCGATCAACGTGCGTGTAGATCTGCGTGGTGGCGATGTTGGCGTGGCCCAGGAACTCCTGCACCACACGCAGGTTCGCACCCCCCACCACCAGATGCGTGGCGAAGGAATGGCGCAGCGTGTGCGGGTGCACGTCCTGCAGGCCGGCCATGGCGGCATACTTCTTCACGAGCTGCCAGACCGCCACGCGCTCGAGCGGCCGGCCGCTGAAGGAAAGCAGAAGACGATGCTGGTCACGGCCATCCGGAAAACGCGCGAGTTCAGGCCGGAGGTCGCGCAGGTAGCGCTGCGTCCACTGGATCGCGGGCAGGCCCACCGGCACCACGCGCTGCTTGCTGCCCTTGCCGAGCAGGACGAGCGAGCCCAGGGTTTCGTTGAAGTCGTTGATCTTCAGCGTGCCGACCTCGCTCGCGCGCAGCCCGCCGGCGTACATGAGCTCGAGCATGCACCGGTCGCGCAGCCACAGCGTGCCGCAGGTCTCGGGATTGGGCGCTTCGACGAGCTTGCGCATCTGGCCGATGCTCAGCGTGCCGGGCACGCGCTTCCACTTCGTCGGGCGGTCGATCAGTCGTGCAGGGTCCTTCGCGATCTTGCGCTCGGCATGCATCCACCGGAAGTACACGCGCAGCGCAGCCAGATGGCGGGAAATGCTTGTCGGCTCCATGCCGCGCTCTCGCGAGAGCTCCTGGATGTGCTCGGTCACGTGCGCCATGGTGACTGCATCAGCGCTGGCGATGCCCCGCTGCGCGAGGAACTGCCACAGATCGCGCAGGTCGCGCGCGTAGGCCTCGATGGTCGCCTTGGCCAGACCGGCTTCGATGCGGCAGAACGCGAGGAACTCGCGCACGCCCGGGCCCTGCGGCTGGTCGCTGCCCGCTGCCTTCGCCACGGCGCGCGCGCGCGGCGTTCGGGCGGCCTTGGTGGCCGGAGCCGGATCAGGCTGGCTTGGTCGCGCGGCCTTGCGCATGGGATTCCATCAGTCCGGGCATCCTGCCCGGTGGGAGGATGCGTGCAGCGGCCTCGGGGCCGATCCTGGCACGCAACGATGCCTCGAGGTTGATGCGGTGGTAGATGGCACAGCCGTGGAAGCCGCCGTTGCAGATGCCGAAGGCATCCTCGAGCGCGGCCAGGCTGAAGCGCGACGCGCAACGCGGATCATTCGCGTCCATGTGCGGGCACTGGTTGCTGGGGCGGGCTTCCACGCCCTGACCTTATCAGCGAACGGCGCCCAGATCGAGAGTCCGCGGCCAGAAGCCGAGCCCGGCGGCCTCCTTGGCCTTCAGGAGCGTGGCCTCGGCGGTGCGGTTGGCCCGTGCACAGCCGTCGCGCAGGATGTCCAGGATCAGGTCGTCGCGGCCCTCGTACTGCGCCCGGCGCTCGCGCATGGGGGCGAGCAGCGCGTTGATCGCCTCGGCGACCTCGGCCTTGATGTGGCCATCGCCGATGTTGTCGCCGCGGGAGTAACGGTCGCGCAGCTCGGCCACGCGGGACTCGTCGGTCATGAAAGCGTCCACGTACTGGAAGAGCGCGTTCCCGGTGTCGCCGGGTTCCGTCGGGCTCTGCCGGCCGGTGAAGATGCGGTTGACCTTCTTCTGCACGTCCTTGGGCGAGTCGCTGATGAAGATCGCGTTGCCGAGGCTCTTGCTCATCTTGTTCACGCCATCGATGCCCACCAGGCGGCCGACCTTGCCGACGTCGGCGCGCGGGACGGGGAAGACGCCGCCAAGCGCCACGTGCTCCTCGTCCTTCGCGTGCTCATCGACCTTGCAGTACATCTGGTTGAATCGTCGCGCGACCTCGCGCGTGAGCTCCAGGTGCGGCACCTGGTCCTCGCCCACCGGCACGCCGACGGGACGGAACGCGAGGATGTCGGCGGTCTGGCCGACCGCATAAAGCGGGAAGCCGAAGCTGTAGGTCTCGCCGAGGCCCTTGAGCTCGATCTCGGTCTTGAGCGTGGGATTGCGCATGACCCGGTTGAAGGGCAGCAGCATGGCGAAGAGGAAGCAGAGCTCGGCGATCGCGGGGACCTCGCTCTGCAGGAAGATCGTGGCCTTGGCCGGATCGATGCCCATGGCGAGGTAGTCGCGCACGATCTCGATCGAATCGCGCCGGATCTCCTGAGGCTTGTCCGAACGCGTGGTGAACGCGTGCATGTTCGCCAGGATGAAGTAGCAGTCGTGGGAATCCTGCAGCTCCACGCGGCGCTTGACGCTGCCCACCCAGTGGCCCAGGTGCAGGCTGCCCGTCGGTGTGTCGCCAGTCAGGATCCGTGGCTTGTCGCTCATGGGGCAAGGAGTGTAGCCGTGGCCATCACGCGAAAGCCGTGGCCACGACGAGGTTCCCCAGGTTGAACGCAACGTGTGCTGCGACCGGTGCGACCAGCGAGCCCGTGCGCTCAGCGAGCCATCCGAAGCAGCACGACAGCACGGCGAGCGAGGTCAACGACGCCGCTCGCGCGCCCTCGGGCACGCTGCCGACATGCATCAGCGTGAAGACGGCCGACGTCAGCAAGACCGCAGCCCATGGACCGAGTCCCGCACGACGAAGCGCCTGCTGCACGAACCCGCGATAGAGGCACTCCTCCAGGATCGGAGCGAGCACGACCGCGCTCAGGCCCATGAGCCACCACCATGCGTCGCGTGGCCCCTGCACCATCTGCTCGAGCGTGCTGTGGCCGATCGCGGGCGGATCGATGCCGGTTGCCGCGCGCTGCAGCTGGCCGGCGATCCAACCTGCCGAGGCCACGGCCGGCCACCACGCCACGAGCGCGGCAACGCCAAGCGCGATCGACCGGACCGGCGCTGTCCCGGCACGCGGCACGAGCTGCACCCGGCGCATCCACAGGATCAGGCCGATCGCGACGACCATGCCCGCGCCCATGGCGGCAGCCGTCACGATCGCCGCCTCGCGCACGGTGAGCGATTCGGGGTCGATGGTGCCGGCAAGGCCAAGCGCACGTGCAGCGACCAGCGTGGCCACGCCGCCGGCGAGCCATGTGGCCACGCACATCGCCATCAGGTGCATGGGAGACACGAGCCAACCCAGCCCGGGGCGCCCATCGAGAGCAAGCCAGCGTCGGCGGAGCGCGATCGCCACGAGCGCGACGGCCATGGCCAGCATCGCCATCGGCAGGACGGGCACCGAGGCAGGTGACGGCTCCGTGATCGCTGGTGCCGCAGTCATTGGCGACGCTGCTTCATCGGCAGCGCTTGCCCAGTCGCCCATCGCGGCTACGCTCACGAACCACGCCATGGCCAACGCCCTTGACAAGATCGTCGCGCGCAAGCGGCTCGAGGTTGCCGCGAAGAAGCGTGCCGCGCCGGTCGAGGGGCTGAAGGAGCGCATCGCCGAGCTCGGGCGACCGCGCAACTTCTTCCAGGCGGTCGTCGACCACGGCAGCACGAAGGGCACGCGCGTGATCGCCGAGGTCAAGCAGCGCAGCCCCAGCGGCGGGCTCATCAGGCCTGACTTCGATCCGGTCGACATCGCCCGACGGTATCACGCCAACGGCGCGGTCGCGATCAGCTGCCTGACCGACGAGGTCGACTTCGGCGGCTCGCTCGAGTTCATCCATGCGATCCGTGATGCAGTGCCGCTGCCGGTCCTGCGCAAGGACTTCATCATCGAGAGCTACCAGGTCTGGGAAGCGCGGGCCTACGGCGCCGATGCGATCCTGCTCATCGCCGAGTGCCTGAGCGATGCACAATTGATCGACTACAAGATCCTGGCGGTCGAGCTGGGCATGAGCGTGCTCGTCGAGGTGCACGACACCGAGAACCTCTACCGCGTGCAGCCGCACCTGTCGTTCCCGCACTCGGGCTACGCGCTCCTGGGCGTGAACAACCGCGACCTGCGGACCATGACCACGGACCTCGGTCACTCCTTCCGCATGGCGGAACTCGTCGACGACACGCACGTCATGGTGAGCGAGAGCGGGATCAGGACCCCGGATGACCTCAAGCGCCTGCGCGCGCACGGCATCCACATCGTGCTCGTGGGCGAGCACCTGCTGCGCCAGCCTGATCCCGGCACGGCCCTGGCCGAGCTCCTCGGCCGCGAACCGCGCGAGCCGGCGACCAAGCGCTGACGTTCACCCCACCGTCGTGCGAGCGAGCCGCCCCGCAGCGAGCAGATGCTCGGTGATCTGGATCGCGTTGAGCGCCGCGCCCTTGCGGATCTGGTCGCCGGCGACGAAGAGATCGATGCCGCGCCGATCCGGCTGGCTCCAGTCTTGGCGGATGCGGCCCACGAGCACGTCGTCCTTGCCCGCCGCATCGATCGGCTCGGGGAACCGGTTCGCCGCGCGGTCATCGACCACCTGCACGCCCGGTGCAGCCGCGAGCAGCTCGCGCACGCGTGACTCCGGCATGTCGCCGGCGAACGTGAGGTTGATTGCCTCGCAGTGCGCCCGCAGCACGGGCACGCGCACGCAGGTCGCGGTCACACGCACGCTCGGGTCGGCCCAGATCTTGCGGGTTTCCAGCAGGAGCTTGCGCTCCTCCTCGTTGTATCCGTCGGCGCCGACCGCGCTGTTGTGGCTGAAGACGTTGAAGAGGTACTGGCGGCCGAAGACCTCGGTCGTGTACTCGCGGCCGTCGGCGAACTCTCGCGCCTGGCCCTCGAGCTCGCGCATGGCCGCAGCGCCGGCACCGCTGGCTGCCTGGTACGTGCTCACGACCATGCGCTCGATCAGCACGGCGCGGTGCAGGGGCGTGACCGCCACGAGCGCGATGATCGTGCTGCAGTTGGGATTGGCGATGATGCAGGGAGCACCGAGCGCATCGAGCTCGTGCGCATTGACCTCGGGCACGACCAGCGGGACGACCTCCTCCATCCGGAACGCGCTGGAGTTGTCGACGACCCACGCCCCGGCCCGCACGGCCGCGGGCGCCAGCGCCTTGCTCACGCCCTTGCCGGCGCTGAAGAGCGCCACGTCCACGCCCTCGAACGCTTCGGGCGTCGCCTCGTGCACCGTGCACTCTCGCGCTCCGCATCGCATGATGGTTCCCGCGCTGCGCGCACTGGCGAGGAGCCGCAGCTCGCTGCAGCGCACGCCACGGCGCTCGATGAGCTCAAGGAACTCGACGCCCACCGCACCGGTGGCGCCGACGATCGCGATCACTGGGTCACGGGACATGACCGGGTTCTACCACGGCCCGGGTCACCGACCGCCGATCACTCGGTCGAGCCGACCAGGTAGAAACGGCGCACCTCGGCGTCGAACCGGGTGCCATCCTCGCGCTTGAGCGTGAAGGTGCCTTCCATGGTGCCCCACTCGGTCGCGAGCGGGCAGTAGCTGCCGTAGCGGAACGACTCGCCGGGCGCGAGCCGGGGCTGCTGCCCGACCACGCCCTCGCCCTCGACGACATGGCTGTCACCATCGGCATCCACGATCGTCCATCGCCGCGACACCAGCTGCACCGGCGTGGCTGAATCGTTGACGATCTGCACCTGGTACGAGAAGACCCACCGTCCATGCGCCGGGCTGCTCTCGCGCGCAAGCCATGATGGCTGCACGCGGACGGTGATGCCCTGGGTCGTGGCCTCGCTGCCGATGCAGCCGCGCTCGATGGTGGTGGTGGTCATCTCGCAGGAAGCGTAGACGCGTGACCCGGCCCGCGCCCAAGTTCACCGGATCACTTGCGTTCGAGGCCGATCGTCGCCTGGAAGACCGGCAAAGGCGACTCGATGAGCTTGCGCCACTCAAGGTGGATATCGGTGTCCTTGTAGCCGGCCGGGGCCTTCACATGCACGTACAGGGGCACGCGGCGCGCCAGGGCCATCGGCTCCGTCACGCCGCCGGAGGGCGTGGTCACGCTGAAGGCATCGGGATCGGGCGGCAAGCCATCGCTCGCCTGCCCCGCGCTCACGACGGCGCCGGGAAGCGGAAGCTTGCTGCGTCGATCGATGACGCGGAAGCTCACTTGCCGGGTCTCACGGGTGCGCGCCATCACGTCCAGGCTGCGCGGCGTGCGCAGCTCGACCGACCCGCCAACCCGACCGGGCGCTCGCACGACGACTCGGTTCATGAAGCCCGAGATGAACTCGACCTGCGCGAGTCCGTCGGCAGCGGTCGATGCCTGCTGCACGGGCAGCCGGCCGCGCGACTCCTCGGCCCCCTGCTCCTTGAGGTAGATGAACGTGCTCAGGTAGACCGTGGCCCCCTCGACGGGGCGTCCATCCTCATCGCGCACGCGCACCTCGATCGGCGTGCGCGTGATCGGCACGAGCGGAAAATCGATCGGCTCCTTGCCCCTGACCTGGTCGAAGTCGATCGTGGTCTCGCCCTCCCCGCGGATCTCCTGCCGCACGCCGTCGTAGGGCATCACGATCACCTGGCGCGGTTCGTAGCCGGGCTTGAAGACCGTCAGGCTCGTGCGCCGCGAGAAGAGCGTGAAGCCCGCCACGCCGTCGCCATCGGAGACGAACGGTTCGTCATCGCTCGCGAAGATCTTGAACCAGCCGAGCGTGTTCCGATAGACGTCGACGCCCTCGACCGGGCGCCCGTCAGGCTGCACCGCGCGGAGCTGGATCGGTTGGATAACACAGCCCGAACACAGGGCCGCGACCGTCGTAGCGATGATGAGGACCGCAGCTCGCATGGGGTGGCCCGCCGCGGAGGCCGCGCTATACTGGCGCTCCGTCACTGGGGATTGGTGTAACGGTAGCACAACTGACTCTGACTCAGTTTGTCCTAGTTCGAATCTAGGATCCCCAGCTTCGATCGATCACGGCGCCTCCCCCCGCGGGAGGCGCCTGTCGTTGATGGAGCGCTCGTCAGCGCATCACGGCGTCCACGCCGGGAGCATGAGGCCGAGGTCGGCTCCATCGACGATGCCGTCGCCGTTGAGGTCGGCGGCGCACCCTGCGCACGCACCCCATGCCGAGAGCAGTGCACCGAGATCGCCGCCGTTGACGAGCCCGTCGCCATCGAGATCGCCGGGCACGAAGCCGCCACCGCGCGTGAGCGCCGAGCCGGGGATCGCCGTCGTCGTGGTGCCAGGCCCCGACCAGGCCATGATGAGCCCCGCGCCCCCGCCGCCCTCGAAGAACTCCACGCGCAGTCGGTGCTTGCCGGCAGCGAGCGGGCGCGTGCCACGCACCGTCACCATGCCGTGCAGGCCGTCGTTGTTCGCCACCAGATCGTCACCGATCCAGAGCCGCGAACCGTCATCGCTCGTCACACCGAGCGTCCAGTACCCAGCCGTGGGAATCGTGATCCAGCCGTTGAAGGTCGCGCCGACGTCGTCAGCACGACCGCTGCCCGCGAAGACATCGGTCGTCGAGGCGTAGTTGATGTTCTCCACGACCGCCGTGCCGTAGGGGGTGCGCGTGGAGTAGTCGGGCAGCGACGTGGGCGCACTGAGCTCGTACCAGGCTGCATCGAGGCCCGGCTGGTCACCCTGCACGACGACCGCGGGGCGACCCACCGCGACCTCGATGGTGACCTGTTCCGACGAGGTGGCTCCGCTCACTGGCTCGACCAAGGTGTAGATCAGGGTCTGGTTGCCGGCCGCCGGGCCCAGATCGTCGATCACGAGCACATCGCGGGCGCCATCCGCGCCGGACACGAGACGAACCGCTCGACCGGTGCTGGTCACCGCAGCGAAGGATTCGATCCGCAGCGCATCCATGTTGGGATCGAAGTCATTGGCAAGCACATCGAGCGTGATCGGCTGGCCGGCGATCGCGCGCACGCGGTCGGCCCGTGCGACCGGCGGTGCCGGCAGGAGCGCCGATCGCGCATGCTCGACCGCGCGCAGCAGGTTGATGCGGCCCCAGCCGAACTCTTCGCCGTTGACGGTGCCGCCCCAGACATCGCACGTGTTCATCAGGACATGCTCGGCGTGCTCCGCCGTCAACTGCGGGTTGGCGGAACGGATGAGGGCCAGCGCACCATTGGCCACCGGCGTGGCCATGCTGGTACCGCTTGCGAAGCCGTAGGTCCCATCACGGATCGAACTCAGGATCGACACGCCCGGCGCGAACAGGTCGACGCCGAGCCCAAAGCCGCTGAAGCTCGCGCGCTGGTCGGACTGGTTGCTGGCGCCGATCACGAGCACGTTGGGGAAGTCCCAGCCTGCATGATCCGTGGCGGAATTGCCCGCAGCCCAGAGCATGCTCGCCCCGAGCGATCGCACGTACTGGCCGGTGGTCTCGATCGGTGCGTAACCGATGCCCGAGTAGCTGGTGGAGATCACTTTCGCGCCGTTCTCGGCAGCCCACTGCACGCCCTGCATCAGGTTCTCGTAGCTCGCGCCGCCGTTGGCGGCCTCGCTCACGCGGATCGGCATGATGCGGAAGTTCCAGCCCATGCCGCTCACGCCGACGCCGTTGTTCCCAGCCGCAGCCGCACAGCCGGCCACGTGCGTGCCGTGGCCGTTGATGTCATCCATGATGCCGCCGTCGACCTCAGCCAGGTCGCTCGCGCTGTTGAACCCCGGCACGCGATTGAGGAGATCCTCGTGCGTGACGATGCCGGTGTCGGTCACGGCAATGATCACGCCCCCCGCTGCATCGGCCCGGTGCAGGTCCCACGCCGCCGCGGACTGCATCATGGGGTGGTGCCACTGCTCGACGTAGCGTGGATCATTCGGTTCACCGCACGGGTAGACCGTCCAGTTCGGGCAGACGTACTGGAAGAGGCCGGTCGCCATGAGTTCGGCGGACACCGAGTTCTCGGCGGTGCCGGGCATCATGGGGCCCGCCCCGACGCCGATCACCCATTCGTCCGTGCGCTCGTTGCGGCGACCGGGCCAGGCCGCCAGTCTCTTGACCGCGGCTGCGCGCCCGGCGGCATCGAGCGTCTGCAGTGGCCGCACGATGAGCTCCCCCGAGAACTCACGCTCACCACGCACCTCGGTGAAGTCAGCCTGGGCGGCGAGTGACGAGACGAAGAGCGCGATCGAAGCGTGGGCGAGCATCGACGAAGTATGGACGGGCAACGCCCGATCGACAACCGCCGCATGGGGATTCGGAGAAGGTTCTCGGGTCCTTCGCGCGCCGCGGCCGGGGAGCGCGCACTACGCTTCACGGCCCATGCGCGTCGTCAGCCTGCTTCCCAGCGCCACCGAAGTGCTGTGCGCCATTGGCGGCCAGCACCTGCTCGTCGGCAGGAGCCACGAGTGCGACTTCCCGGCCGGGCTCGAGCACCTGCCGATCCTGACCGGCCAGCGCACGCATGCCGCCACGAGCGCCGAGATCGATGCGAAGGTCAGCGCCGCGCTGGGCAGCGGGCAGTCGCTCTACACGCTCGATGTGGACCGCCTCCGTGCGCTCAAGCCCGACGTGATCCTCACGCAGGACCTGTGCGATGTCTGCAGCATCGATCTGGCCACGGTCCGCGGTGCCGCGGCCACGATGGATCCCAAGCCGGCGGTGGTGAGCCTCAATCCCACCACGCTCTGGCAAGTGCTCGATGATGTGCTCGCCGTGGGCGAAGCCGTGGGCATGGCCGACCAAGCGCAGGCCACGATGGTGCGACTGCGCGAGGGCTACTGGACCGCGGTCGACTTCGTGAATCCGTTCGTGCCGGGTCCGCCGACGCTCTTCCTTGAGTGGATGGACCCGCCGTTCGTGGGTGGTCACTGGACGCCAGCACTCATCAACGCTGCCGGTGCACGTCACGTCCTCAACGAAGCCGGCGCGAAGAGCCGCCGCGTGAGTCCCGAGGACCTGCTCGAGGCCGCGCCGGAGCGCATCGTCATCTGCCCATGTGGCTTCGGGCTCGACCGGATCGAACAGGAACTCGATGCACTGACCGCACAGCGTTGGTGGCCGCTGCTGCCCGCAGTCATGTCGGGCGATCCCGACGCGATCGTCCTCGTCGACGGAAACCAGATGTTCAACCGGCCGGGCCCGCGCCTGGTCGATGCCTTCCGCTGGCTGGTGGGATGGCTGAACGAACGTCCGGAACTCGTGCCGCCGGGCTTCCCCGCCCGTCGGCTGGCTGACGTGCGGCGCTGACGCCTACGACAAGCGGCCGCAGGGGCTGAAAACGGCCCTTTGGCCCGATCCATCATGACTGGCACGCCGTTTGTAGCGGTCCGCTGCCTCGTACCCCGAGGCACAAGGACACCACCACCATGGACATGAACCGATTCACCACCGCAGCCCAGCAGACGATCGTCGAGGCGCAGACCCGCGCCGCGCGTGAGCGCGCCAGCGAGTTCAGTTCGCTGCACCTGCTGGCGGCCATGCTCGCCGACCGCAAGGGCACGGCGCCATCGATCCTCTCGAAGGCCGGCGTCGATGCCACGCGCATCGCGCAAGTCGTCGAGGCCGAGCTCAAGCGAATCCCCACCGTGCAGGGCGCGCAGCCCACCGCCGGCAACGACGTCATGTCGGTGCTCGCGGCCGCCGACCGCGAGGCCGTGCGCATGAAGGACCAGTACGCCACGTGCGAGCATCTGCTGCTGGCCTGCGCCAGCGAGCGGTGCGAGGCCGCCAAGGCGCTCGCCGCGTGCGGTGTGCAGCGTGCGCACCTCGAGCGCGCGATGGCCGACATCCGCAAGTCCAGCGGCGTGACCAACGTGACCGACCAGGAGGCCGAAGGCAGCTTCGAGGCCCTGAAGAAGTACGCGATCGACCTGACCGAGCGCGCCCAGTCGGGCAAGCTCGACCCGGTCATCGGCCGCGACGAGGAAGTGCGCCGCTGCATGCAGGTGCTCTCGCGCCGCACGAAGAACAACCCCGTCCTCATCGGCGAGCCTGGCGTCGGCAAGACCGCGATCGTCGAAGGGCTCGCCCAGCGCATCGTCAGCGGCGACTGCCCGGAATCCATGCGCAGTTCGCGCATCATGGCGCTCGACGTCGGTGCGCTGCTCGCGGGCGCCAAGTACCGCGGCGAGTTCGAGGAGCGCCTGAAGGCCGTGCTGCGCGAGGTCGCGACCGCCGAGGGTCGCATCATCCTCTTCATCGACGAGCTCCACACGATGGTCGGTGCGGGACAGACCGAAGGCTCGCCGAGCGCGGGCAACCTGCTCAAGCCCGCCCTGGCCCGCGGCGAGCTGCGCTGCATCGGCGCGACCACGCTGAGCGAGTACCGCAAGCACGTCGAGAAGGACCCGGCCTTCGAGCGCCGCTTCCAGCCGGTCTTCGTGGGCGAGCCCTCGCTCGAGGACACGATCGCGATCCTGCGCGGCCTCAAGGAGAAGTACGAGTCGCACCACGGCGTGCGCATCCAGGACGGTGCGCTGCTCACGGCTGCGAGCCTGAGCCACCGCTACATCGCCGACCGGTTCCTGCCGGACAAGGCGATCGACCTCCTCGACGAAGCCGCAAGCCGGCTGCGCATCGAACAGGACAGCATCCCCGTCGAGATCGACGAGATCCGCCGTCACGTCACCCAGCTCGAGATCGAGAAGACCGCACTGACCATCGAGAAGGATGAGGCCAGCAAGCGCCGCCTCGTCGAGGTCGAGCAGGAGCTCGCCGGCGAGCAGGAGCGCAACCGCGCGCTCACGGCCCGCTGGGAATCCGAGAAGAAGGAACTCGACTCGATCAAGGACCTCAAGCGCGAGATCGACTGCAAGCGCACCGAACTCGAGGTCGCCACGCGCAACGGCCGCCTCGGCGATGCCGCCCGCATCCAGTACGGCGAGATCCCCGAGCTCGAGAAGCGCATGGCCGAGACCGAGCGCACGCTGCGGTCACGCATGGCCGGCGGCGGCTCGCTGGTGCGCGAAGAAGTCGACCCCGAGGCGATCGCCGCGGTCGTCGCGCGCTGGACGGGCATCCCCGTCTCGCGCCTGGTCGAGAGCGAGCGCGAGAAGCTCATGCACCTCGAGGGCGAACTGCACCGCCGCGTGGTCGGGCAGGACGAGGCCGTGACGGCCGTGGCCGAGGCCGTGCGCCGCAACCGCGCCGGCCTGGGCGAGGCCAACCGTCCCATCGGCTCGTTCCTCTTCCTCGGACCGACCGGCGTCGGCAAGACCGAACTCTGCAAGGCGCTTGCCGCACTCCTCTTCAACACCGAGGATGCGATGGTGCGCATCGACATGAGC
>CAIYOC010000008.1 GCA_903927725.1 uncultured bacterium | reverse complement strand
GGCCACCACCAACGCTGCTTCAGCCGCCACATGTCGATGATGTCCCCCACCAGAAAGAGCTCGTCGCAGCTAATGTTCTTCAGGAAGAATGCCAGTTCGTCGGCCTGCGCGCCCACCGCCCCGAGGTGCGTGTCGCTGATCCAGACCGTCCGGTATCTGCAGCGTGGGGGTCCGGATCGGGGCATGTCGTTTTGTCGTCTTCCTGCGTCAAGGGCGCGTGAGGCCTTCGTGCAGGAAGCGCAAAGTGTGGGTTCGCATCGTGCAGCCCGTGGTCTACCCTTCGCCCATGCATCGTGGAACGACTGCTGCGCTCTGCACCACCGCACTGTCCGGGATCTCGCTCCTCACGCCCGCCGCGATGGCCGAAGGCGTGCACTTCACGTACCTCTGGCATCTTGAGCAGCCGATCTACTGGCCCGACCAGCAGGCCGGCGGTGCCGACCGCTACGAGCGTGCCTGGCAGTCGATCCTGCGCCGCGATGGCGGCGCGGCGAATCCCGCAAACGATCTTCGTTCGATCTTCGGGCTCGATGACCGGGTTGCCGCGTACCAGTACCGCCCGCGCGACACGGTGAACTCGATCGCGTGGACGGCCGAGGGCGGCGCGCAGGTCAGCTTCAGCGGCGGACTGATCGCGAACATCCAGTCGTTCGCCGAAGCAGGCGGCCAGCTCGGGTACAGCCCGTTCTGGGTCGACCCGTGGCGCCAGGCACGCAACACCTTCACGAACGCCGGTGCGCCCGCGCGCCCGCGCATGGACATCGTGCAGTTCTCCTACCACCACGCGCTGCTGCCGCTGTGCGATGACGACGCCGTGCGCATGGACATCCGCCTCTACAAGGAGGCGTACGCGGGCGTGTGGGGTGCGAACCCGGGCATCAGCAAGGGCTTCTTCCCGAGCGAGATGGCCTTCAGCGAGCGGCTGATCCCGATCCTGCAGCAGGAGGGAATCGAGTGGTCGCTCGTGAGCGGCGAGAAGATCTCGCGCGCGTATGCGAACTTCCCGGTGCAGTTCGGGTCGGGCGGGGTGAACTGCGATCCGCCGAACAAGGCCGACCAGGTGAACGGCTCGTCGCCGGCCTTCAACCGCATTTCGATCAGCCGCGGCTGCGGCCCAGCCGAAGCGCTGCCGGGTTCCTATGTCCCGCACCGTGCGCAGTGGGTGAACCCCGACACCGGTGCCACGAGCTCGATCATCGTCGTGCCCTGCAGCCAGAGCCTGGGCTGGGAGGATGGCTACGCGCCGCTGAGTCTTCAGCGGCTGCAGCAGCTCTCGCCGTCGAACGATCCGTCGCGTCCGATGCTCGTGGTGCTCGCGCATGACGGCGACAACGCCTGGGGCGGCGGCTACTCCTACTACAACGAGGCCGTGCCGAACTTCGTGGGCCAGGCCGTCGGCGCGGGCTACGTGCCCAGCGTCGTGCAGAAGTACCTCGATGCGCACCCGGTGCCTGCGGGTGATCTCGTGCACGTGGAAGACGGTGCATGGGTCAACGCCGAGGGCGACTTCGGTGCGCCGCAGTTCCTGAACTGGAACTGGCCGCCGGTCAATGCGCAGGGCCAGGTGGACATCGCCAATGGCTGGGCCGAGGACGTGCGCAACTGGGCCGTCATCACCGCCGCGCAGAACTGGGTGAGCACGGCCGATGACCTCAGTGCGGCCGCCGGCAGCCCCGTGCGCACGGCGCAGGTCCTCAATCCCGGCAGCGCGACCACGCCCGCCGAGCGCGCGTGGCACTTCTTCCTCGGCTCGCTCAACTCGGGCTACATGTACTACTGCACGGCGCTTGACATGGAAGTCAAGCCGACGGTTGCCTGCAACGAGGCGCTGCAGCACGCAGGAACGGTCGTTGGCACCGGCGCCACCGAGACCACGCCGCCCACGATCTGGTACCCGCAGCGCTGGCCATGGAACCCCGGCAGCGTGAACTACGGCGGCCCGTACGGCTACACGCAGAACACCGACGACGGCGACTTCACGGTGTGGAGCCTCGTGCACGACGTCAGCGGCCTGCAATCGGTCACGCTCAAGTGGCGCCGCGATGTTGATGGTGCGAACCCGCTCACAAGCACGCAGAACGAGACGTTCGCCGGCGGCGCCGAGGTCGGTGCATGGGAATCGCTGCCGATGACGACCGCGCTCTTCCCCGCGGAGAACATCTACAACTTCGGCGGCATCGACTTCTTCGAGATGCCCCAGCGGATCGCGCACCGCGTGCACGCCAACATCACCGGCGTCCGCAGCGCGTTGCTTGACTACTACATCGAGGCGGTCGACACGCGCGGCAACGTGGCGCGCAGTCCGATCATGCACGTGTGGGTCGGCGAAGGCACGACCGGCGGGGGTGGTGGCGGCGGTGGTGGCGGTGCGGTGGTCACGGTGAGCCCGAGCCCGATCCAGGCAGGTCAGAGCGTGACGGTCTCCTACAACCCAACGGGTCGGCCGTTGCAGGGCGCGAGCAGCATCAACCTGCACTACGGCATCAACCAGTGGCAGACCGTGCTGCCCGATGTGCCCATGCAGTGGATTGCCGCCGAGGGCGTGTGGCGCGTCTCGGTGCCGGTCGCGCAGAACGCGCAGCAGTTCGATGCGGTGTTCAACAACGGCACGGGCACGTGGGACAACAACAACGGCGGCGACTGGCACTTCCCCGTGCAGGGCGGGACCACGCAGAGTGACTGGGTGATCGATGGCCAGCTCGATGCCGACGCCACGCTCGTGGCGCAGAACGGCAACCAGCGGCTGTGGGCGGGCATCAAGCTCGGTCGTCTCTATGTGGCCACGCAGGATGCGGGCGGCGGCGAGGATGCCTTCGTCACGGTCGCCGCCG
>CAIYOC010000007.1 GCA_903927725.1 uncultured bacterium | reverse complement strand
GATCACGCTGCAGCGTTCGACGTCGAGTGCGGCACGTTCCCAGGCGCCCCGCGCCATGAGTTCCGCGCCCTCGGCACGTGCGAGTTGCGCTGCCGCCAGGTCGACGTCGACCTGCGCGGCCTCGCCGACGCTGAGTCGCGCGTCCGCAAGCGTGTGCTGCAGGCGTGCCTGCACGGTCTCGGCCCGCGCCATCGCATAAGCGCCCGCTGTCTGCTGCTCGGCTTCCTCGAAGGGCCGCGCATCGATCGTGGCGAGCACCTGTCCGGCCTTCACGGCATCGCCCTCGATCGCCCTGACCGAGGTGACCGTGCCATCGACGAGGCCCGGGACCAGGGTGGCGTAGGGGCGAGCCTCGATCCAGCCCGGCGCCTGCACGATGCTGCCAGCGAAGGACGAACCGAGTTCGCGCGCCACGGCCCGCGTGATGGCGACCGGCTGCGGCCGGCCGAACCAGAACACGATGAGCGCGAAGGCGCCGGCGATCGCGCCACTCCAGACGCCGAAGGCGAAGAGTCGCGTTGCGCGGCGGTCGGGCGGTGGGATCATGGTGGGTGAAGCGTTCTGCGGGCTCATCGTGATGCACTCCGTGGTTGGTCGTCGTGGCGAGCCAGATCGATGCCGGCGCTCGCGGCCACGCGTTGTGCGGCGGCGATGCAGGCCGAAACGTGGGCCATCACGGCCTGGGACTCGGCGTCGAGGCAGGCCAGGTGCAGCTGGTCGCGCTCCTTCACCGTGGCGGCACCTCGCTGGGCGAGGGTACGCGCTCGTTCCTGCTGGGCACGCGCCGCGACGAGCGTGGTGCGCTCGAGTGCGTCGGCCGCGGCACGCATCGATGCCTCGCGATCGATCGCGTCGGCGAGCCGCACGTGGGCTTGCTGCAGCGCAGCCTGGGCGCGAAGACCGGCCGCGTCCTCGAGCAGCGTGGCGCGCTCGTCACGCGTCGCGCCCTCGCCACCGATGGGCAGCGCGAACTGCAGCGTGATCGGGATCGCCCGCATGCCTTCCTCATCCTGCATGTAGCCGGCGCCGATGTTCGCATTCTGAGCGAGGCCGGAACGGATGAGGCTGGCCTCGATGCGCGTGGCGGCGGCGAGGGCGACGGCCATGCGCGCGGCAGGCGTCTCGAGGCTGCTGGCCAGGAGCGCCTGCGCGGGACGTGCGGGCAACTCTGGCCGCGCGAGCGTCCAGTCGGTCCGATCGAGCGCGCAGCCCATGGCGATCGCGAGCGCACGGAGGCTGGTGACATGAGCGGCGCGGGCCTGCTCGAGCTGCGCCTGCGCCGCAGCGAGCATCGCCGAACCAGCCTGGTCGCGGCGAGAGGAGGCAAGGCCCTTCGCCGCCAGCGTCGATTCACGGTCGGCCTCCGTCTGTGCAAGGGACATGCGGAGGTGGGCCAGGCGCAGCGACTCCTGTGCCTGCCACGCCATGGCATGACGTTCGCGCACGGTCGCTGCGAGCGTGGAGGCGGCATCGATCGCCGCGAGGTGCGCGGCCTGGGCACGAAGGCATGCGGCCTCCATGCGGTCGTTGCGCGTGATGAGATCGGTGAGCGATGCCGTCAAGAGCGCAAGCACGGGCACGCTCGCCATGTCCGTGAGCGGTACGCCGACCTCGAGCATCACCATCGGGGTCGGGCCAAGCGCGACGGCATCGACCGCGAGCGCGGCCTCGTGCGCATCCAGCACGTCGGCGCGGAAGGATGGATTGCTGGAGAGTGCGGCCGCCACCGCGGCGTCGGCCGTCAGGGCGCGGTCGGTCGGTGGTGCGCCGGCGGGAGCGGGGAGCGGGTTCGCGCCGCCATCGAGCGCAGCGCGTGCGAGATCCCTCTCAAGCGTGTCGCGCGAAGCGTCGTGATGGTCGGTCGCGGTGCAGGCTGCGGCGAGCAACGTGGCCAGAAGCAAGGCCAGAGGTGCTGCGGCAGCCCGAAGCGGGAGCTGAGGCATGGTGATCCTTGGTGATGATGGATGCGAGAAAGCACCGCGGACCCGATGAGGGGTGCGGCAACGATCAGCGTCACGTCACACGGTCAGGATGCAGACCAGCGGCCGGAATCGGCCCGGCGGCGGGTGCCACACGGTGCCATGTTCGATCGATCGATCGATCGATGGCAGGGCGATGCTCGGCACATGAAGCAGCAGGGTGCCGAGGTGATCGAGGTGGAGGTCGAAGAGCGACGACGGCAGGTCGTCGGCGGATGGGGCAAGGCCCTTGTCGCAGCAGCCGGCGCACCGGTTGGAGTCGGCCGGCGGTCGTTCGTCTTCACTGCGCTCGTCCGGACCCGTGCAGCAGTTATCGCAGCAGGGATCGACCGGCTCTGCCGGTGCGCAGCATGACGGGATCGACTGCAGGCCCATGGCAGCGCCGACAGCGCGCCACTGGCAGCAGCACATCGCGATCCACATCGCGAGCAGATGGACGGTCACGCCTCGCACGGAGTGAGTGTATGGTGCCGCCCCCCGAAGGCAAGGATCGCCATCGGACTTCCGCCACGGTCGGCTGCCGCAGAAACCCGCCTGATCGACCGGAGACCCAGCATGACTCGTTGCCTTGCGCTCTTGGCTGCCTTGCTTGCAGCGCCGCTCGCCTTCGCCGACGCCCTCGCCCTGGTGCAGGCGCAGCCCACGCCCCCGCAGTCCGAGGTGAAGCTCTCCAACGGGGAGACCATCAAGGGCGAAGTCACCAAGCAGGATGCCAACGGCATCGTGCTCAAGCACCCGGTGCTGGGCGACATCGCGCTGCGGCCCGACCAGTTCACCGAGGTGAAGGCGATCGCACCGCCGGCACCGGCCTCGCCCTGGAAGTCCTACGTGAACGCCTCGGTCTCGGGCGTGCAGTCGACCAACGACACCCTGGACGTGCGGCTCGCGGGCGGCACGCTCTACAAGGAAGACGGCTGGCTCTTCCAGGTCGATGCGCAGTGGTACTACCGATCCAACAACGGCGAGGCGCAGGACAACAACGCGCTCGCCACGCAGATCCTCGAGCGTGACCTCGGCGAGAGCCGCTGGACGATCTTCGAGAAGGCGCAGTTCGAGTACGACGAGTTCCAGTCGTGGAAGCAGCGCTACAGCATCTTCGGCGGGGTCGGCTACCGGCTCTACACCGAGAAGCCGCTCGAACTCACGCCCCGCATCGGTTTCGGTGCCACGCGTGAAGAAGGGACGAGCGATCGCTGGTATCCGAGCTTCCTGGCCTCGTTCGAAGGCCTGTGGACGATCAATGACGAGCAGCGCGTGAAGTTCGGCGGCCAGTACGTGCCCGACGTCGCGAACTTCCAGGAGTTCTATTTCATCAACGTGTACGCCGACTTCATCTGGGACATCCCCAACACCGACAACCTCTCGTTCATCGCTGGCGTCCGTGACGAGTACAACTCGAGCGCGACCGACGGCACGGCGAAGAACGAGCTCCGGTACTACGCCGGCATCCAGTTCAACTTCTGAGCCCGGCCTCCGGCCTTCGTCGATCCGCGCCCCGCCCTCGCCGGCGGGGCGCTGTCGTGATGGTGTGCCACGCGACTGCACCGTACGCTGCCTGCGTGCTGCCCGACCACCAGATGGATGCCATCCGCTTCGAGGAGTTCTGCAACGATCTCCTCCGCCCGCTCGCCGCGCCCCGCCGCGAGGCGTTGCGCGTCGAGGTCGCCCACTTCGCCGAGCGTGTGGCGCCGAACGTGGCGCAGCGCGCCCGTCGGACCAGGGTCGAACCGGGCTACCGGTGGGGCCCGATCTGGTCGACCGCCTGGTTCCGCGTGCAGGGGACGATGCCGCGCGACTTTGCCGGCGAGCGTGTGCTCCTGCGCTTTTCCAGCGGCACCGAGGCGTGCGTCTGGGTCGACGGCGTGCCGCACGCAGGGCTCGATCCCTATCACGACACCGCACCGATCGCGCCGCTCGCATGGAACGACCGCACGCGCGGTCGCTCAGGCCAGCGCGTCGAGCTCTGGATCGAGGCGGCGTGCAACCTGCCGTTGGGGGCGACGACGTTCTGGTGGGACCAGCCCGAGGTGCGTGCGCGATGGAACGAACGCAAGCCGGGGCGGTTGGAGTGCGCGGAGCTCGTCGTGCTCGACGAGCCCGTATGGCAGTTCGCCGAGCGCTTCGACCTGCTGCGCCGATGCCTCTGGAACGGCAGCGCCGAGGATCCACGAACGAACGACCTGCGCCGTGGCCTCGATGCGATCGTGCGCGCGATTCCTGCGGGGGCCATCTCGCGCGAGGTCGTGCTTGCCCAGTCGGGTGCGCTCGATGCGCTGCTGAAGGGATCGGCCGATCCGATGCACGCGACCGCATGCGTGCCCATCGGCCACGCGCACATCGACACCGCGTGGCTCTGGCGCATCGACGAAACCCGCCGCAAGTGCGTGCGCACGTTCGCGACCGCGCTGCGTTCGATCGAGCGATTCCCCGGATTTACGTTCCTCTGCAGCCAGGCGGCGCAGTACCGCATGGTGCAGGAGGAGAGCCCGGCACTGTTCGAACAGGTCCGCAAGGCCGTGAAGGCAGGACGCTGGGAGCCCAACGGCGCGATGTGGATCGAGCCCGATGGCACGTGCCCGAGCGGAGAGAGCTTCATCCGGCAGATCGTGCATGGGACTGGTTGGTGGCGCGAGCAGTTCGGTGCAGCGGCACCCCAGAGATTCCTCTACCTGCCCGACACCTTCGGCTTCCCGGCGTGCCTTCCGCAGATCATCGCCCTCGCCGGCCTGGACACCTTCATCACCAACAAGATGATCTGGAGCGGGACCAACCGCTTCCCGCACGTGACGTTCAGGTGGCGTGGGCTCGATGGCACTGACGTGCTCAGCCACTTCACGCCCGGGCACAACTACAACAGCGAGTTCCTGCCCAACGACCTCGTCGCGGCGACGCGCAACATCGAGCGCCAGGATCAGGGCCGCGTGCGTGCGTATCTGCAGCCGTACGGCTGGGGCGACGGCGGCGGCGGACCCGATCCGTCGCAGATCGAACGCGCCGCGAACGCGCGGCGATCGCAGGGCTTGCCGGCGTGCGAACCGATGAAGGCGGGGGACCTGTGCGGCGAACTGCACCGCCAGGCCCGTGCGAGCGCCCGGCGCGGCGAGCCGCTGCCGGTGTGGGATGGCGAGCTCTACCTCGAGGCGCACCGCGGCACCTACACCAGCCAGCGCTGGATCAAGCAGGCCAATCGCCGCGGGGAGAGGCTCCTGCGCCAGGTCGAGATGCTCGCGGTCATCGCGCCGCTCTCGCGTGCAGACGAGCGGGCGCTGCTGACCGAGTTGGACGGACTCTGGAAGACCGTGCTCCTCCACCAGTTCCACGACATCCTCCCGGGCTCGAGCATCAAGGCGGTCTACGACGACGCGCGAGTGGCGATGCGATCTGCGCTCAAGCGGCTCGAAGCGCTGCGCGATGCAGGGCTCGAGCGAGTTCGCTCGCGAGTGCCCGCTGCGGGCGAGGTCGTCTTCAATCCGGCGAGCACCGCGATCGAGCTCGAACCGGCCGGACCCGCCGGCATCGATGAGCCTCGCCTGCAGGAGATCCCCGAGTGCGGCGTGTCGACCGTGCGTCGCCCGAAGCCCGCTCAGGCCAGGGCCACGCGCACCACGCTCGCGCTCGGGCATGATGTCGCCGAGTTCGATGCGCAGGGCCGCGTGAGCTGGGTCGAGCGCGACGGCGTCTCGTGCGCCGCGCGAGACGGACACGGACTCAACGAGCTGGCCCTCTACGAGGATCGGCCGCGTCGCTGGGAAGCGTGGGACACCGACCGTGAGCATGCCGAGAAGCCGATCCCGATCACGGGCCGCCCGACCGTCACGCCGATCGTGCGTGGCGGCGTGCCGATGCTGCGGATCGAACGCGCGCTCGGCCGCGCGAGCCGCATCGTGCAGACGTGCAGCCTGCGCCCGGGTGAGGCCTTCCTGCGCATCCACACCCGGCTGGACTGGCGCGAGGAACGCACGGTGCTCCGCGCGCTCTTCCCCACCGGCCTGCGCAGCCGCAGCGTGCGCTTCGGCACCCAGTTCGGCTGGATCGACCGCGACGGGCACGACAACACCAGTTGGCAGGCCGCGCAGTTCGAGGTGCCCGGTCACGACTGGATGCTCGTGCACGATGGCCAGGAAGGCATCGCGGTCCTGGACGATGGCATCTTCGGCAAGAGCGGCAAGCTCGGCTGCATGGGCCTCACGCTGGTCAAGAGTCCCAACTTCCCCGATCCCACCTGCGACCGTGGCGTGCACGAGTTCGAGTACGCGATCCTGCCGATCGGACCGGATCCATCGTCGGTCGCGGTACAGGCTGAGTGGTTCAACAACCCGGCCATCACGGTGGCAACGGGGCGCGCGGGGGCGGCGGCCGCGGGCATGCACCCGGTCGGCATCCTGGCCTACGGCGATGGACTGCTTGAAGTGAGCGCGATGAAGCCCGCAGCCGACGGCAGCGGCGATGTCGTGGTTCGGCTGGTCGATCACTCGGGGTCGCCACGCCAGGTGCTCGTGTCACCCTCGATGCCGCATGAGGACGTGGTCCGGTGCGACTTCTTCGAGGCACCGATCGCGCGCACGCGGCTCACCCCGTGTGCCGACCGCGACGGCTGGTGGCTCGGCCTGCGAGCCTTCGAGATCGCGTCGCTGCGGATCCGCCGCGCAAGCCGTCGTTAGCATGGCTGCATGACGCTCGCGACCGTCGACTGGCTCATCGTCATCGGGTTCGTCGTGGCGCTGGCGCTCTCGGCCTGGAGCATGCGCGAGCATGCGCGCAGCGTGAGCGGGTTCCTGAGCGCGAACCGGCTCGCGGGCCGCTACCTGCTCACGGTCTCCTACAACATGGCGCAGGTCGGCGTGATCACGCTGGTCTGGTACTTCCAGCTCGGGTACGACGTGGGTTTCACGCAGTACTGGTGGGGGTACCTCGAGGGGCCATCGCTGATCCTGCTGGCGATCACCGGCTGGGTCATTTACCGATTCCGCGAGACCCGAGCGATGACGCTCGCGCAGTTCTTCGAGATGCGCTACTCCAAGCGCTTCCGCGTGTTCAGCGGCGTGGTGGCCTTCGTCAGCGGCATCCTCAACTACGCGATCTTCCCCGGCGTCACGGCGCGGTTCTTCATCGCCATGCTCGGGCTGCCACCGGAGTTCACGGTCGCCGGCATGGCGATCGAGACCTTCCCGGCGGTGATGGGTGCGCTGCTGGCGTTCGCGGTCTTCATGGTCTTCGCCGGCGGCATGCTGGCCGTGCTCGTCACCGACTTCTTCCAGGGCGTCTTCTGCTTCTGCACCTTCGTCACGGTGTGCTACTGGGTGCTGCTCAAGTTCCCCTGGCTCAAGCTCGAGGAGACGATGGCCATGCTGCCGGCCGGCAAGAGCATGGTGAACCCGCTCGGGCTCGAGGACGAGGGGAACTTCAACGTCGTCTACTGGCTCATCAGCGCCTTCACGCTCTTCTACGCGTGCCGGGCGTGGCAAGGGGACCAGGGCTACAACAGCGCTGCACGCGACGCGCACGAGGCGCGCATGGGCCAGCTCCTCAACGGCTGGCGCTATCGCACGCTGATGCTCGTCACCGTGCTCATCCCGCTGGCGGTGCGCGCGTTCCTCACGCATCCGGACTGGGCCGAGGCCGCTGCGCCGCTGCAGGCGCAGATCGCGGCGCAGCCGACCGAAGCGCTGCAGGCCGAGATGCGCGTGCCGCTGGCGCTGGGCGTGATGCTGCCCACCGGCTTGCTCGGCCTGGTCGTCGCCGCCATGCTCGGCGCCGCGATCAGCACCGACAGCGCCTACATGCACTCGTGGGCGAGCATCGCGGTGCAGGACATCGTGCTGCCCTTCCGCCGCACACCCATGACGCCGCGCGCGCAGCTGCTGCTGCTCAAGGGCGCCGTGCTGGCGGTGGCGATCTTCGCGTTCGTCTTCAGCTGGCACTGGCAGCCCAAGGAGTACGTGGCGATGTACGGCGCGCTCACCGGGAGCATCTTCGTCGCCGGCGGCGGTGCGGTGATCATCGGCGGGCTCTATACGCGGTGGGGCAACGCGATCGGCGCATGGAGCGCGATGGTGTCGGGGATGGTCGTGTGCCTGGTCGGTGTCGTTGCGCTCAATACGCTTGACGGCACGCTGGAGCGATGGGGCTCCGGGGACTCAGGCACGCTGCTGGCATGGTGGTCCGCGATCGCCACGTGGTTGCGAGCCCACTTCACCGGGATGGAGCTGAGCTTCGCCGCGATGATGGTGGCGTGTGCGGCATACGTGGTCGGCAGCCTGCTCGGCCGTGCCGCTCGGTGCCACTCGCCGGAGGGTTCGCTCGCCGCCGATGGCTGGTTCGACCTCGATCGCATGCTGCACCGCGGTCGCTGGCGCATCGAAGGCAGTGCCGAAGCCGACGCCGCGCCGGCCACGCTCCTCGAAAAGCTTGGCTTCGACCGCCAGTACAAGGGCTGGGACCGGTTCGTCGCGGTGCTCACGCTGGCGTGGCCGCTCGCCTTCACCGCGCTCTTCTGCGTGGCGACGCCATGGCTCCTCTGGCGCAAGGCGCAGGGCGAGCCGGTGAACGATGCGCAGTGGGCCTGGTACTGGGGCGTCTGGAGCTGGTTCATCCTTGCGGCCAGCACGATCGTGATGGCGTGGTTCACGGTTGGCGGCCTGCGTGACTACGCACGCCTGCGCCGCGACCTGCGGACCTACCGGCCCGACGAGCGCGACGACGGGCAGCTGCACTGATGCGCCTTGCTGCGGTACGTCACGGTAGCTGCTGCGGAGCGTCGCTCCTGTGTGGCGCTGCCGTCTCGCTGCGCTCGCGGCCGTCGCTCCTTTGGGGCGCCGGCATGCCTCGTTCGCTCAGACAGTCCTCGCCTGCTCAGAAACTGGCGCGGTAGTCACTCTGTGGTCACTGACTGGCACGGCGCGCCAGCTTTCCTCGCAGGCTGCGGAACTCGCTCGGCGAGGCATGCCGCGCCCCCTTTCCGCGACGGCCGCAGGACAGGCGCCACGTCACGCTCGTCCAGAGCGACCGAGCGGTTCCGAGCTGCGCGGCCTGCGGAGTCGCGAAGGCGGCACGCCGTGCGACCATCGGAGGCGGGTGCCAGCCCCGCCGAGCGACGCAGGAGGAGCGCGCGCGGAGCCGGGTGCAGCGCGCGCGTCCGCGCAG
>CAIYOC010000006.1 GCA_903927725.1 uncultured bacterium | reverse complement strand
GCATGTCCCGCGGCACCTTCGGCTCGGCGGGCGATGACGAAAACAGGCGCGAGTCCTTCGGTGTTCCGCCCGAGTCGGCGCAAAGTGCACCGATCGTCGCGGGCGCTGTTCCCGCTCCGACAAGCGCAGCACCTGCGCAATCTGCAGCGGTGCCCAACACGGCACCAGCGCCGGTGGTTGCGCCGAGTGCACCCGCTGCTGGTCGCGTTGTGGAGCGCTCGGAGTCGCTCTCCCGAAGCCGCCGACTCGCCGGTGGCGACGCAGGTGGTATGCCCGGTGGCATGATTGGTGGAGGCGGCGGTGGTTCCCAAGGCGCTGCTGGCGGATTCGGTGGTGGTGCGAAGGGCAAGATGGATTCGATGGCGTCACGCCCGGCGAAGCCTGCAGCACCAGCCGCGCGTGAGCAATCGGAACTCAAGCGCCAGTCGACAGGTGGTCTTCGTGAACCCGCAGCGGGTACCTCGGCACTGGCCGATCGCGGCCTCGCGCGGGAGCTGGAGTCGTCGCAACGCAGGTCGGACGCACTGACCGATGCCAAGATGGACGCTCCGGCTGATGCACCTCGCCGTGCGCCCGGCGAGCCTCGCGATGCATCCCATGGCAGCGAACCCACGGAAGAGCCCTCGGCACCTATTGCTCCCGCCGAAGATCCCGTCATCGCGCTCTACGACGTTCGTGATCTGGTGGGCCTTGGTGCCGATCCATCCATCGTCACGCAAGCGACCGAGCGGTTGGTGCGCGAGCTGCAGAAGCTGACAGGCCGTGAACTCTGGACGGACCAAGGTGGTCGCAGTGCGGCGTGGTCGGCGCAGGATGGACTCCTGCGGATCGAAGCCTGGCCGAGCCTGCAGCGCATGATCGACAGTGCCCTGCGCACGCGACGATCGGCGATGGGCGCAACCGGCGGCATCGATCGTGACCTCGTGCCAGCCGAAGCGGCTGCGGCGATTACTTCCACGCGTGCGCGTGTTGCGCGCCCGCTCACGACCGCTGAGCTCGATCGCGCATGGGACCTGTTGGGTGCGGAGCTCTTCCGCGCGGCGCTCCTTGGTGCACGGCCGTCAACATCGTCGAGCACGATGCCCGATGGCTCGGTCTGGGTCTCGATCGCGGTGACCGAGAACTCCCCACTTGGCGCACTCGCAGCGCGGCTCTCGGAGCCGGGCATCAACGAGGCGGCGCGCGTGGTGGTTGGTCGAGCACTCCCGGCCCGACTCGCTGAGCTCGTGCAGGATCCCGCGATCACGGCGGTCAACGTGATTCCTGCGCCATGATTCCAAGGACCCCGTCGCTGTGGACAACCTTGCAGCACGCCCCTGCGTGCGCATGGGCCTCGTACCCTCGTTCCATGGCCGCTGCCTTCACGTCACGGATCGCGTGGGGCGCTGCACAGCGGGCCTGGGGAACGGTGCGCGAGGCCTTGATGGTCGCGCTTCCGCCGTCCCTGGCCATCGGTGCAGTGGGCTTCGTCGTGGCGGTCGTCGGCGCGCCAAGTGGCGCAGCGGTGCTGGACGCATCGCACCCTGCAGGGACTGCAGGGCCGGCTGACCCCGCCACGTTCGGCATGCAGGGCGTACCCACCCTGTCGCAGGTTCCCATCGTGCCGTCCAAGGCCGGTGTGCTCATCTTCTCGAAGACCGCGGGCTTCCGGCACGACAGCATCGAGACCGGCGTCGCCGCCATGAAGGATCTGCTCGCGCCCACCTGCGTCGTCGAGGCCACCGAGGATTCCGCTGCGTTCACGCCTGCGAACCTCGAGCGATTCCGCGTGGTCGTCTTCCTGAACACGACAGGCGATGTCCTGGACGATGCACAGCAGAAGGCCTTCGAGCGCTTCATCGAGGATGGCGGCGGCTATGTCGGCGTGCATTCGGCCAGCGACACCGAGTACGACTGGCCGTGGTACGGCCGGCTCGTCGGTGCGTACTTCAAGACCCATCCTGCGATCCAGGAAGCGGTCGTGCGCAACGAGTCGAAGGACCATCCGAGCATGGCGGGCTGGCCGGCCGAGCTCAAGCGCACCGACGAGTGGTACGTCTACCGGACGAATCCGCGCTCGGTGAAGGGCATGATGATCCTCGCGAGCCTCGATGAGTCGAGTTACACCGGCGGCGGCATGGATGGGGACCACCCGACCACCTGGTGCCACGAGGTCGGCAAGGGTCGCGCTTGGTACACCGGCGGTGGCCACACCAAGGAATCGTTCGCCGAGCCGCTCTTCCGCAGTCACCTCAAGGGTGGCGTGGAGTGGGCGGGCCGTCGCGCTGGTGCATCGGATGCCGCGCAACCCGCCGCGCAGCCCGCACCCCCTCGCTGAATCCGGTGCATCCGCACCGCGTGGGCTGCGAACTGAGTGCTCCACAGGAGCACACCGATGAAGATCGCGATCGTCTACCACAGCAAGTTCGGCCACACGAAGGTCGTCGCCGAGTGCATCCATGCGGGCGCAGCCGGCGTCGAGGGCATCGATTCCGTGCTCGTGCCGACCAGCGACCTGCCGGCGCACGGTGATCACGAGAAGGATGCCGGCTGGAAGCACCTGTACGAGGCCACGGCGATCATCTTCGGGTGCCCCACCTTCATGGGCACCGTGACGGCCGACTTCAAGCAGTTCATGGATCACACCGGCGGCATCTGGCACCGCCAAGGCTGGCGCGACAAGCTTGCCGCTGGCTTCACCAACAGTGCGAGCCTCTCGGGCGACAAGCTGCATTGCCTCGATGCGATCATGACCTTTGCGTGCCAGCACAGCATGGTGTGGGTCAGCCAAGGGATCTTCCCCAGCGGCACCGGCGACACACGCATCAATCGCATTGGTTCCTGGACCGGGATGATGGCGCAGTCCGACGGCGACAAGGGGCCTGATCTCACGCCACCGGTTGGCGACCGCGACACGGCACGCCTCTTCGGTGCACGCGTGGCCAAGGCCGCGCTGCGTTGGGGCGCCGCTCAGGGCTGAGTGCATCGAGCCAGGGCCGTGCGCGCCGCCGCCAGCGCTGCGTCGACCGTTGGACCAGTGCCTGCCAACCGCTCGCCACGCTCGATCGCCTCGAGCAGGGTCGGCCGCGCGGCGTCGCACGCCCCATCCTGCGCAAGCCAGTCACCAAGCGTCGCCGTGCAGACCATCGTCGATGCATCGCCGATCGGATTCGCGGCTCGGCGTACATCGAGCGCACCGCGCTGCAGCGCGATGGACTGCGCTCGATCGCCGCGTGCGCGCTCGATGCGTGCCCCGAGCTCGAGGCTGGCTGCCAGGTCGAGCGGCCTGCGGCCATCGAGCCTTCGACCATCGATCGCCAGCACGGCGTGATCACGCGCACGGTCGAGTGCGACGCCCTGTTGCAGCACGAGCTCGGCGATCCGGTGATGGATGCTCGTCACGAGCTGGTGCGAAGCGCCGAACCGCCGGGCGCTGATCTCAAGCGAACGCTCGTAGTTGGGCAGAGCACCCAGCGGGTCGCCCGACTTCGCCTGCAGCAGCGCGAGCTGGCTCAGTGCGCGGCCGGCGCGCCAATCATCCGGTCGCCCCGCCGTCGCAAGCACGCGGGCGACCTCGGCGAAGCGGTCCATCGACTCGCCCGTGCGGCCCGAGCGCAGCAGCGTGTTGGCGCGCGTCATCAGCACGGCCACATGCGCATCACTCCCCTGCCGACCTGCATCCTTGAGCAGCGCGATCGACCGCTCGCCCAACTCGTCGCTCCGCGCCGGGTTGCCTGCGCGCTCCTCGACCGCACTGACCATCTGCATCGTGTCGGCGATCGCCTCGATCGCTGTGGGATCGGCCGCTTCGCGCAACGCAAGGCTCTCGACGAACGCCTCGCGCGAACCAGCGACATCCTGCAGGAGCCAGCGCGCCCTGCCGAGGTGGTGCAGCGACTCCGCAAGCTCGAGGTTGGCACGGATGCGTGCGGCCTCATCGGGAGCTGCCGCCACCATCTGCCGATGGGTCGCGATCGCCGCATCAAGGTTGCGCCGTGCGGCCTGGAAATCCTGGTTCGCCAGGTAGACGACCGCCACCGTGTCGCGAACGCTCGTCAGCGCTGTGGGGTCTTCGGCCAGGTCGGCCTGCGCATTCCACTCGATGCGCTCGAGCAGCGCTGGGATCGTGACCGCCGCATCGTTCGAGGCAGCAAGTGCATCCGCTGCCCGCAGGCTCGAGAGGAAGGTGTCGAGGGTGCGCTGGGCCCGATCACGGCTGACGATCGCCGTCGCCTCGGCGCGGCGAGCCTGTTGCCAGAGCACGCCCAGTGCGACAGCCGCAGCAACAGTTCCGGCGGCAGCCACGCCGAGCCCGAAGGCCGTCCGCGGATGCTTGCGCACCATGCAGCGCATGCGATAGCGCAAGCTCTGTTGCATCGCCGCGACAGGATCCCGCTGCAGCCATGCGCGCAGGTCGGTGGCGAGCGCAGCGGCGCTGGCGTAGCGGAGCTCGGGATCCCGAGCCAGGCACATGGCGCAGATGGCTTCGAGATCACCGCCGATCGCGGCCGCATGGGTGCGGTCGGTCGTTGCACGACGCGTGGCCTCCATCGACTGGAGCATCGGCTGCTCGGAGCCGAGGGTGTCCCACTGCGCACTCGCAAGGGGCAGTGCTGCAGCCGAGACACGCTCCGCATCGAGCGAACGTTCGCCGCTGGGCAGCCATGGCAGCACGCCGGTCAATTGCTGGAAGAGCATCACGCCGAGAGCCCAAACGTCGGCACGCGTGTCGATGTCGCCGGACGCCGCGAGCTGCTCCGGGCTCATGAAGGCCGGCGTGCCGTGGGCCTCGTCGGTGGACGGGACGTCATGATCGATGAGTGCCGCGACGCCGAAGTCGATGACCTTGGCACGCACGCCACGGTCACTCACCTCGAGCAGCACGTTGGCGGGCTTGAGGTCGCGGTGCACGATGCCCTTGGTGTGCGCATGCTGCACCGCATCGCACACGCTCGCCAGCAGCGCGATGCGCTGGTCGAGCGGCAGCCGCAGGTCGTTGGCCGCGTCGTCGAATGGCCGGCCTTCCACGAACTCCATCGCCATGAACGGCAGACCACCAGGCAGCACACCTGCATCGAGCACGGTGGCGATGCCCGGGTGGCGCATCGACGCAAGCGACTGGGCCTCGTCCTGGAATCGCGCATCGAGAGCAGGCGATCGCACGGAAGGATTCGGGATCTTCAGCGCCACGCGCCGCCGCACCGGTGCGAGCTGCTCGGCCTCGAACACAGCACCGAAACCGCCGATACCGCACAGCGACACGATGCGGTAACGACCACGTTCCGAGCCCACCAGGGCATGCGCCCAGGCAAGTGCGTCGTGCGCCGCAGTCGCGCCGAGCGTGGTCATGCCGCCGGTCGGGGCATCGTCATGCATGGGCGCCATGGTAGGTCCGCCCGATCGGCGGTCAGGTGCCCCACGCCGAGAGGAGCAGCGCGAGATCGTTGCCATCCACGTTGCCGTCACCGTTGATGTCGGGGCTCGGTGCCGTCTCGATGCAGACGCTCATGGCACCCGTGACGCAGGTGTCGTCCCACATGACGGCGCAGCAGTAGGGATCCAGTGCGCAGACGGCGCTGCAGCAGTCACCGGCATTGCAGAACGGCGTGTCGTGCGGACTGAAGCATGAGCCGGCCCGCTCGTCACCGCAGGCCGAGGTCGTGGCGCACTCGATGAAGAGGTCGCCGGTCACTGCCGGCGGCAGCGTGCTGGAGGTCATCCGCACACCGATCGCGACGAGCACGCTGTCGCCAGCACGGACCGGGAAGACAGTCATGGCTTGACCGGCATTCGTGGGAGCGACATCGCAGCCGACTGGGATTCGCTGGTCGCAGCAGCCCAGCCACGCAGCGACCGCCAGCGGACTCTGCGTCGGGCTGGTTGGCTGAACGCCGATCGTCAGCTCGCCATCGCATGTGGCTGTGTGCCGCACCCAGATGGTGCGGGTCATGCCAGCGACGCCGGGTTCACAGCCCATCGGCAACGTCTCGGGCGAGGTGCTGCCACCAGTGAGATCGAACGCACTCACGCCAGCCATGGCGCGACCCGCGTCCGAGCAGATCCCTGCGACCTTGGGCGTGATGCCATTCACCGCGAGGCTGTACGAGCCGGATGCCGTGCCTGCCGGTGTGGTCCACTCCGCCAAGGATGCGCCCGCCACCAACGGGAACTGCGTGCCGAGCCCATCCGCAGGGAATGCAAAGAGATCGACGAGCGAATAGCCCCCGCTGCCCGCACTCACCCAACCGCGCGGGATCGCCGGGGCCCCGGAGATCGCCAGGTAGTAGGTGCCCGCAGCAAGGCCGGGAATGGCCTTCAGTTCCGAGCCGTTCGAACCAGGCAGTCGTCGATGGTTGGCGGCAACGGGAATCGCCAGTGGACTGCACGATGATCCTTCCTTGCGGAAGAGGAATAGCCGCGAATCGAACTCCGGTCCGGTCACGACGGTGAAGGTGGCGGGACTGCTGATGTCGATCTCGTACAGATCGACCGGGTCGAAGCCCACGAGGCCTTCAGCGAAGGGCGATGCAGTGGTCGTTGTCCCATTGACGCGGTTGACCGTGCCCACACCGGTGGCGCGCACTCCCTGGCCGGTGCTGGGCACGGATCCTGCGTCGGGATCCTCCTGCCAGGTCGGACCGACATCGGCGGCGACGCGCGGTGCCAGGAGAGCGATGGAGAGAACAGCCAAGATCGTCGTGCGCATGAGGAGGTCCTTCATCCGAACGCACGACCCGCCGGTGGTCCGAGTGTGTCCGATCCCCACCTGAACGGAAGCGGGAAATCGCTTGGTTTCATCGAGTTTCGCGAGTTGCTCCAGGCGCTCGAAGGCGAGCCAGATCGGATTGGGCCTGCTCAAGGATGGCCTTGGCTGGCTCACCCTCACGCGTGGCGGAACTGATCGCCTCGAGCAACAAGGGCTCGGCATCATTCATAAGGTCTTGCAGAATCAAGAGATGACCCAACCGCCCGACAGCCGCGGTGGTCTCCGGGCCGCCCTGCGGCATGGCCGTGCGCAGCAGGTCCACGGCATCCCGCTGGGTGCGTGTGGCCGAAGCCAGATCCGATCGCGCTTCGTCGATCTTCGAGAGGAGCACCATGGTCTTGGCGGTGTTCACTGGGTTCTTGCCATTGGCCTTGCGGCCTGCGAGGGCTCGTCGCGCCATCTCGCGCGCCTCGTCGAGGTTGGTGCCCAGCTTGAGCATCGTGTCGGCCAGGTCGTGCTTGGCTGCTGTGACCAATGGGTCGCTCTCGCCGAAGCGTGCCTCCATCAGGCGCACGGAGCGCTGCAGATTGGGAAGTGCCGCAGCCAGTTCCCCGCGCTCGAGCTGGATGACCGACAGTTGGCGCAGCGCACGGCCCACGCGCCAGTCGTCCGGCCCTGAAACCTTGGCGAAGATCGCGGCGACGCGGCTGTAGGCCTCGGCCGCCTCATCGACTCGGCCGAGTGACTCAAGCTGCCGCGAGCGCGCGAACAGCGATGCGCCGTATTCATCGCTCTCCTCGCCGAACTTCTTGCGCAGCATGTCGAGCGCCATGGTCGCGTTGTGGTCGGCGTCGTCGATCTTCTGGAGCTTCAACTGAGCAGCAGCGAGGTGCATTCTCGCCTCGACGAGGTCATTGACTGCTTCGGGCCGGAGTCGGTTGAAACTCTCGACGACGGATGCAAAGCCTGCGAGGCTCGCCTCGTGATCGTTGAGGAAGTACTGGCATCGTGCCACTTTCCATTGGGTCTGGGCCAGCGCGATCTGCGCAGCGACCGTTGGTTCAGACGCCACGATCTGGGATCGAAGATCCTGTGCTTCTTTCAAGTTGCGCAGTGCAGGCTCGTAGTCGCTGAACGCCAGGTACAGCTGACCCACCGTGTCGTAGAGCTCGGCCGCAACCTGCGGGTCGTCCTTCAATTCAGTGGTCACGGCATTCTCCACGCGTGCCAGCAGGTCCTTGATCGTCAGCGCGACCTGGTCGCCGGTTCCCTGGCTGTCAGCCGAGCGTAGCGCGAGCAGGAAGGTGCTCAGGGTCTGCCGCGCGCGCTGTTCCTGCGTGACGGCGGTGCGCCAGAGGAAGGCCATGGCGACCGACGACGCCACGATCATGCAGATCCCCAGCACGGCCGCGGCGACCGCGACCTTGTGCTTGGCGACGAGCTTGCGCACGCGGTACGCCGTGCCGGGCGGGCCGGCGCTCACCGGATCGCCAGCCAGCCACGCGCGCAGGTCGTCGCCGAGCGCGCTCGCGCTCTGGTAGCGCACCTCCCGGTCCTTTTCGAGCGCCTTGAAGATGATGCGCTCGAGGTCGCCGCGGAGCGCCTTGGCCAGCGAGCCCGGATCGGTGCCGCGTGCATGAGCGATTGTGTTCGCGCGGCCAAGGTCATCGCGCTCGACCTGCCTGATGCGTTGCTGCGGCGACGGAGGCCGGTACTCGCGCACGACGCGGCTGAGTTCGCTCACACCTACGCCCTGCAGCGTCTTCTGGTCCAGTGGCAACCAGCCCGTGAGGAGCTCGTACACGATCACGCCGAGCGTGTAGACGTCGCTGCGCGTGTCGATGTCCGCCTTGCCGTCGGCCTGCTCCGGGCTCATGTACGCCGGCGTGCCCACGAAGTGGCCGAACTGCGTCTCGAAGCTGCGCGAATGCAGCGTGGTGTTCACGGCCTTCGCGATGCCGAAGTCGATCACCTTCACGTGGAAGGTCTCGGCATCGCGGTAGACGAGGATGTTCCCGGGCTTGAGGTCGCGGTGCACCACGCCCTTGGTGTGCGCGTGCTGGATCGCATCGCACACCTGCAGGAAGAGCCGTGCGCGGGCGCGCAGGTCGAGCCGCTCGGCATCGGCAAACTCATCGAGCGGCTTGCCCGGCACGAACTCCATCGCGAAGAAGGGCTTGCCATCCGGCAGCGCCCCGGCATCCCAGACCTTGGCAACGCCCGGGTGGTTCATCACCGCCATGGCCTGGCGCTCGGCCTCGAAACGTGCGACCAGGTCTTCCCGGTCGCTGCCCGAGCGCATGACCTTCAGCGCCACCTTGCGGCGCACAGGTTCGACCTGCTCGGCCAGGTAGACGGCACCGAATCCACCCTCACCCAGCAGCTGCAGGACTTGGTAGCGACCGACCGTCTGGCCGACCATCGACTCTGCGGCGCGCTTGCGCGGGGTGGCTGGCGCATCCTGCCACCTACCCGCAGGCGGCGGTTGTGTGGCGCCGGTGTCGGGTGCGCTCGGCGGCGTGGTGGCTCCGAAGTCCGGCCCCCGCGGCTCGCCGGGATCGGAACTGTCGATGGTGCGATCGTCGACGGAGGCGCTCACGCCCACATCGTACGGTCGCTCAGAGGATCAGCTGCCCCACTGCGACAGCAGCAGCGCAAGATCGTTCCCATCGATGATGCCATCGCCATTGATGTCGGCATCGGGTGCCGATGGAGTGCAGGCGATGATGAGCGTGCCGGGACCGACCACCGGGAATTGGGTGCTGGTCGCAGGTTTCAGTGGGCCGTAGGCAACGTAGTAGGTCTGGCACGCATCGCTGGCAAAGGTCAGTTCGCCAGCCGTGCCGAACGTGTCACTGCATGCGATCGGCGTGAGCGAACCGCAGGCTCCGGTGTAGACGACGAAGCCATAGGCGGCCGTGCCGGAGATCGAGGGCTGGACCCGGACGGTCGTCGAGCCGGTGCACGCATCGAGACGGAACCAGGTCGGGCTCCGGATCGTTGCAGGCACCCCGCAGATGTTGTTCAGGCCGATGTTGTTCTCGCTGCCTTCCGCCTGGTTGTTGACCGTGCTGTAGGCGTACGAGCCGGTGCCAAGGACCGGTGCATCGTCGCACGTCGCCGGTCGCGTCAGCAGCACGCCTCCGATGATGTTGATCGTGTAGGCGCCGGCAGCAGTCGACGAACCGGTCCAGTCGCAGAGCTCGCCCGAGTTCACCGGCTGCAGGATCGCCGTCGTCGACGTGAAGCTGAACTGCGGCGTCGGCTGCAGGGCACGCGGGCAGGTCGTTGAAACGGCACCGTTGTTGGTCACGGCCAGATAGTGCGCGCCCGCCGTGAGCCCGGGAATGAGCACAGCGGTGCTCGATGTGTTGTGCAGGCGCGACCAGTTTGCCAGCGTCGACACATTGTCGTTGGCGGCAAGCGGGATGGCATCGATGCTCCCGTCCGCATTGACGACCTTCTTGAAGAGGAAGAGCCGGGTGTTGAAGGACGAACCCTGCGTGGTCACGTCGAATTGCGTGGGGCTGACGACGAAGATCTCGTACAGATCGACGGAATCCGGCAGCGTTCCCACGAGCGAGGTGGTGCCGGTCGAGCCGCTGATGCTGGTGACCGTTCCGCCGCTGGAATCGCTCGCCGCGACGGTCTTGGTCCGCATGGCGGTCGAGGGACTCGACCCGGCCTTGTCGGTGCTTCCTTCGCCCCAGGTCGGGCCGGCCAGGTCGCCGTCATCGGCCGCGGTCAGTGCTCCGAGCGTGGCTGCGAACGTGCAAGCGAGGACGAGCAATCGGTTCGTCATGGTGTTCTCAGGAATCGGACGTTGGGTTCAGGTGCCCCACTGCGACAAGAGGATCGCGAGGTCACCACCGTCGATCAAGCCGTTGCCGTCGAGATCAGGATCGCTCGGCGGGCAGGCGGGCGGTGGCGCACAGGAGGTGTAGGCCTGCGACACGCAGAGGTTGTCCCAGCTTGAGTTGCAGCAGAAGGGGTCGATCGCGCACACCACGCTGCAGCACGTGATCGAGTCACAGGTCGGTGCGGCGTGCGGCGTGAAGCACGATCCAGTCCCGGCCACGCCGCACGACGGTCCATCCGGCGTGCAGGTGATGGTGATCGTGCCTGCGCTGGTCGGCGACGCACCCGAGACGCGACGCGCACCAAAGGCGACGTAATAGGTCTTGCACGGATCTGGATTCAGCGTGACCGTGCTGCCGGTGCCGCCACCACTGCAGGCCCCGAGCGTGCCGCAGGCAACCGGCTCGAGGTCGCCGCATGAACCCTCATAGACCACCATCTGGTAGGTCGCAGTGGTGACCGTCGGGCAGACCGAGATCTGCACGGCCCCGTCGCAGGCGCCAAGTTCGAACCAGCTCGGATTGGCGATCCACGCACCGTTGTCGCTGCAGGTCGCGTCGAGGCCGATGCGGCTGGCCGAAGAGTCACTCGCGCCAGCGTTTCCGAAAGAGTAGACACCGCTACCAAGAATGATGGCACTTGAGCAGGCGCTCGATCGTGTCACCACCGTTCCACCGAACTCGATCTGGTAGTCGCCGCCGTCGCCGAGATTGCTCCAATCGGCGAGCGTGTAGGTGGCCTGCGTCCCGGTCGGCAACACGACGGCCGTGGATCCTGGGTTGTAGGTGAACAAGGGGAGTGGATCGTTGTCGGGGTTCTTGAAGCCGATGGGCATGGCGCCGCTCTTGGCGACGGCGATGTAGTACGTGCCCGCAGTCAGCCCCGGGATGCTGGAGCCGACGAGCTTCGAGGTGCTTACGCCGCCGGATGGCGAATTGTCGTTCATCGCAATCGCCCGCGCTTCGGGCACACCATCGCTGCCGATGATCTTCCGAAAAAGGAAGATGGCGGTGTCGAAGGTCGACCCTTGGGTCGTGGCGAGGAACGAAGCGGGGGTCGTGATGGAGATCTCGTAGAGATCGATCAGGTCCTGTTGCAACAGTCCCGAATAGGTCCTGCCGTTGATGCGTGTCAGGGTGCTGCCCGAAGCCGAAGCCAAGGGTGATGAAACCTGCTGCGCCGTGGGTGCCGTGGCACCGGCATCCTTCGTGCCTCCTGCGCCATTGTCTTCCGGACCCTCGCCCCAGGTGGGGCCAGCGAGTTCTCCGTCCTGCGCGAACGCGGGCAGGACACAGAGCAGTGACATGATGAGTGCAGCACAACGCATGGAGCCTCCACGGGAATGACACCATCCGGGGCCACAGGCCTCGGGGGTGGGAGAGTCTCGCCGCGGATTGGTCGGATTCAAACGGACAAGCACTGAATATGCATGGATTTACACACTTTCAGCCCATAATCACGTTCCCCAACTGGCCAGGAGCAGGGCCAGGTCATCTCCACCCACGGCGCCATCACCGTTGATGTCCGCGGTTGCTGGACAGACCGGGGTAGGAGCGCACTGGATCACGATGGCCCCTGGGCTGGTCACGACGCTTGCCGGAGAGGTGAACGCGAGCGGACCGAACGCCACGTACAGGTCGTCGCACTGTTCCACCGTGAAGGTTCCTTCGGCGCCGCGGGCGCACCCTGTTGCTGAAGCCGAGGACCCGCAGCCGATCGGCTCAAGGTTGCCGCAGGAGCCTCGGTATAGCACGAAGCCATAGATGTTCGCGGCGGTGTTGGTTGGGCAGATGCGCACCGTGAGTTGGCCGTTGCAGGGTGCCACTCGGAACCACGTCGGGTTGGCGAGCCACCCGCCGCTGATGCCGCAGATGTTGAAGAGGCCGATCCGGCGGTCTTCCGAGTCATCGGCGGTCCCGGCATTGCCGAAGGAGTAGGTGCCTTGGCCCAGGACCGGCGCCGAAACGCAGGTGGAGCTGCGGGGCACGGTGACGCCGCCGACGAGATTGATCGAGTACTCGCCGCCGGCCGCGGCAAGATTCCACTCACAGAGCTTCAAGCTGCCTTGATTACCCGTCGGCAGCACGAGTTGCGTTGAGCCCGCGGTGTAGGTGAAGAGCGCTCCGTACGTGGGATCGATGCCGCACCGCAGAGGCACCGCACCGCTCCTGGCCACACCGAGGTAGTACGTGCCTGCCGTCAAGTTGGGGATCGATGATCCGCCGGTCGTGGTCACGATGTTCTTGATCTGGGAGTAGCCGCTGGTGTTGCCGGCCACGGCGGCGTTGTCGTTCATCGCGACGGGATAGGCCTCGGGCACGCCGTTGGCGTTGATCGACTTGCGGAACAGGAACAGCACCGTGTCGAAGGTCGAGCCGCTCGTGTTGACCTCGAATGCAGTCGGTGACGAGATGCGGATCTCATAGAGGTCCACGGTGTCGGTCGCCAGGAGCGCGGTTGACGAGGAGGTCCGACCGTTGATCTTGGTCGCGGGCGAACCGCCGCTGTCGGAGCTCGGGCTAGCAACCTTCTGCGCCGTGGTGGGTTCGGTCCCCGCATCGGCACTGCCGCCCGAGCCGGTCTCCGACGGTCCCTCGCCCCAGGTTGGCCCCGACAGACCGCCATCTTGGGCGATGACCGCCGAGCTGAGAGAAAGTGCGACGATGAGCGACAGCATTCGGTGCATGGGGGCCTCCTGAGCGAGCAGACGGGTCAACCATCGGGTTCAGGACTGGGCGCCCCAAGTGAACTCCGCGATTTCCCGTGAATCAGGCTCCCGAGTCGTGGCTGATCCTTGGACCAGACTCACCGACTGTGTCGCCCGATGTGACACACCGAGATGGTTTTATCGCCCGGCCGCCCGGTCGATCCAGGTGTTCCAGAGCTGCAGCGCGCGCTGGGTGGCTGCGTGCAGGCTGCTGTACTCGGCTTCCTTGGCGGAGCCAGTCACCAACGGATCGACGGCCGACCGACCGAGCTCGGTGTTGCAGGCCGTGCACTGGAACCGCGCCTGGGCGAGCGTGAAGCGCTTCCACTGGATCGGCCCGAGCCGGACCCGACGCGTGCAGCCGGGGCAGACCAGTTCGGTGCCGGGCTTGCGCTGCACGCTGTCGTAGTCGTGGCAACGGTCCGCCGGCAGGCCGAGCTGGCGCATGAGTCGCTGCCACCGGTGATCGTGATGGCATGGCCGCCTGTGGTGCAGATCGCACGCCACGTGCACCACCTCGTGGGCGATGGTGCTGTCGAAGCGCTCCAGTCCCTCGTGCCGGAACATGTGGAACGAGAGCTTGATGTGGCGGCGGGCCGGCATGGCCAGGCCGGCGGTCGTGCGCAGCCGGGTGCTCAATTCGACGCTCGGTTCCGGACCAAGCGGCTTGCCCAGCGCCTGTTCGCACGCGCGCCACCAGTGGCTGACGCGGTCCTGGGCCAGACGCTCCCAATCGGCACGGAGGATGGGGACGGCTCGGCCCACCATGGTCTCTGGAACGGATGAAACGTCACCGCGTGACACGATCGGAGTCTAGGAGCGGTGCCTTCCACGGTCGAACCGGCAATCTGGTGCAAGGGCTTGCAGCGGCGCCCGGGATCACTAGCCTCGGGCGATGGCCCTCAAGACGGAAAAGCTCTCGGCACTGCGCAAGGCGCTCCTCGATGCCCGCGACCTGGGCAAGCACCGCTCGATGGCCGAACTCCAAGTCGAGCTTGGCCTGAGCCGACGCACGCTGGTGCGGTACCTCAACGACCTGCGCGCCCAAGGTGACCAGGTCAAGTCGGTGCGTGGCAAGGGCTGGACGATGGTCAAGCCGCGGCGCGACGGGACGCTCGAGTCGCAGATCCCGGAACAGCTCCTGGTCGTGCTGCGCAAGCTCGGTTGGGCGCTGCGCGGCACGCCGTGGCACGAGGAGATGGAGGCGCTCTTCGGCGCGGAGCTCAAGCGCGTGAAGACCGTTGCCAAGCACGGCATGCATGGCGGGGCCATGGCCGAGGCCGTCCGCTTGAACAAAGTGCTCTTCATCGCCGACTTCGCACCGGGTGTGCGCAGCGAGGGCGCGGCCGATGAGTGGATCGAACGGGACGACGATGACGACGGGCTCGAGGCCGGCTCGACGAGTTCGCTTCGTCGGTCGCTCGATGAGTTCAGCGTGCGCCAATCGGCGTGGAACGCGGTGGCTGCGGCGGTCTGGCGTGATGCGTTGATGGCCGCGCGCGAAAGCAAGCCAATGGTCGTCGAGTACCTGAACGCGAGCAAGCGACAGCTCGATCTTCAGCAGGTGGTGCTGCCCCTGGGCATCGTGCTCCGACCCGGCGGCGCCTATCTGCTCGTGCACAAGGTCGGCAACCTTGGGGATGCCGAGGTCGAGTCGGGCTCGGTGGCGGCATGGAGCGAATCGCTTCGCAAGCGACCGGTGCTTCGCTCGCTGGCGATGCAGCGCATCATGTCGGTCAAGGTGCTCGATGGCTCGTTCCGCGTACCTGATGGACTGTCGCTGCGGGACCTCGTGAAGGTGTCGGTGGGCGGGTTCGTGCAGCAGGGACCGACCGAGGCGGTCGAGCTTGAGTACGACGCCGTGGACCTGACGCTGGCCATCGGAGAGCTCTGGCACCCCGAGCAGGAGGTCAGCGTGCATGGACAGGGAACCGGGATGACGGTGCGGGTGCGGTTCCGGACCAACAGCCGGATCGAGGTGCAGCGGCGAGTGCAGGCGCTTGGCGGCAAGGTGCGCCTGATCAAGCCGGTGGCGTGGCGCCAGGAGATTGCCCACAGCGCGCGCATGCTCGCCGAGGGGCATGAGCGATGAACGGGACTACGCTGCCAGGCGCTTGGCGGTGAGTTCAGCGAGGCACTGAAGGTGTGCGAAGTTGATGTCAGCCACTGGGATGCCGGCGGCCTCGAGTTCGGCGGTGACGATCGTGCGCAGCGAACGGATGCCGCGCGAGAGCAGTTGGCGAACCGACTCGGGCGTACGGCCCATGATGGCGCCGATCTGCGGTGCTGCGCGGCCGTCGAGCGAGAGCGAGAGCGCCTGGCGGCAATCCGGGGAGAGAAGATCGATCCCACGCGTGAGGACGCGGACGAGCAGCACATGATGCGCTGGATCGATCATGTCCGCGCCGGGTGTGGCGGTGCGTGGATCGGGGAGAATTTCCACCACGGGAATGGCAGTGCCCTGGTCATCGATCATGGGAGCGGCCTCGGCACGGAGCTTGGCGGCGCGACGGGCATCGATGAGGTTCGTGCGGATCGACTGCTTGAGGTAGGACTCCATGGCGGGGACGGTCGCGAAGCGCAGGCCCTGCTCACCATCGCGGCGCAGACGCCCCGCGATGCGGTCGAGCACACGCTCGACGATGTGCTGGCGCAGCTGCGTGACCGTGGGGCAGCTCAGGACCACCATGTGATGGACGGCATCCTGCGCGAAGGTGTAGAGGTCGAGCAGGCTGAGCGAGCCGGCCGAGGCGAGGCTGGCCTGTGCCGCGGTCCGGGCGCGATCGGCGCGGATCGAATCGGTGGCGAGCGACATCGAGCGCCGCGCGGTGCGGCGGGTGCGGTGTTTCGACATGTGGGCTTTCCTCCAGCTGAGGGGTTGAACGGCGCGTCCTCAAACTCTTTCCCCCGAGGGGCCTTGAGTGTGACAGTGAATGACACAGTGAGCGACACCAGCGTCGGCTGCCCCGCTATGCGACATCACCCTCCGGCTCGGCCAGAGGCTGGCGATCGCTTGTTTGTGCCGACGAGGCATCGGCGAAGTCGTGTTCACCGCACATGTACAGACGAACGACTTCGACGGCCGCGAGGTACATGGCACCCTCGCGGGGTGAGAGGCCCGGTTGCCCGTGTCGGCCTGCCAGGAACGCCCCCCGGAACGTGGCGATCATGCGCAGGGCGAGTGTGACGCGGGTCGGAAGTGAGGTTGTGGGTCGAAAGAGTGGAGTCAGTGACATCGATCCTCGTGGTTGGGGGCGAGTGGTGAACGGTTCAGAGCGGGTTCCAACGGGGTTCCGCGCCAACCGTGACAGATCTCGTGACGGGGCAGACGAAAGCCCAGACGAAAGCCCGGACGAAAGGGCTGACGACAGGGCTAATGGCGAGAACCCCCGCCGGGCGTGACGCCCAGTGGCTGGATCCCGATCGGCCCCGCATAGAAGGGGCGCCGCGGGCCATCCTGACTAGAAAGTGCCAGAATCTGGCACAGATCAATCGCGACCCCGACCATTGGTCGCGCGGCGGATCACCCATAGGATCCGTCCGTGCCATGGCCCAAGGCGAATCCCTCGGCTCGCCGTTCCCTGCAGGGTGCGCTGCTGTGGGCCAGCCTGCTGGCCGCGGTTGGTCCCGCGCCCCGCGGCCTGGCCTGCCCCCTGCCCGACGAACCCACATTGCCCAAGGATGCCGACCACGCCATGGTCGATGCCTCGGCCCCGGCCGAGCCGGATGCGGCGGCCATCTGGAGAACCAAGGCAGCCCTCATCGAGCGTGACCACTGGGCGTATCAGCCGATGGGCCATCCTCGCCCACCCAAGCCTGCGGGCACGACGTCTTCGATCAGGGACATCGATCGTTTCCTGGTCCACGCCATGCAGGCGCAAGGCGTGATCCCGCAGGGCCGGGCCGATCGGCGCACGCTCCTTCGGCGGGCCACGCTCGACCTGACCGGCTTGCCGCCGACCTACGACGAGATTCGTGCCTTCGAGGAAGACACGCGCCCCGATGCCTGGTCCCGCGTGATCGACCGATTGCTCGCCAGCCCGGCGTACGGCGAGCGTTGGGCTCGTCACTGGCTTGATGTCGCGCGCTACGCGGACAGCAACGGTCTCGACGAGAACACCGCGTTCGGCAACGCCTTCCGCTGGCGTGACTGGGTCGTTCGCGCCTTCAACGACAACCTGCCGATCGATCGCTTCATCACGATGCAGGTTGCCGGCGACCTGATGCCTGATGCGCGCTCATCCCCCGCTGCCGCCGATTGCATCACGGCCACAGGGTTCCTGGTGCTGGGCCCCAAGGTGCTCGCCGAGCCCGACAAGGAGAAGCTCGTCTTCGACATGGTCGATGAGCAGGTCGATGTGATCGGCCGCGCGTTCATGGGCCAGACCATCGGCTGCGCTCGCTGCCACGACCACAAGTTCGATCCGGTCTCACAGGACCAGTACTTCGCGCTCGCAGGAGTCCTCCACAGCACGCGCACGATGGCGAGCGTCGCGACCGTGGCCCGAGCGCTCGAGCGCGAGGCAGCAGCGAACGATGCCGTGGCAGCGCGTGCCGAGCACGTCGCCGCCACCGAGCGAACGGCCAGGGCACTCAAGGGCGCGACGCAGCGAGCCGATGCGCGCCTGCAGGCAGCGTGGGTGGCGCGGGCCGTGCCGATCCTTCACGCTGCGGCGGATCTTCCGGCCGCCGCGCCATCGCGCGAAGCCGAGGACCAGGCCACGCTGCAGGGCCTCGTCATCGATCGTGACCATTGGGGCGTTGGCATCGGCGTCGTGCGCACCGGTGGGTCCGGCGTGGGACGCGTGGCGTGGCGACTGCGTGCCGAGGTCGATGGTCCGCACGAACTCCGCGTGCGTGCCGCGAGTGATGAGGCGCGTCCGGTGCAGGTCGAGCTCGATGGAATGCCAGCGGCGCAGGATGCCCTTGGTGCGGACACCGGCTCGTTCCATCCGCAGGGCCAGCAGTGGCAGGTGGCGGCGCGCCTTGAGCTGACGGCGGGCGAACACGAGATCGCGCTCGTGCGTGATGGTCCCTTCCCGCACATCGACCGTGTGGAACTCGTACCGGTCGGCCAGTCGGATCAACGGACCGCGTCAGCGGCTGCGTTCGGTGCGGAGCTCGGCGTGCCGGCGGCGCTCATCGTGCAGGTGCGCGATGCGCTCGACCGTGAGCCATGGCTTGCAGAGTGGCGCGGTGAACTGCATGGCCCGATGCGCGATCGCGAGGTGTTGGCCGCGGATCTTGCGTCGCGGGCACAGGCGGCCGCAGGTGCCTGGTCCACACTCTTCGCCGATGGTGAGGCCGTCGAACCGCGCGAGCGACTCGATGATCCCTCGCCCGACTCGGATCGCGTTGCGCTGCTCGGGCCGACGGGCCCCTTCGCCGTTTCGGCTGCCCTCGAGGCATCACGCGAGGCCAACGATCGACAGCTGCTGGCCCGACTGGCCACCGAACGCGATCGCTTGACGCAGTCGATGCCGCCGTCGCCGGTCATGGTGCTGGCCGTGACCGACCAGGAGAAGCCCGGTGACCTTGCGGTGCATGTGCGTGGCGATCACACCGTGGCACCGGGGCCGAAGGTGGCGCGTGGTGCTCCGCGGCCGCTCTCCAAAGGCACGGATCTCCCGGCAATTCCCGAACGATCCAGCGGCAGGCTCGAGCTCGCGCAGTGGCTCGTGGATGACGAGCACCCGCTGACCGCACGCGTCTTCGTGAACCGCGTCTGGCACTGGCACTTCGGCCGCGGCATCGTCGAGACCCCAAGCGACTTCGGCACGCGCGGCGGCAGGCCCTCGCATCCCGAGCTCCTGGACTGGCTCGCGCGCGACTTCATCCGACACGGCTGGGATCTCAAGCGATTGCATCGCCAGATCATGCTGACCGAGGCGTACACGAGATCCTCGACGCCTGATGCCATCGCCAGCGCGATCGATCCCGACAATCGGCTGCTCTGGCGGTGGACGCCGCGCCGGCTCGAAGCCGAGGCGATCCGCGACAGCGTGCTGGCGGTCAGCGGATCGCTCGACCGCACGATGGGCGGGTCGCTGCTGACGGGCGGCAACTTCGAGTACGTGACGAATGACCAGAGCGCCAATGGAGCACAGTACGGGGCGCCGCGCAGGAGCCTCTACCTGCCGGTGATCCGCAACGCGCTCTTCGGCTTCTTCGGGATCTTCGACTACACCGACGCGAGCGTGACCGTCGATGCGCGCGCGCAGACGGTGATCGCGCCGCAGGCGCTCTTCATGCTCAACAGCCCGTTCGTGCACGAGGAGAGCCGTGCGTGGGCAAAGCGCCTGCGCGAACGCGTGCTTGCCGCGGCGGCATGTGTGCCGGCGCAGCAGGCCGAGCACCAGGGCCATGCCATGGTCCACGAGGCGTACCGCATGGCGCTCGGCCGCGAGCCGACGGCGAGCGAAGCGAATGCCGCACTCGCCTTCGTCGCGAGCCAGGCCACGCTCGGCGAGGACGCCGCGTGGGGGCTGTACGCGCAGGTGCTGCTGGCCAGCAGCGAGTTCATCACGATCGAGTGATCGTGCCTTCCGGCGGGGATTCGGTGGTTCGCCCTCGACGCGGCGCCGAGCGCGGCTACCCTCCCTGCATGTTCTGCGGCCATCGCCAGAGTGCCGTCACCAGGCGCGCCATGCTTCAGTCCTGCGCGAGCGGGTTCGGGCAGGTGGCGCTGCTGGGGCTCCTCGGCGACGAACTGCTGCGACGCGGTGCGTGGGCCGATGGCCGGCCTGAGCTCGTGGATCCGTCGCGTGTCGGCCCCTTGGCGCCTCGCCTGCCGCACAGCCCTGCACGCGCCAAGCGCGTGATCTTCCTCTTCATGCACGGCGGTCCGTCACAGGTCGACACCTTCGACTACAAGCCGCTCCTGCAGCGCGATCACGGCAAGCCGTTCCCGCAGGCCAAGCCGCGCGTGCAGTTCGCCGAGACCGGCAACCTGCTGGGGAGCCCATGGGCGTTCCGCCAGCATGGCCAGAGCGGCGCGTGGGTCAGCGAGCTCTTCCCCAAGGTCGCGCAGGTCGTCGACGAACTCTGCTTCGTGAAGAGCCTGCACGGATCGAACCCCGCGCACGGGGCGGCGCTGCTCAAGATCCACACCGGCAGCGAGAACTTCGTGCGCCCGAGCATGGGCTCGTGGATCACCTACGGGCTCGGCAGCGAGAACCAGGACCTGCCCGGCTTCATCACGATCAGCCCCACGCTCGGCCACGGCGGCGTGAACAACTATTCGAGCGCGTTCCTGCCGGCCGCGTACCACGGCACGCCGTTCGGCAAGACCGGAATCCCCTCGAGCCAGGCGCAGTTCGACCACATGATGGCCGGCGTGCCCGGTGATGTGCAGCGTGCGCAGCTCGACTTGCTGCAGCAGCTCAACCGTGAACACATGGAGCGCAGTGGCGGCGGATCGGCACTCGAGGGCCGGATCGAGGCGTTCGAGCTCGCGTTCCGCATGCAGGCCGCGGCGCCGTGGGTCACCGACACCAAGGGCGAGTCGGCCGCCACGCTCAAGCTCTACGGCATCGACGAGAAGAACACCGAGGACTTCGGCCGGCAGTGCCTGCTCGCGCGCCGGTTCGCCGAGGCCGGCGTGCGGTTCATCCAGTGCACGCATTCCTACAAGTGGGACCAGCACGGTGACCTGCGCAAGGGCCACACGCAGAACGCGAGCGAGGTCGACTTGCCGATCGCTGGCCTGATCCGCGACCTCAAGAGCCGTGGCATGCTTGAGGAGACGCTGGTGGTGTGGGGCGGTGAGTTCGGCCGCACGCCTGCATCGCAGGGCGGCGAGGATGGGCGCGATCACAATCCGCATGGCTTCACGTGGTTCATGGCCGGTGGCGGTGTGAAGCCGGGCTTCTCCTACGGCGCGACCGACGACTACGGCTGGTACGCCGAGCGCGACAAGGTCCACGTGCACGACATGCACGCCACGATCCTCGCGCTCATGGGCATGGATCACGAGCAGCTGACCTATCGTCACGCGGGCCGCGATTACCGGCTCACCGATGTGCACGGATCGGTCGTCCGAGACATCATGGCGTGATCCGGCGGATCGGTACCGGTGCCCGCACGCGGGACATCCGGTCCGGATCCTCACGGCATCTCGTGCCGAACGGGCACGCGGCATTTCGCTCACCCCTGTTCCGGGTCTATCGTTGACCGATGCCCACGATCCCCGTCTTGCTGCTTGGCCTCGCTGCGCTCACTGACCTGCCGCCTGCGTGCGTGGTGGATGGAGTTGCCTTCGAGGCCGTGGCCGAGCACGCCGAACCGGGCGTGGCGCGTTACCGCTGGGCCAAGCATGCGGAGCGCTCGATCACGCTCACGCTCGTCGAGCGCGATGGTTTGGTCGCGGGTGCCGCGCTCCTGCCCAGTGGCGAGCGGCGCCAGGCCCTCGGTCGTGCGGACGCACCCATCGAGTGGATGCCGATCCCGGAAGATGGATCGCGCTCGTGCGCGGGGTCAGTCGACGGCACCGCGCTTGCCGGTGCCAAACCACAGAACGGCTCGCTCGCCGGCGGCTGCCCCGACAGTCCACGCGTCGATGTGCTGATCCTGACCACGCCCGCTGCGCGCACGCAGGCAGGTGGCGCGAACCAGCTCAACGCGCTGTGTGATCTCGCGGTGGCCTCCTCGAACACGGCGTACATCAACTCGGGGCTTGCGGCGCGATTGCGCAACGTGCTGCGCATGGAGATCAACTACGTCGAGCAGGATTTCGGCAGCGATCTCTCGAGCCTTGCGGCGCAGGGCGACGGCATCCTCGATGACGTGCACGACCTGCGCAACGCCTGTGGCGCGGACCTGGTCGCCATGATCCGCACGAGCGGCGAGTACTGCGGCATCGGCTACCTCATGCCGTACAACGACCCGGGTGCATCGGGGACGGGCTTCAGCGTGACGGCGCAGTCGTGCCTGGCGAGCCAGACCTTCGCCCACGAACTCGGTCACAACATGGGGTGCTGCCACGCTTCGGGCGATGGTGGCGGCTGTACGGGCGGCGGCATCTTCTCCTACAGCGTCGGATGGCGATTCTCGGGCACCAACGGCACCACGTACCGCACGGTCATGGCGTATGCGCCGGGTGCGCGCATCGACCACTTCTCGAATCCCAACGTGAGCTTCCAGGGGGCGGCGACGGGCGTGGAGCCTTCGGCATCGACGCAGGGTGCGCACAACGCACGCACGATCGGCGAGACGCTCGCGGCGATCTCGTCCTACCGCTGCGCGGTACCCGACACGTTGCTCGGCGATTGCGATGGGAACGGCCGGGTCGATGTGCAGGACATCGCGCAGGGCCGGGCAAGCGATTGCGACGGCAACGGCCGGCTCGATTCGTGCGACCTCCCGGCGCAGGGTTCGTGCGCAGGCGGCGTGGCAGCCTGCTCATCGGGCTTCCTCATGAATGCCCCCGGCGGGCAGAGCACCAGCGGCGATCTCTTTGGTCGCGTCGTGGCGACCGATGGCGTCGGCTTCATCGTCGGCTCGCCTGGTGAGAACTCGCCCACGGTCGATGTCGGCCTGGCTGAGGTCTGGACGATCACGAACGACAGGCCGGCGCGGCAGGCAACGCTGCGCCACGGTGCGGCAGTCAGCAATGACCAGTTCGGCAGCGCTGTGGCGCTCGCGGGCGACTGGGCCGTGGTCGGTGCACTCGGTCGTGACGTGAACGGGCTCAACAGCGCCGGTGCGGCGTATGTGTTCCGACGCACGGGCACGGCGTGGTCACAGGTGCAGGTGCTGCAGTCGACCACGCTGGCTTTCGCGGGTCGCTTCGGCAGCAGCGTGGTGCTGGCCGGTCCGTGGCTGGCGGTCGGCGCGCCCGGCGAGGGCAGCGATCCAGCGGGCGGCGGTGCGGTCCACATCTACGAACAGCAGGTCAATGGCCAGTACGTGTTCAGGCAGCGGCTCGTGCCCTCGACGGCGAGCGAGCTCGGCTATTTCGGCTGGTCGCTGGCCATCGATGGCCCCATGCTCGTCATCGGTGCGCCATACGCCTCGGCGGGTGCCGGCCAGGTGTGGGTGTCGATGCGCGATGGATCGACGTGGTCCGCCCCGGAACGCATCGGCAGCGATCTCGAACCGATCGCCGACCCTGATGCACGGCTCGGTCATGCGGTCGCCTGCAACGGTTCGCTCGTCGCCGCCGGTGCTCCGCAGCAGGGTGAGCGTCAGGGCGCGGTCTTCACGTGGCGCCGCGTTGGTGGTGCGTGGCAAGCGGGTCCGGTGCTCAGCGGCCCGACGGCGCAGGGTGCGCGCTTCGGCAACGGCGTGGCGATGACTGCGGGTCGCGTGCTCGTGGCGCAGCAGGATTTCGCCACCCTGGCTTCGGGCGTGCGTGCGTATGAGTGGCCGCTCGGCAGCGCGCCCGTCGAGGTCGGTCGCGTGAGCGTGGGCGAGAGCGTGGCCATCGTGCGTGACCTGGCGATCCTCGGTGCGAGCGAATCGGTCGAGTCGACCTCGATCACCGGTGCCGCACGCGTCTGGCGGTTCGGATCCGACTGCGACCAGAACGGCGTGGCCGATCGATGCCAGATCGCGCAGTCCGGTGGCGATGCGAACGCCAACGGGATCATCGATGCATGCGAGGCGATCATCGGCGACTTCAATGGCGATGGACTCGTGAACGGCGCCGACCTGGGCGTGCTGCTCGGTGGTTGGGCCACCGTGGCCGGTGACCTGAATGCCGACGGAACGACCGATGGCGCCGACCTGGGCGTGCTCTTGGGAAACTGGACCGGCTGAGCATTCCCGCCGCGTAGCCTGCGCGCATGCTCTGCGCCGTCGCCTTGACCATGGCCGTGATCGCCGCGCAGGATGCGGCGGTTCCTCCCCCGGATGAATCGAATGCCGCCACGTGGTACCGGCGTGCGAGTGAGCTGCGGTTCAGCGACGAGGACCAGCTCTTCATCCAGACCGAGCTCGTGGATCCGTCGCAGTGGCGGACCTGGGATCCTGCGTGGCTCGACCGCGCCGGAAGGATGATGGAGTCGCTGCGCCCGACGATCGATGCGCTGGCGCGGGGTGCCGCGGCGGATCGGTGCGACTTCGAGCTCGATCGCTCCGCGGGCCTCGGCATGCTGTTGCCGCATCTGGCGCAGCAGCGTCAGGGTGCCCGACTGCTTGGCGCGGCGGCGCAGTGGGCCATGAGCCGCGGTGATGGCCGTGAGGCCTTGCGCCTGATCACGTTGCAGACCGAGCTCGCGCGCGACCTCGTCGGTGACCGGGTGGTCATCAGTTCCCTGGTGGGTTCGGGCATCACCATGCAGGCCGCAGCGTGCACCGAGGACCTGATGGACCTTGGCCTGATCACGCCGGCAGCCGCCGGCGAGCTGGCCGAGACCCTCGGCTCAATGACCGATCCTGCTGCCCTCGGCTGCGCCGAAGCGATGCGGGGCGAGATGGAACTCATGCGCGCCAGCCTCAAGGATGCCGAATCGGCGAAGGAGGCCCTGGCGATCGTGGACCCGCAGACCCCAGTCGAGATCGCCGATGATGAGTCCATCAAGCGCGAGCTCGAGGTGATGGATGGGTTCTACACCCGAGCCGCCGAGGCATTCTCGGAGCCCGATCCCGCCAAGGGCCGGGCGATCCTCGATGGCCTGACCAAGGAACTCGAGGGGCTTCCCGACGGTTCGCTTGCACGCACGCTCATGCCCTCATGGGACTCGATGTGGGAGTCGATGCAGCGCAATCGCTCCGCGCTCCAGGAGATCACCGGCAGGCTCCGCACCATCGCCGAGGTCAAGGCTCGGCCAAGCGACTTCGTCGACGCGATGATCTTCTATGCCCAGGCGGGCCGTGCGATCGCCGCGATCCCCGAGGATGAGCAGGTCGCCCTCGAGCTCCTTCGCTCCGTCGGCCATGCCGAGGACGCCAAGCGCGTGCTGCGGCCGCTCGAGCAGCTTTCGCGCGTGGTGGACGGTGCGATGCAGCGTGGATGGGTCGCAGGCCGCTGCGAGGTTGCCGGTCGCGAGCGTGGACGGCCGACCTTGGCACTCGATCATGTCGCGCTCGCGCGTGGTGCTGCCCGTGCCGTGCTGCTTCGCGCGCAGCACGACGTGGGCCAGGACCTGCCCCGTGTCGTGCAGGGCTGCGTGCGCATGGTCGTGCAGGCGCGCGACTCATGCTGCCTTGCAGGATCGCTGCTCGCGAGCCTGTTGCTGGACGACCTCGCCGAGTCCATGCCGGGGATCCTTGCCGATCCGCGGATGGATGCCACGGCCCGCACGTCGCTGGCCGAGTCGCTGACCGCTCTGCTCGATGGAGGACTGAAGCTGCCGAAGTCCCTGGCGTGGGATGTCGACGTGATCGTGCGCCGCTGGTCGCCGCCGAAGCAGGCGCCCGAGCTCGCTTCGGCCCGAACCGCGGCCGGCCAGAGGCTCGGTGCCAACGGCGTGGCGTTCGTGCTGGCCGTGATGAGCCCCACCGTCACGCGCGAAGCCGATCGCCTGCCGGCGGGCGAGCTCGTCGACGATGGCGGCGTGACGATCGACGTGCTTGAGCAACTCGCCGAGGAGCGCGATGCGGTCGGTGCCACGCCGTTCGTCTCGGGCGCCGACGCCGCGACCGTGGAGACCATGCCACCACTGGGCAGCATCACGCCGAAGATGCCCATCGATCTCGAGGCGATGGCCGCGTCATGGACCGATCGCGTGCAGGCCCTGGTCAGGAGCGTGCGCGGGGAGTGATGCGGAAGCACTGCAGGCCACTTGATCAAGGCCTGTCGGAACGGGAGTCAGATGTCTCCAGCAACCTGCGGATTGCCGCACCCACCAACGCCGGATCGATCTCGATGTCCTTCCAACGAGCGTGCGGGTGATCAGCAACGACACCTTTTCCGAGTAGGTAGTGGTACTGGTGTCCTGCCTCGGCACAGAGTGCGGCAAAGCAGCCGTTCGCATAGGCCGGAGATAGAAGTTCAAGAACACGGGTAGCAGGAGCGCAGAAGGCAAGATTTGACAGGGCAGCGCCGTGAACACCGATGACAGCTTCGGCATCTGCGAAGAGCGAAACTTGATGCATGAAGGGCATGCCATCCATGTTCACGCACTCGAATCCATGTTGGCGCGCAACCTGTCGCAGTTCGGCTCCGTTGGTGACCACGCGTCGGCCGACGCGTTCGACCAGGATCCGCTTGGGCCCAGCAGGCTGGCTGCGGGGCACCTCTGTGAACCAACGGCGAAGCGCTTGGATGGACTCCCCCGTCGGATTGCCCGAGTACCCCGGCAGCGACGGGATGAGCAACTCATCTGCCCACACGCGTGACATGTGTCGGGTCTGCACCAATCGATCCGCGCCAATGCCCAACGATGAAAGTGTTTCGTTCATGGCTCGCAAGGGCGATTGTGGAACGATGAAAGCGTCGATCGAGTCAAGCGGAATCCCCGCTCGTTCGATGATCCTGAGCCTAGGGAGCGCATCGAACAGCCAGTGGTAGTAGTTCCCGGCACTGGCTGCGGCAAGAACGGCCACTCGACCACAGACATGTCGCGCCGGGGGCGCGAACATGTATCCGGTGAAAGCTCGGTGGTCTGTTGGCGTGCGGAGCCCAAGATGAGCCGAGACATCGACGAGCAATCGACCTTGCGGCGTGATGCACGCACCGGCTCGACCAAGATTCTCGCCTCTTGGCACAAGTGCCATGAAGGTGGCAGGGTGAATGCGCCCGGCACGTACCGAAGACTCAAGGGCATGTGATCGCTGGCCTACCGTACAGGGCTCGATGGTCTCGGCTGATCGGCGCTCATCGAGCGACGTGCAGCTCCAGCCCATTCGCTCGCACTCCTCTGGTGTGCTTTCCACATAATCCGAAGGTAGTCCGAAGACGCTGCGCTGAATCGTGCGCGGCAGAATTCGCCGTGCACCGGCATTGAAGCGGCCCAGGCTGCGACCGATCGATTTGAGCCATGATGGTGTGCTCACGGAAACTTCATCCTGAGGTTGAGACTACGCCTCCAGAGGTTTGTGTCCCGCACAGTACCTCGGTCATACCAGTCTGCGCAGAGCCGCTCGCGTTCCACTGTCGGTGCGTATCCGCTTCCGCCCCTCACCGAATGAACCGAAGTTCGCCGAAGTCGGGAATGAACGGCGTGCTGCCGGGCGACAGGCGCATCGGTGCCGGGAAGTAGACGCACCAGGCCTTGCCGATCATGAGGTCCTCGGGAACGATGAACGGGCTGCTGTTGCCCAGCTGCACCGACACGAGCGGGTGCGGCCGGCCCCAGAGCCGGCTGTCGCGGCTCGCACCGGAGTTGTCGCCGAGCATCACGTATTCGCCGTCGCCGATCACCGGCGGCTGGTTCACGTCGACGCCGAACGCCAGGCCGGGAATCGGCTCGCCGTTCATCGGGTACTGGTCGCCCGGATTGAGGAACGCCGGCCGGTAGTACAGGTCGCGGTCCACGCGGATGCGTCGCAGCGTCACGGGCCCGCCGCCGAACTCCCACGCGAGCGTGGTCGGCGTGGGCTTCTGCGCCGATGGGTTCTGCAGGACCTGGTCGATCGTGCGGCCGTTGTGGCTCGCGAGCAGCCGCTGCTGCGGATCCCACTCGTAGTCGAGCGTGAGCACGCTCTCGCCATCGATGAAGAGCTGCAGGCGTTGGTCGATGTGCCAGAACTCGAGCTCGAACGCGCCGTCCGGCAGTGCGATGGGCGCGCTCGCCGTGGCCTTCACCTCGCCGCTCTCGGCGTGCACGACCGAGAGCGTGGCCTTGCTGCCCGAGACGTCGAACTTCATCACGTGCGAGCGCGTGCCGATCGACAGGCTCGTCGTGAACAGGCCGCTCGACGCCGGCGTGCAGTGTGCCGCCACGCGCAGGTCACCGACGGCAAAGAGGGGGATCTCGGGGCGCGTGGAGTTGTAGGCATTCCAGTCATCGAGCTGGATGTCGGTCGAGACCCATTCAAGCCGCGCCGGCCCGGTCGCGCCCCACACGAAGGCGCGCGGATCGCTCGTGTACCACCCCTGCCCGCGCATCGGCGGGCCGCTCCACGAGCCGCGCATGCGCTGCCGCATCGCGCTCGGGTCGATCGGTGCGTAGTCGCTGTTCCAGACCGGCTGCAAGACGGCGCGCTGCACGGATTCAGGCTTGCGCTGGATGCGCATGCCGGTCACGGGCATGTCGGGCGCGCCGGTGAAGGCATCGCCGTCAGCGAGCGCGAACCGCTCGCCCGGCATGCCGACGAGGCGCTTGATGTAGTACGTCGCATCGCCGACCGGATCGCACGGATTCTTGAAGACGACCACGTCCCAGCGCTGCGGCTGCTGGATCGGCCAGAGAAACTTCGTGACCAGGATGCGGTCGCCCACGCGCGCATCCTGTGCGAGACGGATGTTGGCCTCGCTCCGCGTGGGCGCCGTGTGGCTGACCATCGGATCGCCGATCGGGCGCTGGAAGTCGCGCCCCGCGCGCGCCGATTCGATCACCGGAGCTGCATCGGCCGGGTAGCTGTAGCCCGTGTCAGGGCTGCGCAGCCGCAGGTGCTCGCCCATCAGCGTGGGCGCCATGCTTCCGGTGGGGATCACGTAGCCCTCGATCACGAATCCGCGGAAGGTCATCGCGAGCGCGAACGAGATCAGCAGCAGGCTGATGGTGTCGAGGGTCGTGGCCTTGCGGGGCTCGTGCTCCATGGGAGCGCGATGCTAGCGGCGGTCTCGCGGGCGCTTGCCATCGCCGCCCTTGCCATCGCCACCCTTTCCATCGCCACCCTTCCCGTCACCACCCTTGCCACGCGGGCGCGGGGCTGGCGGCGCTGCAGGCGTTGCGGGCGCTTGATCGACCGGCACGAGCTCCTCGACCGCCACCGCAATGTCCTGCCCGCTGGCGTGAAGTCGGACGAGGACGAGCTGAACGAGCGTGCGCGTCTCGACGACCGAGCCCACGCCTTCAGCCGTGCCGACCACCGTGCCACGCTTGGGGAGCTTCGCCGCGAGTTCCGCATAGGTCTGGTCCTCGTAGCGCAGGCAGCACATGAGCCGTCCGCATCGACCTGAGATCTTCAGCGGATCGAGCGTGTGCCCCTGGACCTTCGCGTGCTTGATGCTCACGGGCTTGAGCACCTTGAGGAACGTCGAGCAGCAGACGCTCTGTCCGCACTTCTCGCGGTCGGCGACCAGGCGCGCCTCATCACGCGCGCCGATCACCTGCCAGTGCGCCGCGCGACCGATCGCTGGTGCGAGCGCGGACTTCATCGGCGCCAGGTCGATCTCGCCCTCGACGGTCGGATGCACCCATACGAACACCTGCTCATCGCCCAGGATCGGCTCGATCTGCACGAGCCGCACGTGGATCCCCAGCGCGATCGCTGCCTGCTTCGCGGCGAGCGTGCGCGCACCCCAGTCCATCGAGATCCGTTCCCACGCAGCCAGGTCATCCATCGTCGCCACGCGCAGCACCTCGCCATCGGCGTGGAAGGGATAGTCCTTGCCGCCGGAGGCCTCGATGTAGCTGCGCACCTGGTCGCGCGAGACGCTCTTGCCGCAGCCACCATTGCCGCAGGTGGTGGTCAGCATCTCGCCGAGCTCGGTGCCGCGGTGCGTGCGGACGACCAGCTTGGAGCCGCACCCGGGCTTCGCCTCGCCTCGGTACGGGAACTCGCCGATCATGCGCATGGCGCCGAAACGGACCACGATCGAGCTGGGCGCCTTGAGTTCCGTATAGGCCGCGGCGTCGACGTCGCGATGAGCCGGATCGGCATCGCGTTCGAAGATGGGCAGCGGGAAGATCGACACGGCCCGCGGAGTGTCGCATGGACGCGTCCGCCGTGCATCGCCGCTCCCGCTAGCATTGCGCGGTTCCATGCTGCCCGTCGTCGCCATCATCGGACGCCCCAACGTCGGCAAGAGCAGCCTGCTCAACCGGATCGTCGGCCGTCGCGTGTCGATCGTCGATCCGACCCCGGGCGTCACCCGGGACCGCATCACCGCTGAACTGACCCTCGATCCCCCGATCGAGGGCCCCGAGGATGCGCTGCCGCGCACCGTCGAATTCATGGACACTGGCGGTTACGGCGTCTACACCGCCGACGGCCGCCGCATCGACGACGCCGGCATGGACCTGGCCGCGCTTACGCCGCACATCGAGGAGCAGATCCGCGCCGCCACCGAGGAGGCCGACGTGATCCTCTTCACGGTCGATGCGCAGAGCGGCGTCACCGCGCTCGACGAGACGATCGCCACGATGCTGCGCCGCAGCGGCCAGGCCGCCAAGGCGATGCTGGTCGTGAACAAGGTCGACGGCCCGTCGTGGGAGGCGCACGCCTTCGACGCGATGCGCCTGGGCTTCGGCGAGCCGCACATGGTCAGCGCCAACAACGGGTCGGGCCTGCGCCGCCTGCGCGAGGCGATCTGGGAGCGCGTGGGCGATGCCCCCGCCAAGCCGGTGCCGACCGAGATGAAGGTCGCCATCGTCGGCCGCCGCAACGCGGGCAAGAGTTCCTTCACGAATGCGCTCGCGGGCGAGGACCGGGTGATCGTCAGCGAGATCGCCGGCACGACCCGCGATGCGATCGACGTGCGGTTCGAGGTCGGTGGACGGACCTTCGTGGCCATCGACACCGCCGGCGTGCGCAAGCGCAAGTCGTGGGCGGACGACGTCGAGTTCTATTCCAACGTCCGCACCGACCAGTCGATCCGCCGCGCCGACGTCTGCCTGCTGGTCCTCGATGCGACCGACAAGATCAGCCAGGTCGAGAAGCACCTGGCGATGGAGCTCATCGAGCAGGCCAAGCCCACGCTGATCGTGCTCAACAAGTGGGACCTGATGCCGAAGAAGGCCAAGGTCGAGGACTTCATCGAGTACCTCGGGCAGGAGTTGCCGGGGCTGGACTTCGCCCCGGTCGCGTGCGTGAGCGCGCTGACGGGCGAGGGCGTGCAGGATGCCATCACGATGGCGTTCAACCTCTTCCAGCAGGCGGGCCACCGCGAGACGACCGGCCGCCTGAACGCGCTCGTGCAGAAGATCCTCACCGAGCGCGGGCCGAGCTCGCGCCTGGGCACGATCGCCAAGATCTACTACATCACGCAGATCGAGGTCTTCCCGCCGACGATCGCGCTCGTGGTGAACAAGCCCGACCTCTTCGAGGGCAACTACGAGCGCTACCTGCTCAACCGCATGCGCGAGGAACTGCCGTACGCCGAGGTGCCGATCCGCCTGCGCTTCAGCGCGCGCAAGCGCCGCGAGAATCCCGGCGATGCCCAGCCATCCTCGGGCGGCCGTTCGGAGCAGTGATCACGCGAGCAGGCTCCGGCCTGTCATCGCTGCAGGCTTCGCCATCCCGGCCATCGCGAGCATCGTGGGGGCGATGTCGGCGAGCCTGCCATCGTTACGCAGGTGCCGCCCGCGGAACGCCTCGCCCATGATCGACAGCGGCACGGTGAAGTTGGTGTGCGCGGTCTGCGGGTCGCCGGTCACCGGATCGATCATCTGCTCGGCATTGCCGTGGTCGGCCGTGATCACGAGGCTCCCGCCTCGCGCCATCGTCGCGCGCGCGAGTTCGCCCACGCATGCATCGACGATCTCGCACGCGCGCGTGGCGGCATCGAGGTTGCCGGTGTGTCCGACCATGTCGCCGTTGGCGAAGTTCACGATGATGAAGGGTTCGCAGTCTGGGGCGGCCAGGCGCGCGAGCACGGCATCCCGCACGCCATGCGCGCTCATCTCGGGCTTCAGGTCGTAGGTTGGCACATCCTTGGGGCTCGGCACGATCACGCGACGCTCGCCGGGGAATGGTTCCTCGCGGTAGTCGTTGAAGAAGAACGTGACGTGCGGGAACTTCTCGGTCTCCGCACAGCGGAACTGCGTGAGACCCGCATCGCTGATCACCTGCCCGAGGATCGACTCCATGCGCGCGGGCCGCTCGAACGCCACCGTGACCGGGAGGCCTTCCTCGTAGTTCGCCAACGTGACGAAGCGCAGGTTCGCCGGAACATGGCCGCGATCGAATCCGCCGCCGGGCAGCGCGCGGAACGCCCCTTCATCGAGCACGAAGGCCTTGGTCAATTCACGCGGCCGGTCGCCACGGAAGTTGAAGAAGATCACCGCGTCGCCATCATGCACGAAGCCCTCGCCGGGGCCAAGCAGGTGCGTGGGCGGGACGAACTCGTCGCCGTGGCGCGTGGGGCCCTCGGGATTCGCATAGGCGTGCTCGAGCGCCGTGCGGGCATCGGTCGCTCCCTGTTCCTGCGGACCGACCAGGCATCGCCACGCGCGCTCGACCCGTTCCCAGCGGTGGTCGCGGTCCATCGCCCAGAAGCGTCCCATGATGCTGCCGATCCGCGCGCCGCAGCCATCGACAGCGCGTTGCACCCGCTCGATGAAGCGAAGCCCAGTGGTCGGACCAGTGTCTCGGCCATCGGTGATCGCGTGCACGATCACGCGCTGGCCAGGGAAAGCACGCGCGCGGGCGAGCTCGAGGATCGCTTCGAGATGCCCGAGGTCGCTGTGGACGAGGCCATCGCTGCAGAGCCCGAGCACGTGCACGCAGCCACTGGTCGCCGTGGCGTGATCGAAGGCCGACTGCAGGCCGGCATTTGCGGCGAAGCGTCCGTCGCGGATCGCTCGCGTGATCCGCATGAGCTCCTGGTCCACGATCCGGCCGGCGCCGATGTTCTGGTGGCCGACCTCGCTGTTGCCCATGACCGGCCCTTCGGGCGTCTCGGGCAGGCCCACGTCCTCGCCGCTCGTGCGGACCAGGGTGCTCGGCCACTCCCGGCGCATGGAGGCATCGAAGGGGCACTGGGCCCGGAGCACGGCGTTGCTGGGGTCCTGCTCGGCGTGCGGGTTGTGGCCCCAGCCATCACGGATCACCAGGACGATCGGCGTGTTCACGGTCGGTGAAGCCATGCGCCAACTCTACTCCGCGGGAGACGCGATCCGGAACCATGGGCGCGGCCGATCGTCCGCTACGCTACGGCAGACATGAAGTGCATGGAGAGCACGGAAGGATGACCACCACCTTGGCCACGGACACGGCACCACTCACCGGCGACGCTCTGCGAAGCCGCTACGACGAGATCAACAAGCGCATCGGCGAAGCCGCCGCCCGGTCCGGGCGCAAGGCATCGCAGGTCGTGCTCGTTGCAGTCAGCAAGACCGCCAGCATGGAACAGATCCGCGAGCTCGTCCAGGCGGGTCACGTGCACTTCGGCGAGAACCGCGTGCAGCAGCTCCAGCAGCGCGTGGCGCAGGTCGAGGAGTTCCAGGCGCGCCGACGCGAGCTCACCGGCGCCGAGCCCGCTCCTGTGCGCTGGCACATGATCGGCTCGCTCCAGCGCAACAAGGTCAAGAAGGCCATCGAGTGCGCGCGGCTCATCCACAGTGTGGACAGCATGCGCCTGGCCGAGGACATCCAGAACGCCGCCGCGCGACGCGAGGATCCGGTCGACATCCTCATCGAGGTGAACGTGAGCGGCGAGGCGAGCAAGCACGGCCTGCATCCGCCCGCGGTGCGCCACGTGATCGAGCAGATCGACACGATGGTCAACGTGCGGCCGCGAGGCCTCATGTGCATGGCACCCAACACGCAGGACACGGCGGTCGTGCGCGATGTCTTCGAGCGCTGCCGCGAGCTCTTCCAGGACATTCGCTCGGCTGGTGTGGGCGGCGACGCGTTCGACCTGCTCTCGATGGGCATGTCCAACGACTTCGAGGTCGCGATCGAGTGCGGCTCGAACATGGTCCGCATCGGTGGCGGGCTCTTCGGCGCGCCGGCCGTTCAGGACGAGCCCGGCGAAGGCTGACCCGCGCTGTCGATGCGGCGCTGCGTTCGTGCATCCCAGCCCCGGTGGTACCGCGCGATCGGCATGCCTCGGAACGTGCTCCGGCAGCGGTAGCAGGTCAGCCGCCACTCGGATCGCAACCACAGCACGACATCGATGGCGGCGACGGTGAGCAACGTGGCGACGAGGATCGATGGCGTGCCGTAGCCGGCCAGCCCCACGGCGACGACCGAGATCGCAAGCACCAGGACGATGATCGTGAGTCGTGGCGCCGATCGGCTGCGGTAGAGCGTGTCGCAGCCGCAGAGGACGCACTTGCGCAGGTGGCCACCATCGTCGACCGCCTGTTCCCAATCTAGGAAGTGCTCGCGTTCCCGGCCGGGTTCGCCCAGGCGAAGCCGTGCAGGGCGCTCGTCGAGGCTGACCTCGGCATCGCCCAGTCGCGAGCGGTCGGCGGCTCGTGCGGTCACCTGCATGTGCCGGATGGTACGGCGATCGACCGCCGATCCATGCCGCCGTAGCATCGCGCGCATGAGACCAGGATGGTCGCACGCGCTCCAAGGACGCTTCATCGTCTTCGACGGCCCGGACGGCAGCGGCAAGAGCACGCAGATCCGTCGGTTCGTGCAGGCGGTGCGTGACGACGGCACCACCGTGACGGACGTGCGCGAACCCGGTGGAACGCCGATCGGCGAGAAGATCCGCGAGATCCTGCTCGATCCTGCCAACGTGGAGATGGATGTGCGCTGCGAGATGCTGCTCTACATGGCCAGCCGTGCGCAGCTGATGGTCGAACGCATCAAGCCCGCGCTGGCCGCCGGCCACATGGTGCTGAGCGACCGCTTCATCAGCAGCACGCTCGCGTACCAAGGCACTGCAGGCGGCCTCTCACCCGCCGAGATCCTCTCGGTCGGCGACGTGGCGATCGGCGGCCGCTGGCCCGATCTGACCGTGGTCTTCGATGTCGACGAGCGCGTGGCGGCGGGCCGGTTGTCGCCGCTCCTCGACCGCATGGAGCAGAAAGGCGCCGAGTTCCACCGACGCGTCCGTGCGGGCTACCTGCAGCAGGCACGCGAGCGGCCCGATCGCCACCTCGTCGTCGATGCCTCGAAGGATCCTGATGCGGTGTTCGCGCAGGTGATCGCCGGCGTCACGGCGCACTGGCCACGCTGAGCCGCGTGCGCACGATCGAGGCGACCGCCTCGGTGCAGTGCGCCAGGTCGTCATTGACGACGAAGGCATCGAACGTCGTTGCTGTCTTGGCGCGCGCGATCTCGCTGCGGCTCTCGGCGAAGCGGCGCTGAATCGCGGCCTCGTCCTCGCGGCCGCGCACGCGGAGCCGTCGCAGCAATTCATCCTCGTCCGGCGGAAGGATGAAGATGCCCAGCATGCCTGGCATCGCACGGCGCACGTTCTCGGCGCCCTGCACATCGATGTCGAGGATCACCAGGCGACCGTCGTCGAGCTGGCGCTGCACCGCATCACGCGGCGTGCCGTACCAGTCGCGGCCGAAGACCTGGGCATGCTCAAGGAAGCGGTCCTCATCGATCCAGCGCTGGAAGGTCGACCGGTCGATGAAGAAATAGTCGACGCCGTCACGCTCGCCGGGCGACGGTGCTCGGGTCGTGGCGCTCACGCTGAAGGCGGCGTTGAACTCGCGCATGAGGCCATGCACGATCGTGGACTTGCCCACGCCGCTGGGGCCGGCGATCACGAGCAGGAGGCCTGGGTGGGCTGGATCCGGGGACATCGGGACAAATCTACAGATCCGTGACTGGACTGCGTCGCTCAGGGCCTTTGGGATCGGGGGGAATATCCCATCCGGAGGCACAGCATGGACCAGGTCCTAGAGCGAAAGAGCACCATGCATCGTTTCGTCAGCCTTGCGCAGGCCTATCGCGGCTGGTCCAAGACCCAGACCGCCGAGCGGCTCGGCCGTGAGGTGGCCAAGGTGGTTCCTGAAAGCGGCAACCCCAAGCTCGACCTCGTCGTGGCCATTGCCGATGCGTTGGAGTGGCCCGTGGGCGATGTGGCCGAGGCGCTCTGGCGGCCCGGCAACGGTGCTCGTCTGCCCGGTGCACGCACGCCGTTCCATGAACTCGATGCCCAATCGCGGCAGGCGCACCGGGATGGTCGCTACCACGACATGCTCGAGCTGGCATCGCTCATGCTCGGTGCGGCTGCATCCGGCAACGAGCGGGCGATCGCCCTCAATCGCCAGTGCGGCGCGCATGACGGCCTGGGGCAGTTCATGCGCAGCCTCTCGGCCGTGCAGCAGGGCCTTGTGCAGCCTGATGTGCTGCCGCGCACACGGCTCATGCTGCGGGTCAACCTGGCGAGCGCGCACTATGCGCTCTGGCACCTCGTTGAGAGCCGCAGCATCGCGCACGAGCTCGTGCATCACTTCACCGACCATCCACCCACGGATCGGTTCGAGCGCGTGGCCCAAGCGTTCGCCTTCCTTGTGCGCGGCCAGAGCGCCCGCCGCTCGATCGAGCGCGATGCATCGCAGGCGGGCTTCCACGCCGAGAGCGCACTCGGCGACCTGCGTGCGGCGCATGCCGCCTACTCATCGCTGGCCCGCGCCTTCGACGATGCGAGCTACGCGGCGGTCGCGCGCACCTGCCACGGTGCGATCCTCGAGTGCGAGGCATGCTTGGGCCTGCGGGATCCGTCCGATGCCATGGCTGAACTCGAAGCTGGCATCGCCGGGGCGCTTGCGCAGGATCCGGCACCACGCGGCGATCTCCTCGAGAGCCATGGCTGGTGGGCGGTGTGCGCATGCAACATCGCGGCACGTTCGCTCGATGGCCCGGCACTCCATCGTGCGCTGGCGATCTTCACCAACATGATCAGCGAGATTGCTGAAGCGACCGACAACTGGTCCCTGCGCGAACGCTGCTTCAGCATCGAGCATGCCGCACACGCCGATGACCCATCGGCCGAATGGCTGCTTGACCGAAGTGACCTCAAGGTGCTGTGTGGCACCATGAGCCGGTTCCCATCGTTCCGACCCACGGGTTGGCGCATCCTCGAGCGCGCCCAGGTCCTGGAGGAAGCCTCATGAAGCCAGTCCATCTCGTGCTCTGCGGCCTGCTGGCCGTTGCGTGCCCAAGTGCATCGATCGTGCAGGTCGCCCAGGCCGGCAATGGCTGGTGGGGCGATCAACGCCGCAAGCTGCCGCCGTGGTGGATCGGCACGGGCCAGACCACGCAGGAGCGCATGTTCTTCGCCATGATGGATGTGCGCTTCGGCACGCAGTGGATGCACACCATGCAGGAAGAGGTCGTCATGCCGATGTGGCGCCAGTGGTCTCGCGAGTGGCATCGGCGCGAGAAGTCAGGTCGCTGAGCGACGGTCCGTCGGCGCGATCGCAGCGTCCGCCTTCGATCGATCGACCGCCGCACGGGTGCGATCTACACTCGCAGGATGCACGTTCGGCGCGCATCGATCCCGACCCTGACGGTTGCGTTGATGGTGGCATCGATCGCGTTCGCCCAGCAGGGCGATCAGCGCGGCGAGCCGCAGCCGCCACTGCCTGCCGAATGGCTCGCCGTCGACAGTCCTGCACTCTCGCCCGAGCAGGCGTTGGCCACCATGCGCGTGGCCGAGGGCTTCCGTGTCGAGCTCGTCGCCTGCGAACCCATGGTCGTGGCACCGGTGGCCATGGCCTTCCATCCGGATGGCTCGCTCTGG
>CAIYOC010000005.1 GCA_903927725.1 uncultured bacterium | reverse complement strand
GGCTGATCGTGCGCGCCGGCCGCGGCGAGTTCGGTCCCAAGTACTACACCCCGGTCGACCTCGTGGGCCTGTACTGGCACATCGTCGACCTCGTGTGGATCTTCCTCTTCCCGCTCTTCTACCTGATCGACTGAACCATGGGACACGCACACACCAGCTCGGGCCACGCAGGCCACGACGGGCAACCGCTCGTCGGTCACCTCGTCGCCCCATGGATCCTCTTCGCCACCGGCGGCGCCCTGATCGTCCTGACCGTGATCACGGTCGCGATCCGCTACGTCGACCTGGGCGAGGCCAACCTGCTCGTCGCTCTGGCGATCGCCGGCCTCAAGGCCACGCTCGTGTCGCTGTTCTTCATGCACCTGCGCTGGGACCGGCCGTTCAACCAGCTCATCTTCCTGAGCGGCATCCTGTTCGTGGTGCTCATGATGGCGTTCTGCCTCATGGACACGAGCCAGTACCGCGAATCGCAGTATGTGGGCAACCCGGCCGACGTGCAGGCGGTCCTGGACAAGGATGCGCCGAACGCGCCGATCGCGGCGCAGAAGAGCCCCGACCTCCCGTGACGGTCGGTCACATCCTGTGAGAATCCTCGAGGCGGACCCAATGTGGTCCGCCTCGTCATTGATGCCTACCCTGAACCTCGATGCCCATCAGCGACCCAGCCCGTGAGCCGTTCACCTCGACGCAGGCGCGTGCGAGCGCGGGTCTTCTGGGCATGTGGCTCTTCCTGCTGGTCATCGCCATGGTGTTCGTGGCCACCATGCTCGCCTACCTCGTGGTGCGACTCGGGACTGGCGACGAGTCGGGCTGGCGCCCGGATGGATCGCCCGGACTGCCCGGGGAACTCATCCTGAGCACCGTGCTGCTGGCCGCGTCGAGCTGGACCATGCAGCGCTCGCTGGCCGCCTCGCGCGCCAACCAGGACGACCGCGCGATCACCTCGGCCTGGGCGACGTTCGCGCTGGGATGGGCGTTCGTCGCCGTACAAGGCTTGGGCTGGAGCCAGATGTGGCGCGCGCTGCCCTTGCAGGACAGTCTCTACGCGTGGACCTTCTACGTACTCACCGCGCTGCATGCCCTGCACGTGCTCGGTGGTCTGGCCGCGATGTACGTGGTGATCATGCGTGTGGTCCGTTCGCACGACCACCGGGAGGCCGTGCTGGGCCTGACCAAGTGCACGATGTACTGGCACACGCTGGGCGCGATCTGGATCGCGCTCTACGCCACGCTGTGGATCGGCTCGTTCGACTGAGGCCGGGCTTCAGCGGGCGGACGCGGCATCGAAGCCCTGCACCGATGAGCGCTCGCCATGGAAGGCGTGCCAGGCGAACCACAGGCAGGGCACCTGCACGCCGCCGGGCGGCGCGGCCGATGGCGGCGTGACGATCCATGAGCCGTCGGTCTGCATCGTGGCCACGATGCGCTCCATCGTCGCGGGAAGGCCGTTGCCCCCGGGTGCAGGCCGCGAGACGGCGAACATGGGCTTTCCGGCAAGCCAGTATCGCTCGTAGCTCGTGGCCTTGATGCGCTTGCGCATGGCGTCGTCCGGTGTGGGCACGGTGGTTCCCGGGTGCGCTGCAAGCCAATCCTTCCATGGCTGGATGCGCACGCCGGCGATCGGCTGCAGGGCGGTCCCGGCGAGCGGGCCGCTCACGGCCCGCAGGCCAAGCTGTGACCACAGCGATGGCACGTGTCCCGGTCCGCCCTGGTCATAGAGCAAGAGGTTGCAGTCGAGCACCAGCCCACTGATGCCGAACTCGATCGTCCGGCCCGCGACGCGCCGATCGAAGACGACCGCCGAGTCGCAGAGCGGGCTGTAGGTCACTGCGATTGGGACGCCGCCGAGCGTGTCGTGGATGACCTCGTGCACGTTGAGCACGCTCAGCGGCCACGCGCGTGATTCGTCGCCCAGCGCGAGTCCCACGACTCGATCGTTGCTCACGACGTACTTGGCGCGCTGCGTGGCGTTCCATTCGGCCATCGAGGCGCCCGCCATGGTCGACGTGACGGTCAGCGGCTGCAGGAAGTCACGAGGATTGCCGCTGCCGCTGACGATGCCGTGTGTTCCGGAAAGGCCGGTGAGATCGAAGCCATAGCTCGCGGGATCGCGACCATCGCCGAGCGGGCGTTCGCCCGAGAGAAGTCCGGCAAGTGCGAAGCCGAGCACGGCCATCGTGCCGATGGCGGCGAGCGCGATGGGTACGGCCAGCCCCAGGCCGGCGCGGGTCGGGGCGGGTGCGTCAGGCATCGATCGGCGGCTCCTTGATGGATTCGAGCGGCACGTTGGCTGCGCCCCCGCGAAGCGAGGCCTCGACGGAGACTGCACCGCGATCGATGCACATCGCGCCAAGCACGATGGGCAGGTAGGCAAGGCTCGCGAGGAAGAGCGTGCGCGCCCGGGCATGGCTGCGCTCCTGCAGGAAGCGCAGCGAAAGAAGGGCCAGCGCCGATCCTGCAAGCAGCGCGACGAGCGCGAACGCGAAACCCGCGGCCCCGACGTGCACGCCCAGCAACGCGACCGGAACCAGCAGGAGGCTCGTGGCCAGGCTCGTGGCGGCCGTGAGCGATCCATCCGGATCGCGCGACGGCAGCATCGCGAAACCACCGCGCTCGTAGTCGTCGCGGAGCATCCAGGCGAGTGCCAGGAAGTGCGGCATCTGCCAGAGGAACAGCACGGCGCCGATCACCCATGCGCCGGCGGTGAGTTCGCCGGTTGCGGCGGCCCAGCCGATCATGGGTGGCAGGGCACCGGTGACGGCGCCAACGATCGTGTTGAGCGTGGTGTGGCGCTTGAGCGGGGTGTAAATGGCCACGTACAGAACGATGTTGCCGATCGCGAGGCCTGCAGCCAGCAGGTTCACGAAGCTCGCGAGCACCGCGAAGCCCGCGTACCCAAGGACCAATGCCAGGACCCACGCGCTCACGCGGCGCACCCGGCCGGTGGGGAGCGGCCTCCCGGCGGTGCGCTGCATGCGCGCGTCGGGGCCGGCCTCGAGGACCTGGTTCAGGATCGCCGCGCTGGCAGCGGCACAGGCGGTGCCCAGGACGCACCAGCCCAGCACGGCCCACGAACGATTGGCCCCCGGCATGGCTCCCGCCACCACGAATCCGGCAGCCGTCGTCAGCACCACGAGGGCATTGAGCCGGAACTTCGTCAGGTCGGCGAGCGTGCGCAGCGTGCTGCGTCGGGTGGGGTTCTCTGAGCGGCCTTCGTCCATGCGCGCTCCTAGCATATGCCTCCATGCTGCCTTCACTCGTTGCCCAAGCCGCTCCATCGGTCTCGCTCCCGGGATTTCTGGCGATGTACGCCGGTGCGCTCGCCGCACTGGTGGTCCTTCTGGCCATCGCGGTGCCTGTGCTGCGTGCACTCGGCGGAGGTGCACTGCGGGGCGGGGATCTTGCGCTCGGCTTCGCCGCGACCGTCGGCATGTGGACGCTCGGCTACGTCGCCATGATGCGTCCGGGGCTCCTCGCCGGTGAAGCGCTCTTCGCGCTCACGCTGTCGGCACCGGCGTTGATGGGCTGGCTCGCGGCCCGACGTGGCGTCGCCACTCCGTGGAAGGTCGGTGCAGTCTCGGCAACGGTCAACCTGCTGGTCGTGGGCAGCCTCTTCTCGCGTGATGCCGGCGATGTCTGGCGCGAGGGCCTGCTCTGGATCGGCGGGCTCTACGCCGCGAGCATCGCACTGAGCGTGTTCGGCGGATGGATTGCTGCGCGCATGGGTGGCATGCTGCGTGCCCAGCACGGGGGCGATCCGGTCAACCTGTTCGCGACCGTCGCAGCGATCACGGTGTTCCTCCTCCTGATCACGGGCGGCCTGGTGACCGGACTGGAGGAAGGCCTTGCCGTGCCGGACTGGCCCAACACCTTTGGGCACAACATGCTGCTCTACCCAATCAGCGAGATGAAGGGTGGCGTGTACTACGAACACGTGCATCGGCTCTTCGGAACCCTGGTCGGCCTGACCACGCTGGTCCTGGCTGCGCTCGCGTGGGCCAACCGTTCACCGGCGTCAATTCGTTGGGGAGCCACGGCCCTCCTGGCCGCGGTCACGCTGCAGGGCCTCATGGGTGGCATGCGGGTGACCGGGGCCATCACGCTCTCGCAGGCGAGCGAAGACCTGGCGCCGAGCATCACCTTCGCGGTCATGCACGGCGTCTTCGGGCAGGCGGTCTTCGCCGGACTCTGCGTGCTCGCGGTGGTTTCGTGCCCTGCATGGCGTGACCGCCGTGCTGCGGTGGTGCGCGCAGCATCGAATCCTGCGGTGGCGCTCATCGTGATCCTGCTGATGCAGCTGGCTCTTGGTGCGCTCTACCGACACCTTCAGATTCCCAGTCCGGACGGCGGCGCTCCGGCGCAGCCCAAGTGGGCGATGCACGCCCACCTCTCGTGGTCGGTCGTGGCGCTTGCAGCCTGCATCTGGGCCGGCATCAAGGCCATGCGTGCAGGTGCTGCCTCGAGCGTGGCGGCCGATGCGGTGGCGAAGTTGCCGTGCGCCGGATCGAAGGGTTTGCGACGCACGGGCGCAGCATTGCATGGCCTCGTGACGCTTCAGGTCGTGCTCGGTTTCCTTGCCCTCATCTGGGTGCTCAAGCGTGACAGCGCGGCGATTCCCGCTCTCGAAGTCGTGTTCACGACGGCGCACCAGGCCACTGGCGCGCTGCTCCTGGCGAGCGCCGCCATGGCGTGGGCGTGGTTCCTCACCGTGCCGGCTGAGCGGGCGTGATCGCGGGCGCTGCCGTGGGCTTGAGGGCCTCCTCGAGAGCGAGCAGCGCGTAGCTCGTCACGAGTTCCGGCTTGTCTTCCTGCCAGCGTGCGGTGGCGTTGACCCATGAACCATCGGGCCGTTGCGCAGCGACCAGGCTCTCGATGAGTTCGATGCGCCAGTCGTGGGCCTTGCCCTGGGCATCGGTGATCGTGGATTCGCCGTTCACCGCGAGCGCGCGGGCCATGGCATGCCTGTAGTAGTAGAGGCCTTGGGCGCCAAGGCCGGGGTTTGATTCGAAGCCCCAGTGCAGTGCGATCCAGCCGCGAGCGGCCTTCACGCGCGGATCATCCTGCGAAAGACCCGCGTAGAGCAGGCTCTTGAGGCCCGCATAGGTCATGCTGCCGTAGCTGCGCAGCGTGCGCGGCGTGCCGGTGGGCAGTTTCTCACCGTAGCGGCCTTCGCCGGCATCCTCGCTCGCGAAGCTCTCGCCGCCGTTGGCAGGGGTGTAGACGAAGCCGCCGTCATCGCCGCCGGCCTGGGCCCACGATGATGGATTGGTGGCCTTGAGGTTCTGCGTGCGAGTGACGAAGGCCAGCGCACGCTGGACCGCCGGATCGTCCTGGCTCACGCCGGCATCATGCAATGCATCAAGAAATAGTTGTGTATTGGAAAGATCAGGACTCCCCCAGTTGCCGTAGCCAGCACCGCCGTACCAGTCCTTCGTCGAGGCGAGCCCCTCGGTGTGGTCCCACTGGTTCTGGCGCAGCCACTCGACCGTCTGTTCGAGCATCGGCAGTTCGTCGGGGCGGTCGAGCGCCGCCAGTCCCATGGCGATCGAGGCCGCGACATAGTTGCCGAGGCTTCCCGCAGGATCCGGAACGAAGCTTCCCGCGGGGAAGGCCTGGCTCTTGATGAACCCAAGAGCTCGTGCGATGGTGGGGTCGTCCATGGCGCCGCCCGCTTGCGCGAAGGCCTTCAGGGCCAGGCCGCTCACGGCGGTGGCGGCAGCTTGGCTGGGCTTGGGTTGATCGGTCCCCGCCGCCGCCTTGGCGACCATCCATCCGCCTGCGGGATCCTGCGACGCGCTCAGCCACGCCAAGCCGCGCCGAAGCGCCGCGCGGGCGCGCGCATCGAGCTCCATCGGCAGGCCACTTTCGGTCGCCGACGTGGTGATCCGGTGGATCGGCGCCACCACTGGACGGGTCGCTGCGATCGCAGGCGGCGCGAGGCTCGTGATGCGCTCGCCCTTGATGCGCGGGTCGAGCGGCACCGTCGGCTCGTGGTAGGGCGGTTCGACGAGGAGTGCGTGACCGAGCAGGGCAACGATGATCATGACGTGCCGTACAGTACGGGCATGACCCACGATTCGCTGCGTTCGTCCGTGTTCTCGCGCGTTGCAGCCCTGAGCCTGACCGGCCTGTCGATGGCGTGCCTGCCGACAGCGTCATCCGGCCTCGCGCAGGCCGCCGCCCAGGAGGCCGTCGATCGACCCGCGACGCAGGTCGTGCCGCAGCCGGCCGCCGCGGCGCCTCTGATCGATCTCGGTGAGAGCGCGGTGCTCGATGCTTCGCAGCCCACGGTCTCGCCGACCTTCGGATCTGTGACCGCGTGGGCGGGCAGTCGGCTCATCGTGACCGGCCCTGAGCGCGTGCGCACCGGTGGCTTCAACGGCCAGATCGCCACGTTCGCCGAGGCCGACGGAACGTGGGTCGGCACACTCGAACTGGCAGGCATCAGCGACACGTCGGTTTCGGAAACGGTGCTTCAGTCGGTGGTGGGCAACGATGAGTGGCTCTTCACGAGCGCCGAGGTGCAAGGGCGAGCAGGACAGGTCGTGGTGTGGAAGCGCGACCAGGCCGCGTCGGGATGGAAGCAGGTCCAGCGGTTGATGCCGCCTGCCACGCGTGCGGAGCCCGCGTTCGGCAGCGCCATGGCGATGGGCGATGGATTCCTGGCGGTCAGCGCCGTCGACACCAGGTTCCGTGGGGAGCAGGGGCGATCGATCGTTGATGCCCCGCGTGTGTACCTCTTCACGCTCAAGGATGGCTCGTGGTCGGGCGCAGGCTCGCTCTCGCCCGATCCGTCGCTCAAGGCCATCTGGTTCGGCGGTGCCATCGCGGCGTCGGGCGACCAGCTCGCGATCGCCAGCCCGAAGGCCTGGCAGCCGAGCCCGAAGCAGCCGGTGCAGGAATCGGGCGAGTGCGCGGTGCACCTCTACCGTCGCGGTGCCGACGGGGTGTGGGCGCTGCGGCAATCGATCACGCCGCCTGCGGATTGCGCGTGGGGCGGCTTCGGCAATCGACTCGCACTGCGAGGCAATGTGCTGGTCGTGCGTGCCACCGACATCCCGACCACGGCTGCACGGATCTTCACCTACGAAGATGCCGGGCAATGGGCGCCATCGGGCGAACTCAAGGCCAATGCCTCCAGCGGAAGCGGATTCGGGACGTCATTCGACGTTGGCGACGGCTTCATCGCGGTCGGCGACACCACGGCGAAGGCACCCGGTGACCGGCTGGGTGCGGTGACGGTCTTCGTGCCGAGCGCTGGCGGTTGGTCCGAGCGTTACGCGCTGCGTCCAACCGTGACCATCCCCAACCGCCGGTTCGGCGTTGGGGTGGCCGTGCGGGAAAGGCAGGTCGCGGTCGGTCGCATGAAGAGTGAATCCGAGGGCATCGAGCCCGGTGGGGCACTCATCTTCACGATTCCCTGAACCGAGCCTGGGCAAAGTGCGGGAGCGCCCGCGGTGCTGGCCCGCGCAGGGGATGGCCTCACTGCCACTTGCGGATGACGGTCGCGCCGGTGATGGCGGCCGAAGCGGCAAGGACGTGGTTGGCGTACTCGGCTGGTATCGCCATCGGCCAGAGCGGATTGATCACGACGGCCACGGCCGAGAGGAGCCCGCACCAGACGGCGGCGCCATCCCGGGCCATGGCGATGGCGCCGACGGCAAGCAGTCCGAAGGCCGACCACTTGACGGCGGCCAGCACGGAGGGGTCGGAGAGCCGTTCGGCCATGACGATCTGGCCGGCGAGCAGCGCGGTGGCGAGCGTGAGCAGCACGAGGACGATCTTCATGGAGGTTCCCTTGGGCGCGCCCGTCGGGCTGCCCGTATCGTGTATCGCACCATGAAGGGCATTGTCTTTCGGGAATTCGGCGAACTGGTGACCGCACGCTTCGGCGAAGCCACCTGGGATGCCCTCCTCACGGAGAGCAAGGTGCCCTCGGGCGGCGCCTACACCGCGGTGGGTACCTACCCGCATGAAGAGGCCGTTGCCCTCTTGATGGCGCTGTCTGCGAAGACCGGCCTGCCCCCCGACGCACTGCTCCAGGTCTTCGGCGAGCACCTGTTCGGCGTGCTGTCGCAGCGCTACCCGTTCGCGGTGGCCGGCCATGCAGACCTCTTCCCGTTCCTCGAGAGCCTTGATGGTGTGGTGCACGTCGAGGTGCGCAAGCTCTATCCGGATGCCGAGCTGCCTTCTTTCGTCACGCGATGGGAGGGCGATGCCTTCGTGCTCGAGTACCGATCGCAGCGCCCGTTCGCGGCGCTGGCGGAGGGATTGCTGCGCGGTGCGATCGTTCACTGGGGCGGGCGGTACACGCTCGTGCGCCGAGATCTCGGCGGGGATGGATCGCGTGAGGCGATCTTCGAACTGAGGCGCACGTGAGCGGCGAGGGGGGCAGCCAGGACATCGAGCTGCTTCGCCGCATGCTGACGCGTGAACGCACGGCGCGGGAACAGGCCGAGATGCTGCTGGAGAACAAGTCCCGCGACCTGTACGTCACGCTCAGCCGGCTGCAGGGGGTGGTGGGTGAATTGGATGCTGCGCGCCGGCAGGCGGAACATCACAGTGCCGCGAAGGGGCTCTTCCTGGCCGACCTCAGCCATGAGTTGCGCACGCCGCTCAATGCGGTCATCGGCTACGCGGAGATGATCGCCGAGGACCCGCGGGGCGACCAAGTCGTGGAGGATGCCCGGCGCATCGTGGTCGCCGGGCGTGGATTGCTCGCCCTGATCAACAATGTGCTTGATTACAGCAAGGCCGAGTCGGGCAAGCTCGAGCTCTCGCTCCAGCCGGTCGAGTTGCCGGCGGTGATCGAGGAGTCGATTTCGATTGCGGTGCCCATGGTCATGCAGAACCGGTCCAAGGTCCACGCCGAGGTCGAGCCCGGCTTCGGTGCGGTCACGTCCGACCCGGTCAGGTTGCGGCAAGTCCTGTTGAATCTGCTTTCGAATTCAGCCAAGTACACCGTGGGCGGCATGATCACCGTGAAGGCATCGAGGCCGGGGCCGGATGACTACCGCATTGAGGTGATTGACACCGGTCGCGGCATGGACCGCAGCCAGCTTGATCGGCTGTTCGAGCCGTTCCAGCCCGTGCGTCGCGAGGAGAGCATGCGCTTCGCCAGCACCGGGCTCGGCATGAGCATCACGCGGCGGATCGTGCTCATGCTCGGGGGGCGGATCGATGTGAAGAGCGCCGTGGGGCAAGGAACAACCGTCACGGTCGATCTTCCGGTCGACGGCCCCGTGCACCAGGAGGCAGCATGACGCCTCAGCAGCGATCGACCGCACGCGAATTGGCTCGACAGGCGCAGGCCGACGGCGTGCAGCATGTGCATGAGTGGCTCTGCGAGCGCACCGACGATGCGCTGGTTCGGGAGGAAGCCAAGCGGATTCTCGCGCACCAGCCGACCAGTGCCGAGTCTGCCGCCGCATCGACGCCACGACGGCCGATGGTCGTTGATCCGATGCTGGGCCTTGAGCTTGGGGGCTTCCGCATCGAACGTCTGATCGGTTCCGGCGGGATGGGTCGCGTGTACGTGGGTACCCGGGAAGGCCAGCCGTCGCGGGCCGCCGTGAAGGTGCTCTCACGCGGTGGCGTGACCGACATCGCCATGCGCAGGTTCCAGCAGGAATCGGCGATCCTGGCCAAGCTCGACCATCCGGGCATTGCGAGGCTGCATGCCAGCGGTCTTCATGATGATGGCCAGTCGACGTTCCCCTGGTTCGCGATGGAGTTCATCGATGATGGGCTCGACCTGACCGATTGGGCGGCGCGGCAATCGCTGCCGATGCGCGGGCGGCTTGAGCTTTTCGTGCGCGTGTGCGATGCCATCTCGCATGCGCACGCGCAGGGCATCGTGCATCGCGACCTGAAGCCGGGCAACATCCTCGTCGATGCGCGCGCGCAGGTGAAGGTGATCGATTTCGGGATTGCCCGTGCCGCGCAGGAGGACTCCTCCCGCTTCGGCGTGCGGACCGAGACCGGCCAGCTCGTTGGCACCCTGCAGTACATGAGTCCCGAGCAGTGCCTGGGCCAGCGCGACCGGATCGATGCGCGCACCGATGTGTATGCGCTCGGCATGATCCTCTTCGAATTGCTCTCGGAGACGTATCCGTACGACGTGAGGGGCGTGCCGGTGGCCGAGGCGATCCAGACCGTTTCGCAGGGCAAGGTGCCCGACCTGCGGGAAGCCCTGCCGGATGCTCCCGACGCGCTGGCCGATGCCGTGGCGCAGTGCCTGGCCAAGGATCCAGGTGCACGCCATGCCGATGCCGGCGCGCTGGCGACGGCGCTGCGCGCGGTGCTCGCACAGAAGCCTGCCACCCTGGCCACGCAGCGCCCCGATGCAGCGGGACAGCGACCGGCCGCCGGACGATCGGGATCACGAGGCGGAGCAGGCGTTGCCAGCGCTGGCACGCGGTCCCCATCCGCGCGGACGCCGCACTCGTCGCGCCTGATGGGCGCAGTGATCGCGCTGTTGGCGGTTGCGCTGCTCCTGGCAGCGCTCGACGTGTTCGGCGTGGTCGATGTGCGAGGCCTTGCCTCGCGCACGCTTGGTCGTTGAGTTGCGCGGCAGCATCGGCTCCCGCCGCGGGGCTCACTGAACCGACGAGCTCATCCGGAAGATCGGCAGCAGGATGCTCGCCGCGATGCCGCCGACGACGACGCCCATGAAGATGATCATGAGCGGCTCGATCATGCCGGTCACCGTCTTGATCGCCGCGTCGAGTTCCTCTTCTGCGAAGGCGGCGATGCGCTCGAGGACCTCGGGCAGGCGCCCCGCGCGTTCCCCGGCGTTGAACATCGCGCTGATGTTGCGGGGGATGAACACGGCCTGCAGCAGCGTGGGGCTCATCTCCTGCCCGTGATTCACGCGCTCGCGGAGGTCATCCCACATGCGGTCCCAGTAGGTGTTGGCGGTAACGGCCTTGGTGATGCGGATGACCTCCAGCAGCGGCACCCCGGCGGCGAGCAATGTGCCCATGGTGTTGGTCATGCGCGCCACGTAGAGCTGGCGGAACATCGGCGAGATGATGGGCAGGTTGAGCTTGGCCCAGTCGATGGCCAGGCGGCCGCGAGCCGTTCGGGCAACGACCGTGGCGGCGAAGCACAGCGCGCCCAGCGCCGGCAGGTAGAGGTGCCACCAGCCCTTGAGGAACCCGCTTGCGGCGAGCAACCACTTGGTGAGCAGGGGAAGCCGGTCGCCCTGCGCCTTGAACAGCGGTGCGAACGTCGGAAGCACGAAGACCATGATCACGGTGACGGCGATGATCGCGACGGCGAGCATGATGCCCGGGTAGACCATCGCGCCCTTGACCTGCTTGGCCGTCTTGCGTGCCTTGAGCAGATCCTTGGCGACGCGCGAGAGCATCTCGTCCATGGTGCCGCTGGCCTCGGCTGCCTGCATCAGGCTCACGAGGATCGACGGGAAGATCCTCGGCCACTTCGCGAGGGCAGCGCTGAATTCCTCGCCCTCGCAGACGTCGTCCTTGATCGCTCGAACGACCGTCGCCACCTCGGGTCGCGCTGCCTGCTCGCTGAAGGTCTCGAGAGCCTCGGCGAGCGGCACGCCGGTCTTCATCATGACCGAGAGCTGCTGGCACAGCGCGATCACGTCGTCATTGCTGAAGCGTGCGCTCAGGCGGTTGCGCGAGATGGCGCCCTTCTGGCCGACCGCCGCGGCGAGGTCGCCCAGCTCGATGCTCAGCACCACCAGGCCATCGCGCCGGAGCTGGCGGACGGCGACTTCGTGGGACGGAGCCTCGAGCACGCCGCGCACGAGCTCGCCGCTGCCGCGCCTGGCGCGGTAGGCGAACTTGCGGGGTGCAGCGGCATCGACTGAACCGATCAGGCTGGCATCAATGGCGGCAGGCACCGTGCACCTCCTCAGTGGTCGTGAGTCCGTCGATCACCTTGCGCATGCCGTCGACCCACAGGGTCTCGAAGCCCTTGTCGCGCAGGAGCCGCTTGAGGGCGGCAGGTTCGGTCCGGGCTGAGATCGCTTCGAGGACGTCGGCATCCGGGGCGAGCAGCTCGTACAGGCCGAGCCGGCCGCTGAGGCCGCGCTCGTGGCAGGCGCGGCATCCCGCACCCTTCCAGAGCCGCTCGGCATGGGCGCCGAACTCGCCCATCGCGGCGCGTTCAGCCGCATCCGGTTCGTACTCCGTCTTGCAGTGCTTGCAGATGCGGCGCACGAGACGCTGGGCCAGCACGCCACGCAATGCGGCCGCGACCAGGAACGGCTCGACACCGAGGTTCTGCAACCGGGTCACGGCGCTGGCGGCATCGTTCGTGTGAAGCGTGCTGAAGACCATGTGGCCGGTGAGCGCAGCCTGCACGGCGATCTGTGCCGTCTCGCCGTCGCGGATCTCGCCGACCATGATGATGTCGGGGTCCTGGCGGAGCAGGGCTCGCAGGGCGCCTGCGAAGGTCAGTCCCGCCTTGACGTTCACTTGTGCCTGGTGCACGCCGGCGAGGTTGCTCTCGACGGGATCCTCGACGGTGCTCAGGTTCAGCTCGGTGGTGTCGAACTGCTGCAGCACGGAGTACAGCGTGGTGCTCTTGCCGCTGCCGGTGGGACCGGTGACGAGCACGACGCCGTGGGGCTCGTCGATCACCGCGCGGAAGCGTTCCAGCATCGCCGGACGGAAACCGAGCTTCTCCAGGCCGAGCTTGGCGTAGCTCGTGTCGATCACGCGCATGACGATCTTCTCGCCGAACTTGCCGGGCAGCGTGCTGACGCGGAGGTCGATGGGCTTGCCGTTGACCTTGATCGCGATCTCGCCGTCCTGGGGCACGCGTCGCTCGCTGATGTCGAGTCGCGCCATGATCTTGACACGGCTCGAGATCGCGGCGTGCATGCGCCACGGCACGTTGGTCTTGACCGAGAGCACGCCGTCGATGCGGTAGCGGATGCGCAGCGAACCGTCGTCGGGCTCGATGTGGATGTCGCTCGCTCCATCGGCCACGGCGCCGGCGATGATGAAGTTCACGAGCTTCACCACCGGTCCGCTGGTGCCCGTGGTGTCCTCTGCGGCAAGATCGGCGGCTTCGTTCTCGGCCACCGTGAACTGGGCCTCGTCGACCTCGGCGAAGATCTCCTCGGCTTGCTCGTTGGCGCGCGACGGTGCGGGTTCGTCGATGCCGCCGCCGGACAGCACGGCTCGAATCGAGTCGGCCGTCGCGACGACGAATCGCACCCGGAAGCCGCTGGCCTTGGTGAGGTCCTCGAGCACGAAGAAGTCCTCGGGCTCGGCCGTCGCGACGATGAGTTCGCCGCCATCGAGGCGGACCGGAATCACGGTGTGACGTTCACGCAGCTCTGGCGGCACGAGTGCACGCGCTCCCGGATCGCAGGCTGTCGCAAGATCCTCGATGAAGGTGAGGCCGCGTGCGGCGGCAACAGCCTGCAGCAAGCGCTCATTGGTGATCCAGCCTTGCTGCACGACGACTTCGCCCAGCATCAGCCGGCAGGTGCTCGATGATTGGATGGCGAGTGCCTCTCGCAGCTGGGCCGGAGTCAGGTCGCCCCAATCGATCAGGACCTGTCCGAGCGACGTGGGCGCTGCGTCGAGGTTCGAGGCTGCAGGGCGAGGGGTTGGGTTGTTGCGAACCATCGTGCCTCCCGAATCCGAGGAGCCTGGCGATCACCCGTCGAGGGCGATCCTCACCAGACGACCATCGGATTCAAGTTCGGCATGACGAAGCCCGATCTCTCGCACGACCCAAGAAATCCCGGTGGATGCCTCGGTCAGCACGTCTCCTCGGCGGACCGTTCGGCCGTTGATGACCGCAAACTCACCCGATAGGGTGGCGGTCAGGTCGAATGATGGCGTTGCTGCAGCGGGAGCCGGTGCTGGGGCTTCCCCGGACTGGGCCTGTCGAACTGCTTCGGGCGCCGAAAAGGCCAGCGGAGCGAATGGATTACCGGACGGATGCTCCTCCAGCACGAACTCAATGGCCTTGGGTCGTGCCGGGGCGGGAGCCGCGGCCACTGGGCCAGGCTTGGCTGCTGCTGCCTTGGCGGGCTTCGCCGGGCCAGCGACCTTGAACATCAGGAGGCCGACGGCGGCGATCGCGACACCCCCAAGCAGCGCGAACTGCTTCGGGTTCACGCCGAGCTTGCTGCAGAGATCGTTCCAGGTGCTCGAGATGGCGCTCATGGCGTGCCTCCGTTGGGGGCCTGCGCTGGCGGCGGCGCCAGGAAGTACTCCTCCAGGTCGATCTGGGCCGCGATCGAGCTGCCGTCGGTGCGGCGCAGATCGATGCTCGAGATCCTGTTCCACGCACGGCTGTCGTCGATCGAGTTGATGACGTCGAAGACAGCGGCAAAGTCACCGACCATGTCCACGCGCACGCTGCGGCGCTGGAAGTCGCCGGGCTTGGAACCGGCAGGGGCGAAGTCCATCGGATCGCCGAGCTTGACCGAGTTCTCCAGCACGCTCTTGCCATCGACGCTGCGGCTGACCGCATCACCGAGCCGGCTCTCGGCCGGGGAGTTGGGCACGAGGCGCCACTCCTGCTCGACATCGCGACGCAGCGTGGTCACTTCGGCCTGAAGGCGCTCGAGGTCGGCTCGCTTGGCCAGGTACTGCTCCGTGCTCTGCTCGAGCTTGGTGCGTTGGCGCTGCAGATCCGAGGCGCGGGCGTAGTTGGGGACCACGAACATGCCGAGCACGACGATCGTTCCGACGAGCGTGGTCCCCGCGGCCATGGCGGTCTCGCGGCTGATGGCGGGCCAACTGGTCATGGCATGCTCCTTGAGACGATGCGTTCGGCGCCGCCCGGCTGCGCCCACGGATCGACGCGCACGGTGAGGCTGAAGGCCTGCTCGCCCGAGCCGGCCTGCTTGACTTCGTTGCGTCGCACGCTGACGAATGGCGCGCGTGCGCCCAGGCGCTGCTCGAGTTCCGAGACTGCACCGAGGGTCATGCTGTGGCCGGCGAGCGCCACATCGAGCGTCACGGGCTTGGGCTGGCTCGCCTGGCCAGCCGGTGCAGGTTGAGCCTGCCCACGTACGGCCGTGGCCTTGGATTCGCTGATGCTGATCTTCATCGCGTGCAGCGAGACCCCCTCCGGCAGGAGATGGCTGATGGTGGCGATCACGTCGCTCGCCTGGGCCGGCAGGGACACGGTCTGCTGGCACGCCACCAGGCGCTTGAGGTGCTCGCGCTCGGCCATGAGCATGGCATGCACGTCATCGATGCTCTGGGCGCTCTCGCGAAGGTCCTGTGCCACCGCCACCCGGATCGCCGCGGAGCGGTTCTCGTTGAAGCTGTGCGCGGCCAGGCCGCCGAGCGTGACGGCGAATGCTGTTGCGGCCAGCGCGACGATTCGTCGGCGCAGGCGGATGCCTGCGTGGCGCAGCGCCTCGGGCGGCAGGAGATTGACATGGAACTCGTTCATGCGGCCCTCCGTCCGCTGCCACTGGCCTGTCCGTTCAGGGCGCTGCCGAGTGCGGCGCTCCACGTGCACGGTGCAGCCATCGGATCGAGCACGCCCTGCAGCACGCCAGGCGCGAGCCCCACGGCAAGGGCGTGCACACTGCACACGCTCGAGAGTGCCGTGGTCAGCGCGGGGTCAGTGGCCGCGGGGCCCGTGAGGACGAGCTGCGACGGCCACGCGCCACCGAGCTTGCGATCGATGTGCCGGAAGCACTGCAGCGTCTCCTCGGCGAGGCCGTACCAGCGGAAGACCCGCGCTGTGCCTGGGTCCTCGCCCTCGACGGGGATCCACTCGGCCTGGGAGTCGCCGCTCGACGCTGGCTTCCAGTCGAAGGCCCGGTGGAAGGCGATGCCAGAACCCGACATGATGCTGAGTCCGGCCTTGCCGTCTTCGAGATGGAGCACGGCGAAGCAGCCGCCGGCCGTGGCCATCTTCATGCCGCGCCAGGCGGTGCGCAGTGCGGCCAGCGGCGCGGCTTCGATGCGGCTCGGCTCGAGTCCGACGCGGGCGACGCAATCGGTCAGGGCCATCGCGACTTGACGTCGAATGCCCACGAGCAGGTGTTCGGTGGCACCACCGGAACGGCTTCCTCCGCCCAGCGGCAGGGTGCCCAGGTGGAGCGCCTCGCGATCGAGGCCGAAGCGGTCGACCGCCTCCCAGATCGCGCCTTGCAGGAGTTCGTCCTTGGCCAGCGACGGCAGTTCGGCCGTATCCACCAGCAGCGATGAGCATGGAATCGTCAGGGCGCATCGGCGGCCGGTGAAGCCCCCGGACTTGAGCGCCCGGCGCAAGGCCTGCACGAAGCCGGGCTCGATCGTGATCTCCGTGCCGGAGACCGAGAAGGGCGATGCATCGAACTCCGCGGCCGCATCGATCGATGCGTCGAGCCCGTCCTGGCTCAGCTGCACCAGCCTGGTGCGGTCCGTGCCGAAGTCGATGGCGATGTCGGTGCGTGGTGCAAGTGCCTTGAACATGGTGTGCCCTCCAGTTTCACTCGGTCCCTTCGTACTGCGCGCCGCGCACGGTTGCCCGTGCACGGCGCGCCACGTCTTCAGGTTCCAGCCGACAGGATCACTCCGGAGCGATCGTCTTGGTGGTGGGGTCGTAGAACCACGTCGAGTCGTTGGTCAGCTGGTTGGTGATGTCATCGCCCTCGCAGTAGCCGGCGGTGACCAGCTTGTCGAGCTCGGTGGTGGTGATCGCACCGGCCGATGAAGGCAGGGAGATCGATGCACCGCCGGGCTGGAACTGGTTGAAGCGGGTGACCATGGTCAGGATCTGCGAGCCGCGGGCCTCGGCAGCCTCGGTCTTCGCGTCATCCAAGGCACTGGTCACGCTCGGCACGACCAGGGCCGCGAGCACACCCAGGATCACGACCACAATCAGGATCTCGATCAGGGTGAAGGCGCGCTTACCGCCGCGCTTGCCGTTGGTCCAGGTGCCGTTGTTGCCGTTGGTGGTTGCGTATTGAGTCGTCATGGGGAAGCCCTCCTAAAGGCTGGGAACCGTTCGTTCGCGGCTGGCTGCCAGGGACGGTCCCTGCGTTGCCAACTGCCGCCGGGATGAACGTCGGATGCAGGGAGGGGCGACTCAAGCGATGGATCAGATTTTTTTGCTCATCGCCGTGCTGCGGCGTCCTTGCGCCGGTTCGGCCAGATTGGATCCTTTCCATGAAGCACCATGGCGTTCCGCCCGACCACATCCTCCATGAGCACTGCGCGCGGCGCCTTCACGCTGGTGGAATGCCTGGTTGCCTTGGTCATCGTGGCCATGGCAGCCGCAGCCGCATCGACGGCCATCGGTTCGGGGATCGCCGCGCAGGAAGATGCGCTGCGCATCACGCTTGCAGCGGCGTGTGCGGAGAGCCGCATGACCCAGGCCCTGACCAGCGACTACGGAACGGTCCCGAACCTCGCCGGCCACGAGGCGCCTGGCGCACTGCTTGCTTCAGATGGCACGGCCATGCCCGGCCTGATGTCGGAGATGGGCCGCCGCACCACGGTGGCTGCCGAGCCGCAGGCGATCCCCGGCTTCGCCGGACTGGTCCTCACCGGCTGGCAGATCACGATCACGGTCTACGACCTTGATGAAGATGGCGACGAACGGGAGCTCGCCGTGCTGCGGCGATTCCGCCCCGAGACCTGGGAAGAGACGCAGGGGGCAGCGCCATGATGCGCCGCCGCGCCTTCACGCTGCTTGAACTGATGGTGGCCACCATCACGGTGACGATGGTCGCCGGCGCCGTGGCCGGCTTCCTCGGCACGTTCCACCGAGCCCTTCGCTTGCAAGATGTCCGCGCGGCGGCCATCGTCCGCACGGCGGCCGTGCAGGCGCACGTGTCGCGGCTGATGCTCGAGAGCCGCATGCTGCTCGAGCAGGGTCAGCAGCGCACGCTGCTCTGGCTGCCGTCGGAAATGCTCGAGGATTCCGGTGCGGGCGCCGAGTCAGCGTTCGACCTCGTCAACCTGACCGCGGACGAGCTCCACTGGCTGCTGTTCGAACAGGAGTCCGACGGCACTTGGTCGCTCAAGGAAGCGGTGGTCAATGCCGCGACCATCCCGTCGGGGCAGGGTGACCGCTACTTCTCCGTGGACGCGGACTACTGGAACAGCGTCTTCGAGGAGTTGCGTGCTGCCGGGCAGCTGACCATCTTCCCGATCGCCGAGGGACTCGCGCCGATGGCCCGGGACGGCGTCGTGGCGGCTGCGCCACGGTTCACCTACGGCTCGGCGAGCATCTGCACCAACCGTGCCCTGGGCATCGAGTTCGCCTTCATGCGCGAGCGGCTCGACGATGCCGGCGAGTCGACCGGCGAAGAAGAGTTGCGCCTTGACGTTCGGCTTGATGAACACCTGCCGTTCCCCGACATCCATCCAATCTGTGGAGGTGGCTCATGATGAAGCGCTCCAAGCCTTCGCGTCGCCGTGGCGCGGCCCTGGTGATGGCACTCTTCGCGCTGGGCGTGGCGGCTACCGCAGGCACGGCGTTCGTGAAAACCCGCTCGGGCTCCGTCGAGATCGGCTCCAACATGGCGCAAGCCGCCCAGAGCCGGCTCGCCGCAGCCGAGGGACTGGCGCTCTCGCGCGAGATGCTCGCACGGATCTTCCAGGAGCCCGATGCCACGCTGGCTGCGCAGTGGCGCGCGTCGCTGAGCGATGGCGTGCTGCTGCAGAACTACACGATGAGCAACGGCGCGGTGCTCAACGTCACGATCTCCGATGTCGCGACCGGCGCGGCGCCGGGCGCTGCGACCACCGAATTCGAGGCCGGCATCACCGTCACGATCGGCGGCACGAGCTACGGCATGACGGCGCAGCTCTCGCTGCAGAGCCTGGTGAAGGGCCAGTACGCGATCTTCGCGAACAAGCTCATGACGATGGAGGGCGACAACTTCATCGGTCGCTGGGAGCGCGCGCCATCGAGCGAGCAGGAACTGCCCATCAACATCGGCACGCAGGCCGAGCGGGGATGGTTCGGGCTCGAGGGCGTGGAGCTCGGCACGGGCGCGTACTTCGAGGGCGCGCCCGTGGATGTGCCTGGCACGCAGGCATCGATGGCAATGGCGATCGCCAGTCAATCGGCGGCGGTCAAGCGCGCTGCCCGCGCCGGCGTGGCGCACCTGGAGTACGGCACGTCGGACCTGCTCTTCCGGTTCCTTGGCGGCAACCCGCTGGTCGCTGCCAACTGGGAAGCGCTCCCGAACTCCTACGAGTACGACATCGGCGCGTACCTGCACCATCCGTACGGAGCGGAGAGCGTGACGGTGTCGGGCGGCAGCGCGGACGAGGTCGATCTGGTGCGCATGCCCCAGGGCCAGAGCGCGCGGCCGATCCAGCCGCCGGCTGAGCCGACCTTCGCTGGCGGGACCACGATCACCGGCAACAAGAGCTACAGCGCGACGACCGTCACGCTCAACCCGACCCGCATCAAGTGCAACGAGTTCTTCGGGATCCCCATCGGCGGGGGTGACCTGAACATCGTGAACGGCAGCACGGTCACGCTCAACAGCGGCGTCTACCGCGTGGACGACAAGCTCAAGCTGGAGAACAGCAAGCTCATCATCAACGGCAACGTGAAGATCGTGATGAAGGCGCGCATGTGGTTCGACCTCGATGCTCGCAGCTTCACCTGCTCCAACAGCACGATCGAGCTCAAGGAGAACTCGCAGCTGCTGCTTTTCGTGGCGTACGACATGGCCATGGCCAACTCGTGGGTCGGCAAGGACTGGACCTGCGCAAGTGAATCGAATGCATCACTCAAGCAGGGCGACCCGCACAAGAAGGCCTGGATGGGCCAGTGGCAGGCCAACGCCTGCAGCGACCACGCGCCCGCCGAGCCCCAGTACATGGAGCCCTGGCGCGTGCGTATCTATCCCGACCCGGCGTTCCTCAGCTCGATCTTCCTCTGGGACTTCAACAACTGCTCGGTGATCGGCTCGATCTTCATGCCGACCAACCCGGTGTGGCTGCGCGGCACCACCGAGATCTACGGCCGCATCTGCGCCAATCACGTGATCATGCGCAACTCGGCCAGCTTCTTCTACGACCATGCGCTCGATGACATCACGGGCCTCACCGAGGGTGCGCCGCCGCCGCGCGGCGGGTCGCAGTCGATTCCCACCCGCATCCGCGTCGACTTCTGAATGGAGCCAGCCATGCGCCACCGAATCCGCCGAGCCTTCAGCCTGGTCGAACTGTCCATCGTGCTCGTGATCGTCAGCAGTCTTGCGGCGGTGGCGATCCCGGCGATGCTCGATTCGGCGCACGGTCGCCTGATCGCGGCGCGCGAGCGCCTGGTGGCCGACGTCATGGCAGCGCAGGCATGGAGTCTGGCGAATCCGACCGAGCCGGCAGTGCTCACGATCGGCACGCAGGGGTACACGCTGGTACGAGGTGATCAGGACACCGTCGTGACCTTTGGCCCGGGCGGCTTCGAAGAGGCCATGAACGTGCGCCTGGCTGTCGCCGGAGCGGCATCCAGCGCGCTGAACTTCAATCATTATGGGGCTTTGGCCGTCGCTCCCGACGCCACGGCACCCATCATCGAGCTGTCCATTCCAGGGGCGTCGGACAGGTTGGAACTGGAAATCGCTCCGACCACAGGAGGCGTGACGGAGCGCTGGTACGCCGGCCCTTGAACACACCAATTCTCACCGTACGTCGCGCGAATGCCGATGCAGCCGAGGTGCCGGAGTCCCGGCACCGCCCGCAGGACGCGGGCAGGGAAGAGCCGATGCACGGAACGCGCAGGACAACTTCGCCGCGCTTCATCGCGAGCCGTTCGCTCGGCGCGCCCTCGATCGTCACGCTGGCCATCGCGCTCGGTGCGGTGCACGGCGCCGTGCACGCGCAGGCGCCCGCCGCGGGTTCGCCGCAGGCAGCGCCGCCCGCCGCTGCGCCAAGTTCAACTGGACCTGCGCCTGCTCAAGGTGCCGCTCCGCCCGCCGCGCCTGCTGCCCCGAACGCCACGACGGCTCCCGCAACCGCTGAAGCGGGTGCTGCCGCGGCTCCAGGACCTGCACCGACACAGGAGTCGCCGGCGCTCGAAGCTCCTGCAGCCGAGCCCGCCGAATCCGCGCCCCCACCGACGATCGAGATCACGCCCCACGGCACCGTGACCCTGCAGGCGCAGGGCATGGACATCGTGACGCTGCTCGAGCTCTTCAGCATCAAGACGCAGCGCAACATCGTGGCGAGCGAGGGAGTGAAGGGCAAGGTCACGGTCAATCTCTTCGATGTTCCCTTCGATGCTGCACTTCAGGCCGTGCTCGAAGTGCGCGGGTTCGCGAGCCGACAGGAAGGCGACTTCATCCTCGTCTATACGAAGAAGGAACTGGCCGAGCTCGATGCTGCGCGCCGCCAGATGGTGAGCCGCGTGTTTTCGCTGGAATTCCTCGGCGCCCAGGATGCCGAGGCCTTCGCGAAGCCGCTCATGAGCGAGAAGGGCACCATGACCGTCCGTGGCACGGTGCCGCGTGGCATGCAGCCCGACTTCGATGACATCGGTGCTGATGACTTCGCCCTCGAGGCCAAGCTGCTCGTCTTCGACTTCGTCGAGAACGTGGACCGGATCGCGCAGCTCATCGAGAAGCTCGACGTGGCACCGAAGCAGGTGCGGGTCGAGTGCATGGTGGTCGAGACCGCCATCGACGATGCCAGCGCCTACGGTCTCGACATCGCTGCGGCGGGCAGCGTTGACTTCGCCAGCGTGCTCGATGGTCCTGAGTCGATCGTCGACAGCCTGATCGGCGGACCGGACAATTTCGAGGGCGCCGACTATCCCGACCAGTCGCAGTCAGGCACCGTGCGCAACTTCCAGGCGCCTCCGAGCACCAGCCCGAATTTCCAGGTCGGGATCCTGGGCAACCATGTCTCGGCGTTCCTGCAGATCCTGGACCAGGTCAGCGACTCGAACGTCCTGGCCCGCCCCAGCGTGACCTGCCTGAATCGCCAGCGTGCACGGGTCAACGTCGGCGAGCGCGTGGCGTACCTGAGCACGACCGTGAACGACAACGTGAGCGTGCAGACGGTCGAGTTCCTCGACGTCGGCATTCAGCTCATGTTCCGTCCGTTCATCACCGACGACGGCATGATTCGCCTGGAGCTCTCGCCGAGCGTGAGCGACTACAAGCTGCAGAACCTGACCTACAACGGCGAGGAGTACCAGGTTCCCAACGAATTCAAGCAGGAAGTCAAGACCAACGTCCGTGTGCGCGACGGCCAGACCGTCGTGCTCGGCGGTCTCTTCCGCGAGACGATCATCAGCAATCGCCGGCAGACGCCGTACGTGTCGGACATCCCTGTGCTCGGCGATGCGCTGACCGGCCAGGACGACATCGTGAAGAAGTCGGAGATCCTCTTCCTGGTCACGCCCACGCTGATGGGCGATGAACGGTCGACCGCCGAGGGCCGCGCTGCGTTGCAGTTCACCGAATCGGTGCGCGTGGGCGCACGCCAGGGTTTGCTGCCCTTCACCCGCGAACAGCTGGTCTTCAACCACCAGATCAAGGCCGAGGAAGCGCTGCGCAACGGCGATGCCGCGAAGGCGCTGCACCACGCCGAGAGCGCGCTGCGCCAGGACAGCGTGCTGCCTGCCATGATGCGGATCCGCGAGGGCGCGGCCGTCACCGTGCCGGGCGGATGGCGCGAACAGATGGACCTGCTCCTTCAGGACACGGCCATCCCGCAGTTGCATGCGGAGCCATCGCCGCAGCAGTTCGCACCGCCTGCTGCACCCACGACGCCTGCCAACGGAGGTACGCCATGATGACCGGCACTTCACCGCGATCCATGCTGTGGTCCGCCGGACTGGCGGCGATCATCGCTGCAGGCTGCCACGGCCCGACCGCGCGCGGCATCGAGAACCGGCGCGCCGCCAACGACCGCTTCGACCGCGCTGGTGCGCAGATCGCCTACGACCAGGCCCAGCAGTCATTGATCAACGGTCAGTACAAGCTCGCCCTCGACACCATCGATCAGTCGATCCGGCGCTTCCCGCAGGATGCCTCCTACCTTGCGCTGCGCGGCCGCATCCAGCAGGAAATGCGCCAGTACGAGGGTGCGCAGCGAACCTTCGAGTACGCGCTCACGATCGACCCGACCTGCCACGAGTGCTTCTACTACCTCGGCGTCGAGGCGCAGCGTCGTTCCGATGACGCCACGGCGCTGGCCCGCTATGACACGGCGTGGTCGCTCGAGCCATCACGCCTGCAGTATGCGGCTGCAGGGGTGGAGTGCTGCCTGACGATGGATGATCTGTCTGGCGCCGAGGAACGGCTCTGCACGGCCGACCAGTTCTTCGGCCAGTCGGCAGCGCTGAGCGCGTTGCGCGCCGAGCTCCATGCGCTGCAAGGTGACGAGGCACGGGCGCTGCAGCACGCCCGGCAGGCCGCGGTGCAGTCAGGCGATGGACTTGCCGAGGAGTCGATCTGGCGCATGTTCCGAGCGGGCGATTGGCGCGGGTGCCTTGATGCGCTCGCCAAGCCGGCGGCTGCGGAACTTGCCGAACGCGAGGACATGCAGCGCCTTCGCGCGCGATGCCTCATGATGACCGGTTCGGCTGCGGCGGCCCGCGATCAGCTCGTCACGGCTGAACTCTCGATGCGTGAACCAACGCCTGAGCACATGGTGCTGCTTGGGCAGGCGGCCTGGACGTGTGGCGACTGGGCGCGAGTGGAACGGTCGGCGGCGTGGCTCATGGCTCGTCAGCCGGATGCAGCCGACGGCTACGTGCTCGCCGCGGGCGCTGCCTTTGCCCGAGGCGAACTCGACCGCACGAACGGCTATCTCGACCGCGCCGACGCGATCGAGCCAGGTCGCACGGTGGTCGCGAGCCTGCGTCGCAAGGTCACCGCAAGCCAGATCTTGGCAGCAGGGGCTCATAATCCATCCGCGCCGCCTTCGGTGGTGGTCGCGGGGGCTCCCTCGGTGGCATCCTCGCAAGCGCCGGGGACGGCGGCCTCACCTGTCAACACCGCACCTGCGGTGGCGCCGCTTGCGGCGGCATCGCCCTCGCAATCGGCCCAGATTCCGTTTGCGGAGTGAGGCTTCGGGCCTATCTTTCGGTGACCGTCATTCCGTGACTCGGGTGCCTCCCGGCCCCGGGTCGGCCATCCGTCTTGAACCAGACTCCAGAGGAGATCGATCCGTGAAGACCTTCATCCTGTCGGCTGCTGTCCTTGCTTGTGCGGCTTCGGCCCACGCCCAGATCGTTGTTGATGGCACCCTTGACGCGGCCGTGTACGGCGCCGAACTCTGGGCGCAGGACACTGCGACGCAATTCGGCAACGCGACCGACGGCCTCGTCGACCAGTGCAATGGCAGCGAGATCAACAACATGCACGCCGTGCTCGATGTCCAGGGTGGATTCCTGTACCTGTTCATTGGCGGCAACCTCGAGTCGAACTTCAACAAGTTCGAGCTCTTCATCGACTGCGCTCCGGGCGGACAGAACACGGTGCGGGCCGACAACGCCGATGTCGACTTCAACGGCCTCAACCGCATGGGGACCGATGCCACGAACCCGGGCCTCACCTTCGATGCCGGCTTCGAGGCTGACTTCTACGTCACCACGACCAACGGCGGTGGACCGATCACCTGCTACGCGAACATCGCCCAGATGCTCTCGGCGGGCGGCGGCTCCGGCGGATACATCGGCAGCGCGTTGCCGGGCTTCCCGATTGTGAGCCAGGAAGGTGTCGAGCTCTCCACCAACAACAGCAACACGGGCGGCGTGCCCGCGTACGACGGCACCACCACGACCGGTAGCGGCACTGGCTGCAGCACCGGCATCGAGGTGAAGCTTCCCCTGAACATCATCGGCTACCCCGGCACGGGCGACATCAAGGTCATGGCCATGGTCAATGGTGGCGGCCACGACTACCTCTCGAACCAGTTCACCGGTGGCTGCAACGGCTGCCCGAACCTGGCCGAGCCGCGCTTGGTCAACTTCGAGGCTATCCCCGGGCTGCAGTACGTGACCGTGTCGGCCGGCGGCGGCGGCGGCAACCAGTGCCCGGCCGACCTTGATGGCGATGGTGAAGTCGGCGGTGCCGACCTCGGCGCGCTGCTCGCTGGCTGGGGCGGTTCGTCCCCCGACCTCGATGGCGATGGCTCGGTGGGCGGCAGCGATCTCGGCGCGATGCTCGCCGCTTGGGGCCCGTGCCAGCCCTGAGTCGTTGACCTGAAGTTCTGGAATCTCCAAGGGTCCCCCTCGCGGGGACCCTTGTGTTTTTTTGCTCGCGAAGTGGCGCATCGCGGGCCTCAACCTAGACTTCGCAGCCATGATGGCTCGCTCCCTGACGACCGTCGCTGCCCTGCTCGCCTGTGCCTCTTCGGTGATGGCGCTTCCCCCATCCACGCGTCCCGGGGTTGGTGCGATTCCGTATTCGGCTGGCGGGCAATACGGAACCACGTTCCGCGTCTTCGCGCCCTTCGCCGACAGCGTTGCGGTTGGCGGCACGTTCAACGGCTGGAACTCGACGCAGTACCCGCTCAGCAACGAGTTCAACGGCTACTGGAGCGGCGATGTTCCGTTCGTGACCGCGGGCCAACGCTACAAGTTCTTCGTCAAGCGCGGCACTAGTTCCGCGTGGCGCAATGACCCCCGTGCGCGTGACCTGACGAGCTCGGTCGGCGATTCGGTGATCTACAACCCTGCCTCGTACACGTGGCAGCACCAATTCACGATGCCGCAGTGGCGCAAGCTCGTGATGTACGAGATGCATCCCGGTGCGTTCTTCGCCCCGACTGCTGGCGTGCCGGGCAACTTCGCCAACGTGCGCCAGAAGCTGCAGCACCTCGAGGATCTGGGCGTGAACGCGATCGCGCTCATGCCGATCAACGAGTTCCCCGGCGACTACTCGTGGGGCTACAACCCCTCATATCCCTACAGCGTGGAGAGCGCGTACGGCACGCCGAACGACCTCAAGGCCTTCATCGACGAGGCGCACTCGCGTGGCATCGCCGTGATGGGCGACGTGGTCTTCAACCACCTCGGCCCCAACGACATGGACCTGTGGCGCTTCGACCACTGGTACTCGGGTACCGGCGGAGGCAGCTACTTCTTCAACGACTTCCGCCTGAACACGCCCTGGGGCAACACACGTCCCGACTACACGCGCGGCGAGGTCCGCACGTACATCAAGGACAACTGCATGATGTGGTTGGAGGAGTTCCGGATGGACGGCCTCCGCATGGACGGCACGAAGTACATCCGTCGCACCGACCAGAATGGCGTGGACATCCCGGAGGGCTGGTCGCTCCTGCAGTGGATCAACGATTCGGTCGATGCCACGCAGCCCTGGAAGTTCATGATCGCCGAGGACATGGACCTGAACCCGTGGCTCGGCAAGACGACCGGCGAGGGTGGCGCGGGTTTCGACAGCCAGTGGGACCCCGGCTTCTTCCCCAACATCCGTGGCAACCTGATCACACCCAATGATGCCGATCGGAACATGTTCGCCGTCAAGGATGCGATCCTGTACGGCTACAACGGCCAGGTCGAACAGCGGATCATCTACACCGAGAGCCACGACGAGGTCGCCAACGGCAAGCAGCGCGTTCCGAGCGAGATCTGGGCGAGCAACCCGGGCAGCTGGTTCAGCCGCAAGCGCTCGATGCTCGGTGGCGCGATCGTCATGACCAGCCCGGGCATTCCGATGCTGTTCCAGGGGCAGGAGTTCCTTGAGGATGGTTGGTTCCAGGACAGTGATCCTCTGGACTGGAGCAAGGCGACGACGTACGCCGGCACGCTGCGCCACTACACCGACCTGATCAAGCTGCGCACGAATGACTACGGCTGCACCGAGGGGCTGTCGGGTCAGAACACCAACGTGTTCCATGTCAACAACTTCAACAAGGTGCTCGGCATGCACCGTTGGCAGAACGGCGGTTCGGGCGACGACGTGGTCGTGGTGTTCAACTTCAGCACCAATCCGATCTCGAACTACCGCATCGGCCTGCCGCGCGGTGGACTCTGGCGCTGCGTGTTCAACGGTGACTGGACGGGCTACGGCAGCGACTACGCCAACCATCCGTGCTTCGATACTGAAGGCTCGGGCGTGGCGTGGGACGGCCTGGGCCAGAGCGGCCTGATCAGCCTAGGCGCGTATTCCTGCGCGATCTTCACGCAGGGGACCTGCACCTACCCGCCGCCGCCGACCGATCCCGAGGATCTTGATGGTTCGGGCACCGTCGATGGCGGAGACCTTGGCATCCTCCTCGGAAACTGGGGCGGCAGCGGCACCGGCGACATCGACGGTTCGGGCGTGGTGGATGGCGCTGACCTGGGCAGGCTGCTGGGCGCTTGGGGCAACTGAGCGGCTCGCTGGTGGGTGTTGCCCGCCGAATCGGATCGATGTGGGTCGTCCGACCGTGACTTAACTGGCTCGCTGGCCATCGCCGTCGAAGACGTGGACGACGGTGGGCATGCCCAGCGCGATCGACTCGCCTTCGCGCATGCTGCGGGCCGAGTCGGTCGGCACGCGCGCGTTGAGCCGCACACCGCTCGACTCGACCAGCACATCGGCGCGGTCGCCGAGGAACTCGATCGACTGCACGTTGCCGCGGAAGGGGGCCATCGGCCACAGGCGCGAGCGTGTCGGGTCGGATCCCGATCGCGGCGCGCGCCGTGGTGAGCGAGGTGCCTGCAGGCAGCGTGATGCGCCCACCGGCCCAGCGCAGAGCAAGCCCACTGCCATCGCGCTCCACGTCGCCCTCGACGAAGTTCATCGTCGGCGTGCCGATGAAGCCTGCCACGAAGCGATTCACCGGCCGGTCGTAGAGTTCGGAGGGCGAACCGATCTGCTGCACCAGTCCATCCTTCATGACCACGATCCGGTCGGCGAGCCCCATGGCTTCCTCCTGGTCGTGCGTCACGTACATCATGGTCGCGCCGAGCCGCCGATGGAGGATGCGCAGCTCGGTGCGCATCTCGCCACGGAGCTTCGCATCGAGGTTTGACAGGGGTTCATCGAAGAGGAAGACCGCCGGATCGCGCACGATCGCGCGCCCTACGGCGACGCGCTGGCGCTGGCCGCCGGAGAGCTCGCGTGGCATGCGCTGCAGCAGGGGACGCAGGCCCAGCAGGCCGGCTGCTTCGTGGACGCGGGCCTCGATCCGCGTGCTCTCGGTTCGGCGCTCGGCTGCATAAGCCGGACTGAGCAGCGCACGCAGCAGGCTGCCGTGTCGACGGCGGCGCTCCAGACCGAACGCCATGTTCCGGCCCACCGTCATGTGCGGGTAGAGGGCGTAGTTCTGGAAGACCATGGCGATGTCGCGCTCGCTCGGTGCGATGTCGTTCACCACGCGCCCGCCGATGGCGATGGTGCCCTCGCTGATCTCCTCGAGGCCGGCGACCATGCGCAGCGTGGTGCTCTTGCCGCAGCCCGACGGGCCGACGAGCACGATGAACTCGCCGTGACGGACATGCAGGTCCACGCCCTGCACCGCGCGCACGCCGCCGGGATAGACCTTGCCGACCGATTTCAGGATGACCTCTGCCATGGTTGCCTTTCGTGTCAGCCCTTGACGGCGCCGCGGGCGAGTCCTTCGACGAACTGCCGCTGGGCCGCGATGAAGAGAAGGATGCAGGGGAGCATGGTGACGAGGCTCGCCGCCATGAGCAGGTGCACGTCGTCGAGCCCGCCGTACTGGTTGCGGAAGCTGTTGAGCGCAACCGCGAGCGTGGATTGCTCCTCCGCGTGCAGGTAGACGAGCGGACCCATGAAGTCGTTCCACGTGCCGATGAAGGTGAAGACCGCGCAGATCGCCGTGACCGGGCGGCACAGCGGCAGGATCACCGTCCACCAGATCCCGAGCCAGCCGTGGCCATCGACCTTGGCGGCCTCGACCAGGCTCTCGGGCACCTGCAGGATGAACTGCCGGTACATGAAGATGAAGAAGGCATTGCCGAAGAAGGCGGGCACGGCCAGCGGCAGGATCGTGTCGATCCAGCCCAGCCCTCGGAAGAGCAGGAAGAGCGGGATCAGCGTGACCTGCCCGGGGAGCATCATCGTCGCGAGCATGAGCGTGAAGAGCGCGCCGCGGCCGCGCCAGCGCAGGCGCGCGAACGCGAAGCCCACGAGGCTGCTGCTGAGCACGGTGCCGATCACGACCAGGGTGGTCACGACGATCGAGTTGGCCAGTGCATTGACGAACCCGACCCACGGCTCGCTGCCCATCTCGGCAAGTGCTTCGGCGTAGTTGCCCCACTGCGGATCCGCAGGCCAGAGCGCGACGCCGTCCTGGCCGGTCATCGCCGCGCCCGCGCGCTTGGGGGTCTCAAGGCTCACGACGACCATCCACCACAGCGGGAACAGGAAGACGACCGAGCCGGCGGCAAGCAGGGCGGATTGGAACCAGGGGCGGAGCGACTTCATCGCGGTGCCCCCTCGTGGTGGACGAAGCGGGAGCTCGTGCGCATGAGAACGACCGTGAGCACGAGCACGATCGCCAGCAAGAGCCATGCCATCGCGCTGGCGTAGCCCATCTCGTAGAACTCAAACGCCTGGTTGTACAGGTACAGCACGTAGAAGCGCGTCAGGTTGTTCGGATCGCCGCCGGTCATCACGAACGCCTGGGTGAAGACCTGGAAGCTGCCGATGACCGCCATGATCACGTTGAAGAGGATCACCGGGCTGAGCATTGGCAGCGTCACGCTGACGAAGCGGCGCATGCGGCCTGCGCCATCGATCGAGGCAGCTTCGTGCAGATCGATCGGGACCTGTTGCAGGCCAGCGAGGTAGACCATCATCGTGCCGCCCATGAACCAGAAGCTCATGATGGCGAACGCAGGCGCGCCCCACACGGCGGCGTCGGCCTCGAACCATTCCGGCGGGACAAGTCCGGTCGGGCCTGCGCCGAACCACCCGAGCATGTGGTCCGCCCCGGCGACCACGCCGCCGAGCATGCGGTTCATGAGGCCGCCATCCGGATCGAAGACCCAGCGCCAGAGCACGCTCACGCCGACCCCTGCAAGCACGCTCGGCAGGTACCACGCCGCGCGCCAGAGCGCGATGCCGCGGACCTTGAGGTTCATGAGCATGGCGGCGCCGAGCGCGATCGCCTGGCCGAGCGGCACGGCGATGAGCGCGTAGTACAGCGTGACGCGCAGCGAGGTCCTCAGGCGTGCATCATCGGTCAGCAGGCGCTCGTAGTTCGCAAGGCCGGCGAACTCGGCTTCCTCCAGCGTGCTCACGCCCTTCCACCGGGCGAGCGAGAGCAGCAGGCTCATCACGACCGGGAACGCCATGAAGGCCAGGAACCCGATGACCCAAGGCGAGGCGAGCAGCCAACCAGCGCGCTCTTCGCTGCGATGCGCGCGCGAACCCTTCGATGAGCGCATCCACCAGATGAACCACGCCGCTGCGGTAGCTAGCGCCGCCATGCCTGCCATGGCCAGGCCGCGCCACGGCATCGGCGCGAGGTCGGCCTTGGCGAGCGGCGACTGGCTCTCGCTGCGCCAGTCGCGCAGGAAGGTGTCGATCGCCTCGCGCACGCTGATCGTGCCGGTCTTGAGGGCAGCATCCATGGTGCTGGCGAAGAGTGACTCGAACTGCGGATTGACCGGCCACTCGACGACCTGGGCCCGCTCGGCGGCGAGCAGGTAGCCCGCATCGTTGGCGGGTTCCTGCGATGGATCGCTGAACTCCGGTCCCATCGCGGCGGCCTTTCGCGTGGGGATCGCGAGGCCGAGCTTGGCCAGGTCGCGCTGGCTGCGGTCATCGGTCATCCACTTGACGAGCTTCCATGCTTGGTCAGGGTGCTTGCTGCGGGAGGCAATGCTCCACGAGACCGTGAGGACGATGTTCGAGGCCGCCGTGCCGCGCGGCAGCGGGCGGAAGTCCCAGCGGAAGCCGCCGGGTGTGCTGGCGGCGGGGATCTTGCGGTAGCTCGGCACGACCCAGCGCCCGAACGGGCCCGCCATGCCGACCTTGCCTGAGAGGAAGACGCTCGAGCCCGTGGCGATCTTGCTCTTGCCGCTGGTGAGGGTGTTGTCCTCGTCGTGGCGCCACGCGCGAAGGCGCTCAAGCGCAGCGACGGCGCGGGGGTCCTCGATCGTGATGTCGTCGAAGCCTTCGCCCTTCACATCGACGCCCTCGGTCATGAGGTACGCGCGCAGCATGGCGGCCCAGGTCACGAACTCGCTTCCGGTCGCGTCGGGGAGCTGGCCGATGGCGCGGGCCGCCGCGATGAAGTCGTCCCAGGTCCAGT
>CAIYOC010000004.1 GCA_903927725.1 uncultured bacterium | reverse complement strand
GATCGAACCGAGCGCGAACCGCACCGCACGGCGATCCGATGCCAGGGGTTCCATGACCGGGTCAGCCAATCGCGAAGGCTCGGGTGCAGTCACGACCGTTCCGGTCAGGGCAACAAGGGTTCGTGCATCAGGGTGGGTCACCCCAAGTGATTGCATGCAGCGGTGCCATGACCGTGCATCGTGCGTTCCCAGAACGAGGCCAAGACTCACACACGCCGCCAGCACGAGCACCAGGATCCCGCGCGTGAGTGGCACGGATGCGACACACGCCGCAGCACCAAGCACGAGGAACGCAGTGCATGCTGGCAGCGCCACACCCCATGCACCGAGCAAGGGGGCAGCCATCCACGCATGGTGGTCGGTGCCGAGTGCCACCATGGTGCCCGCAGCCAACGCGACAGCCACCGCGGGGAGCACCACGGATGGCGAGATTCGATGAACCCCATGCGGGGCGGCGTGATCAACCCATCGAGAGCTCGCACGCCTGAGCCAGGACATGCGCGCCGCCTCCTTGCTTCAAGGCACGCCGCGCCATGTCGAGCCCCTCGCGCAGGTCGCGCGCCGCACCACCCACACGAAGCGCCATGGCAGCATTGAGTGCCAGCATGTCGTGGCATGCGTCAAGGCGCTGGCCATGCAGGAGCTGCGACAGGACCTGGGCAGCCTGCTCTGCGCTCGTGGGTGCGAGCGTGAGTGGATCGACCGGATCGATCCCAAGAGCAGCCGGATCCACAACCCACTCCCGGATGCCATCAGGACTCACCTCGACGACATCGGTGGGTGCGCCGATCGAGATCTCATCAAGGCCATCGCGGCTGTGCAGGACTACAGCATGCTCGACGCCCAGCCGCTCAAGAGCGTGTGCCATGGGGCGCATGAACATGGGATGCCACACCCCGATCATCTGCCGGCGCGCACCAGCGGGGTTCGTGAGGGGACCAACGAGGTTGAAAAGTGTGGGGAATGGCAGTGCGCGCCGCGCGGCGACGGCATGTCGCGCAGCCGGGTGATGCTCGACCGCGAAGCAGAAGCAGAACCTGACCTGTTGCAGCATGGTGGCCTGCGCGAAGCGCGAACAAGACAGGTTGAAACCCAGTGCCTGCAACACCTCAGCGCTGCCACGACCGGTGCGGCTGCGATTGCCGTGCTTGGCCGAGTGCACGCCGCAGGCTGCGGTCACCAGAGCAGCGCCGGTGCTGGCGTTGAAGGACTTTGGCGTGCCGCCGGTGCCAGCGGTATCGAGGATGGACGCTGGTGGAAGCCCGCTCTGCACCGTGCTCGACACTTCGCGCATGGCCAAGGCGGCGCCCACGATCTCGTCGACCGATGGGGTGCGTGCCGCGAGTAGGAGCAGGAGCTCGGCGATCTCGACATCAGGGCAGCTTCCCTGCATGATCAGCGTGAAGGCGGTATGCGCCTGGTCCTGGCTCAGGTCGTGGCCTGTGCGCAGGCGCTCGATGGGCTCACGCAGCAGGGTTGGCGTGCATGGCCCGAAGGGGTTGTCGTGGATGGGTGGCATGGCGGTCGCGGCGATCCTAACGATCATGCCGGCACGATCTCCGGAACCCGCGGAAAATTCGGTGGGGTCAGCGGCTTGAACATCCGACCACGCTCGAACAGCGCCATTCGTCAAGGTTGGGCGGCCAACCCTGCACACACCCTGATCCTGCGCGATACTGCCAACAGCCCGCATGCCGACCCTCGCTGCCATCCTCCACACGCTCGATCCGTTCATCGTGCAGTTCACGCCGACCTTTGGGTTGCGCTGGTACGGGCTGCTCTATGCGGGTGGTTTGCTCAGCGCGTGGATGATCATGCGCGCAGTCGCCAAGCGGGGCCGCGCAGGGCTCACCACGAAGCAGGTCGATGACTTCATCACGGAGGTTGTCCTCGGTGTGGTGATCGGTGCTCGGCTCGGGCACGCGCTCATCTATGACCGTGTGCTCTTCACCACATTCACTCCGTCGTTCCCGTTCTGGGAGCTCCTCGCAGTCCACAAGGGTGGCCTCTCGAGCCATGGCGGCATGGCGGGGCTACTGGTCGTCTGTTGGCGCTTCAGTGCGCGCAGTGGTGCATCGTTCCGTACGTTGCTTGATCTCTGCTGCATCAGCGCACCGCCCGGCCTGTGCATGGGGCGCATGGCGAACTGGATCAATGGCGAGCTGTGGGGACGACCGCTGCCGGAGGATCTGCAGTCGACAGCACCATGGTGGAGCGTGAAGTACCCACGCGAAGCGCTCGAGTCGAGCTTTGATCCAGCGCAGCTCGAACCACTGCGACCACTCGTGCATGCGAGCGATGATCTACAGCAGGCCGTGGTCAGCGCTGCCTATGCGGGCGATGTCAAGGTGCAGGCTGCACTCGAACCGCTTCTGACTGCCTACTGGCCATCGAATTTCTTCCAGGCGTTCACGGATGGACCCGTCCTCGCGCTCATCGTGTGGATCGTCTGGCTCCGCAAGCCAGCACCAGGGATCACGGCCGCATGGTTCCTGATCGGCTACGGCGCGTTGCGCTTTGCGACCGAGCAGTTCCGCGAGCCTGATGCGGGCGTGAACCGATTCGCCGGGCTCACGAGCCCGATGCTCATCTCGGTGGCGATGGTCGGCGCCGGAGCGGTGCTGGCGTGGGCGTGGCGACAGCAGTCGCGAGCCGCCTGAGCGGACCGCCTCACGGCTCGATCACGAGCCATTGATCGGCGCGGCGGTCGAATCTGCTTCATCCTTGGGCGTTGATGGAACCGCCCCCACCTTGCGCACCGGCAACTGGACTTCGCTCCACTTGTTGGCGTTGCGGACCTGTGGACCGTTGTAACTGAAGGCACGGACATCGCCAGCGCGCTCCCACTCCGGGTGCGCCTTCAGCCATGATTCAAGGATCGGCAGGCCTTCATTGACGCGACCGATGCCGTAGGGACCCATGAGGCCGATCGAGAGCACGGTGACCTGATCGTTGTCGCGCACCTTCACGCGGCCTGCCTCGCCGGTGGGCCCCTGCTCGCGCTGGCGGTAGAGGAAGCTCATCGTCCATTCGCCCTTGG
>CAIYOC010000003.1 GCA_903927725.1 uncultured bacterium | reverse complement strand
AGGCCGCCGCCGCCGATGGGCACGATCACCGCATCGAGCCGCTCGACCTGCTCGAACACCTCGAGCGCCATCGTTCCGGCGCCGGCGATGATCGAGGCATCGTTGAAGCCATTGATGTAGGCCAGTCCCTCCATGCCCATGAGCTGGTCAGCGCGCACACGCGCCTCGGCGATGTTGTCGCCGTAGACGATCACGCGCGCACCGAGCTCCTTGCAGCGCACCTGCTTGATCAGCGGCGCGAAGCGCGGCATGCAGACCGTGACGGGGATGCCCAGGTCACGGCCGTGGTACGCGAGCGCGAGTGCGTGGTTGCCGGCGCTTGCTGCAATCACTCCGCGCCCGCGCTGGCTGGCATCGAGCTGCAGCAGCGTGTTGCGGGCACCGCGCTCCTTGAACGAGCCCGTGGCCTGCCGGTAGTCGAGCTTGCAGAAGATCTCGGCGCCTAGGTGGTCGCTGAGCGTGGAACTGCGCCGGCACGGAGTGCGCTCGATGCCGCCGGCGATGCGCGCCGCCGCGGCCTTCACATCCTCGAAGGTGACGGTCGCGACGGCCATGCTTCAGGCCACCGGACCGGCTGCGCGGACCTCGGGCGCGATGTCGAACTTCTGGTCGTTCGCGCGGAACTTCTGCGCGAGCTCCCTGGCCTTCGCGTCGTACGCAGCCTTGTCCTTCCACGTGTTGCGCGGGTCGAGCACCTCGGCTGGCACGCCCGGCACCGCAGTGGGCATCTCGAGGCCGAAGACCGGGTGCTTCACGCACGCGACCTTGGCCAGCGATCCATCGAGGATGGCCGTCACCATCGCGCGCGTGTACGAGAGCTTGAAACGGCTGCCGACGCCATAGGGCCCGCCGGTCCAGCCGGTATTGAGCAGCCACACGTGCGAGCCGTGCTTGCGGATGCGGTCGCTGAGCAGCCGCGCGTAGACCATGGGCGGGCGCGGCATGAACGGGCCGCCGAAGCAAGCGCTGAAGTTCGGCTGCGGCTCCGTGACGCCAGCTTCGGTGCCGGCGAGCTTGGAGGTGTAGCCATTCAGGAAGTAGTACTGGGCCTGCTCGGGCGTGAGCTTCGCGACCGGGGGCAGCACACCGAAGGCATCGGCGGTCAGGAACACCACGTTCTTAGGATGTCCCGCCACGCTCGGGAGCTTGGCGTTGGCGATGTACGAGAGCGGGTACGTGACGCGCGTGTTCTCGGTGAGCGACGCATCGTCGTAGTCGGGCACGCGCGTGGCCGGGTCGAGCACCACGTTCTCGAGCACGCTGCCGAAGCGGATGGCGTTCCAGATCTCGGGCTCGCCCTCCTTCGAGAGCTTGATGCACTTGGCGTAGCAGCCACCTTCGATGTTGAAGACACCGGTGTCGCTCCAGCCGTGCTCGTCGTCGCCCACGAGGTCGCGGTGCGGATCGGCCGAGAGCGTGGTCTTGCCGGTGCCCGAGAGCCCGAAGAAGAGCGCCACGTTGGCGGGGTCGTTGCGCGCGACGTTGCAGGAGCAGTGCATCGGGAAGACGCCCATGTCCGGCAGGTCGTAGTTCATCGCATAGAAGATGGACTTCTTGATCTCGCCCGCGTAGCGGGTGCCCACGATGAGCACCATGCGGCGCTCGAGGCTCTGCACGATGCCAAGGTGGGTCTTCAGGCCGTAGGCGGCGGGGTCATCGATGCGCAGGTTGCACGCGTTGATGATGGTCCAGTCCTGCGTGAACCCGGCGAGTTCAGCCTCGGGTGCATTGATGAAGAGCGTCTTGGCGAAGAGGCTGTGCCAGGCTTCCTCGGTGAAGACGCTGACCTTCAGGCGGTACGAGGGATCGGCGCCGGCGTAGCCGTCGAATCGGTAGAGGTCCTTCTTGGCCGACATGTAGCCCATGACCTTGGCGTGCAGGGCGTCGAACTGGGCCGGCGTGACGGGTTGGTTGACCTTGCCCCAGTCGATCGTGCCGTGGATGCCCGCCGTGTCCTCGAGGAACTTGTCGTTGGGGCTGCGTCCGCGGCGCTCGCCGGTGTCACAGGTCAGCGCGCCGTTGGCCGCGAGGATGCCCTCGCCGCGGGCCAGGGCCTGCTCCACCAGGCTCGGTGCGGTCAGGTTTGAGTGGATCGTGGCAGAGCCGAAGGACGGACGGGCCTGAAGGGTGGTGGTCATGAGTAGGTCATCCCGGCAATCGGGAAGCGAGCAATGGTACCCGGGTCGATGGCTCCAACCCACCTGCAGCGACCGTTGCAGCAGCGGCGGGCGCGCGCTAGACTTCTCCCCTCTCGGAGTCCGTAGCTCAGTTGGCAGAGCACCGGGTTGTGATCCCGGGTGTCGCGGGTTCAAGCCCCGTCGGACTCCCTTCCTCGATTATGGGTCAAGCACCCACGAACGACCTCCGCATCGTGCTGCTCCAGCACGACCTTGCTTGGGAGGACAAGACCGCCAACCAGCGCGCATTCACTTCGCTCGTGGCCGATTCGGCCGAGCCGGGTTCCCTCGTAGTCCTGCCCGAACTGTGTGACGTCGGCTTCACGATGCAGGCGGCTCGTGCCGCAGCACCATCAAGCCTGCCGTGGGCACAGGAACTGGCTGCACGCCATCAAGTCTGGTTGCAGGCAGGACTTGCGCTGAGCGAGGCTGGGCGGGTCTTCAACGCCGCGTGCGTGATCGGACCCGATGGCACGCTCCGCGCGACCTACCGAAAGACGTTCCTCTTTTCCTACGGCACCGAAACGGAGCATTATGCGGCCGGGCCAGGACCGATCGTGGTCGACATCGCTGGCTGGAAGGTCGCGCCGTTCATCTGTTACGACCTTCGCTTTCCCGAAGTGTGGCGCCATGCCGCACTTGCGGGCGCAGAGCTCTTCACGCTCAGCGCAAACTGGCCCGCGCGACGTCACGCGCACTGGGCTGCACTCGTCCGGGCGCGAGCGATCGAGAACCAGGCCTTCGTCGCGTGCTGCAATCGGGTGGGACACGATCCGAACCTCGCGTACGACGGCGGCTCGGCACTGATCGATCCCTTGGGTGAAGCGATCGTGCTCGGTGACGGCCGCGCGGGTGCACTCGTCGCCGTGGCGCGTCGCGACACGATCGAGTCGTGGCGACGCGACTTCGGCGCGCTGCGGGACCTGCAGCCGCGCTGGCTCGGCGGCGCGCACGCGCACCCTTGAAACGCAAGCGTTTCAGTTGACGAGCGCCGCGTGCGAAGTAGACTCCGCACGCCGGGCCCTGCCCTGCACTCGCACGGATCGCGGAGAAAGATCATGCAGACCAGGACGTCTCGTCGCGCTTCATCGCGCACCTCCACTGCCAGGACATCGTCATCGGGGAATGCCTCGACTGCGTTCGCACGCGGTTCGCGCAGTTCGTCGCTGTGCGCGAAGCCGTCGCGCGCAGCACGCATGAAGCGCTGGGAAACCCCGCTGCGCCGCGCGTTCTTCAGTGATGCAGGCCGCTTCGCCGCATCGATGGGCGTGAGCGTCGATGCGTGTGTCGCGCACGTGCGCGCGCTGCAGCCCAAGGCCGGCTTCAGCGTCTTCGAGGCCGACACGATCCGTGCTTCGGTGCTCGATCTCGCGCTGGTGATCGGCTGCGTGCAGCACGCACCGCAGGCCTGGAGCGAACTGCGCCTGCAGCACACCTGGCGGCTGCGCGAAGCCCTCAACACCTGGTCGCCCTCGCGCGATGGTGGGCTGCAGATCGAGCGCTTCTGGTGCGACCTGCAGGCGGCGACCGATCGCGCCGAACCCGGTCAGCATGCGCGGGGCCTGCACGCGTGGGACCCGCGACGACCGCTGTCTCGCTGGCTGGCCGACCTGCTCTTCGGGCAGGTCCAGCACTCGCGCGAGCTGGCACCGGCTCGTCCCGCGGCACCTGCGCGCGCACTCGACTCGCTTGACATCGTCGAGGAAGCGCGTACCCTTCGCTTCCCCCTGATTGCCGCGGTGCAGTGAACGGCCGCTCGGTCCGGGGCCAATTCGGTCCGCCACCTTAGCTCAGTTGGTAGAGCACCGCATTGAAAATGCGGGTGTCCGCGGTTCAAGTCCGCGAGGTGGCATCAACGACGCGGCGCCCAGGTTGACTGGGCGCCGCGCGTCATTGTTGGGTCGCCTCACCGACTGCTCGGTTCTGGGCGACCGCCAAGGGGGTCCAGTTGCACGCCGCCGCGAACGGTCCGCGCGTCCATCCCCATCATGGGATAGTGGCGCTCGAGCGCTGCCGCGAGTTCCTCGCTGTCGACGACCGTGAAGATGACGGTCCGTCCCAGAACCGCGCTGGCGAATCGCGCCGCACGAGCCATGTGCTGGGTCGTGGTCGCGGCGACCAGGGCATCGTCATCGATGGCCAGGGGAAGCAGGCGGAATTGCCACGCCTGCCGCGCATCGACCAGCGCGAGCGCATCGGGCTCGGCAGTCGCGAGCGTCTGGCGCGAGGTGGCCTGGATCTGCCGGTACTGGTCGATCCACGCTGCCTCGATGAGCGACGGATCGACGCCGCAGATCTCCTCCGCGAGAGCGCCGAACGGCCGGCCATCCTGCTGCTGGCGAGAGAGCACTCGCTCCACTTCGCGCTCGGTCATCACGCCCTGCGCCACGAGCAGTTCGCCCAGTCGTGGCACGCTGCGGATGAGTTCCATTGGGTCCATCGTGCTTCCCTCCGCGGGATGCATCGGGCCCATCCGCAGGCGACTTTCGCCCGACGACCGGGATTTGGGCAAGTTTGTCCCCCGCTGTGCTGCGCGCCTGCGCCGATAGGCTTCAGTCGGTGACCGCACCAGCGCCCCACGCCCTTCTCCAACAGGTCGAAGCCTGGCTCGGCACGGTGTCCGGCGATCAAGGCCCGGTGCGTGGCCGCGCGTCGCAGCGGCACATCGAATCGATGCACGCCATGCTGCGAGCCGGGCCATCCACGACCGGGTGGTGGAGCGCGCTCGCCGAGGCGCAGGCGATCGCCGCTGCGCTCGCCGCCGGAGCATCGACCGAGCTGCATGTGCCCACGCACGACGGACGGACATGCGACCTGGTCGCCACGCGCGGCCCCACGCGGCTGTGGGTTCACGTGAAGTCGCTGGCACCGGATCCACTCCACGACCCTGCACCGATCGAGCGGCGGCGCGCCGTGCAGGAAGAGCTCGTGGCGGCACTGCGCGGCGTGGAGCGCGTGCCGCGCGGCGTGGTCGTCTCGGTCGAGGCGCTTGCACCGCTCCTGGCTTCGGCACCCGACGTCGAATCCGCACAGGAGTTCCTGCGCCGCGCCTCGATCGGCGATGAACTCCTCGTGCGATCGGCCGCAGGCGATGTGCTCGGCCGCATGAGCGTGCTCTCCCCGTGGGAGGGCGGTCACGTGGCGATCGCGCCCGGTGATGTGCAGCGCCCAGGGCACCAGCGCGACCGCATCGACCGGCTCGTGCGCAAGGCCTGCGCCCAGTTCATGCCCGGCGAGCGCAATCTCGTGGCGATCGCTGCAATGCCTGAGCAGGAACTCGCGATCGACTGGGCGCTCCTGGGCACGCCCATCGAGCGCTGGGATCGATTCCCCCGCCGCGGCGAGCGCGTGGCCTTCGGTCGCGCCGACGATGGACTCTGGTCGCGAGGCCGCGAACCCTCATGCAGGTTGGCCGCATGGATGGCACCCTGGCCACGCGCCGGCCGGGCGTGGCTGCGCGACGCATCGACCGATGAGGCCGCCGCGCTCGTACGCGATCTATGCGCCAAACAGCCGCTCGTGGAGCGGGATGCGCGCGGCGGGCCCGGCTGACTCGGCGGGCCAGAGCCGCTTGAGCGCGATCGCCGCCGGCTCGCCGTCGATCACGGCCTTCACGCCCTGCGCAAGAAGCACCTCGACGTGACGGCGCGCCAGATCGGCCGTCAGCGTCACGGTGCCGTCGTCGCCATAGTCCCGATCGCGCGCGTGTCCTCGCTTTTCCAGCATGTCCACGGCCTTGCCGGCCGAGAGCGGGACCTGGATGCGCACGGTCACGACCGGTCCGAGCATCTGCGTGCGCACGGCATCGGCAAGTGCATCGAGGCCTTGGCCCGTCCGGGCACTGACTTCGACCGCACCCGGGCATGCCCGGCGCAGGCGCTCCAGTCGCTCGCGCGGATCCGCGATGCCGCCGTGCACCTTGGCGTACTCGGCCCAGCTCGTACCGGCATGCGAAGCGGGTTCACCGTCGTCACCCTCGAGATCACCATCGGCGGCAGCCGTGCCCGGCCCCGACAGTCGCGCGCGTTCGCGATCGGTGAGCGCATCCCATTCTGCGCACTGGTCGGTCACGCGGTCGAGCTTGTTCAGCACCACGATCCGTGGCTGGTCGCCAGCACCGATCTCGTCAAGCACCTCGTTGACCGTGCCGAGCTGGCGCTCGGCGTGCGGATCGCCGGCGTCGAGCAGGATCAGGAGCACATGCGCAGCGATCGCATCCTCGAGCGTGCTGCGGAAGCTGGCCACCAGGTGGTGCGGCAGCCGACGGATGAATCCCACGGTATCGCTGAGCAGGCACGACTCGCCCCCACCGAGTTGCCACGACTCCACGCGCGTGTGCAGCGTGGCGAAGAGCTGGTCGTTGGCGAATGCGCCGCCCGCGGTGAGCGCGTTGAAGAGGCTGCTCTTGCCCGCATTGGTGTAGCCGACGATGCCCACCGTGAAGTGGTCGGCGCGACGGCTGGCGACCTCGCGCGTGCGTCGCAGCTGCACCTCGGCGAGCTCGCGCTTGAGCTGCGACAGCCTGCGCTGCACGAGCCGTCGGTCGATCTCGATCTGCTTCTCGCCCGGACCGCGCGTGCCCACGCCCATGGGTGCCCCGCCGGTGACCTGGCCCAGGTGCGACCACATCGCGCGCAGGCGCGGCGCCGTGTACTCGAGCTGGGCGATCTCGACCTGCAGCTGGGCGGCGCGCGTGGTCGCTCGCCCCGCGAAGATGTCGAGGACGAGCTCGCTGCGATCGAGCACCTTGCACTTCACGGCCTCCTCGAGCGCCTGGAGCTGGCTTGGCGACAGGTCGTTGTCGAGCAGGACCACCTTGGCACCGAGTTCCTGCACCATCGCGGCAAGCGCTTCGACCTTGCCTTTGCCCAGGTAACTGTGCGGGTCGGGCTTGGAGCGCCGCTGCGTCACCTCGCCCACGACGCGCACGCCCGCGGTGTCGGCCAAGGCGCGCAGCTCGGCCAAGGGATCCGGATCGTGCTCATCCTCGCGAGCGAGCACGCTCGCCACGATGGCGCGCTCACGGCGGATGTCGATCTCGTCACGAAGTCCTTGCTCCACGGGGACGATTCTAGGGGCGATGCGCGGCGATGCCGTACGCTGCCTGCATGCTTGTCCTGGGCATCGAGACCAGTTGCGACGAGACCGCCGCCAGCGTGGTCGAACGCACCGCGGGCGCACTGCACGTGCGCTCGAACGTGGTCGCCAGCCAGGAGGCGCTGCACGCACCGTACGGCGGCGTGGTTCCCGAGATCGCCAGCCGCGCCCATCTTTCCTGCATCGTGCCCACCCTGGAGCGCGCGCTGGGCGAGGCCGGGGTGCGCTGGTCCGACCTCGACCGCGTCGGTGTGGCCCACTGCCCCGGCCTGATCGGGAGCCTGCTCGTGGGCGTGAGCGCGGCCAAGGGCGTGGCGTGGTCGCTGGGCAAGCCTGTCATTCCGGTCGACCACGTGGTCGCGCACCTGGCGGCGTGCCTGCTCGACCGGCCGATGCCCGCATGGCCGGCACTGGGATTGGTCGCCAGCGGCGGCCACACGAGCGTCTTTCGCATGGATGGGCCGACGGAGCCCACCCTCATCGGCTGGACCATCGACGATGCGATCGGCGAGGCCTTCGACAAGGCCGCGGCGATGCTCGGCTTGGGCTATCCGGGTGGGCCCAAGATCGAGCGCGAGGCCGCAGGCGGCGATCCGCGCGCCGTGCGGCTGCCGAGTGCCTTCCTGCGCCGCGAAGGCGTTCAATTTTCATTCAGCGGATTGAAGACTGCTCTGCTCTATGCCGCGCGCGGCGTGCCCGGCACCGCGCGTCGCCCGGCACCGCCCGTGCCGGCGCTCACACCCGAGCGGGTACGCGACCTGGCGGCGAGCTTCCAGCACGCGGCGGTCGCCAGCATCATCGAGGGACTCGATGCAGCGATCGCCCAGCCGGGCGAACGTCCACGCACGCTGCTCGTGGGCGGTGGCGTCAGCGCCAACCAGGCTCTTCGCGCAGCACTCGATGGATGGGCCACGACCCATGGGCTGGAGTGCCGTGTCCCGATGATGGCCCACTGCATCGACAATGCCGCGATGATCGCGGGGCTTGCAGCCCTCATGCCGGCACCGAGTGGCTTGGGCGATCTTGGCTTCGTCGCCGAGCCCATGAGCCGCATCGCGCGCGGTGCTCGTGGACCGCAAAGAAAGGCATCGTGAGCTACCGCATTCCCTACGTCGATCCCCGCCTGACCATGCTGCAGGCACCGCACCCGGCAACGCTGGACGAGGCTGAGCTCCTCAAGCAGTGCACCGTCGAGTTCGGCCGCGTGGGCGGCCCCGGCGGCCAGCACCGCAACCGCGTCGACACGGCCTGCTGGGTCCAGCACACGGCGACCGGCATCGAGGCCCAGGCGACCGAACGCCGCAGCCAAGGCCAGAACAAGGGCATGGCGATCTGGCGCGTGCGCCTGAAGCTTGCCGTGCATTGCCGCACGCCCACCAACCGCGACCGCCATCAGTGCAGCGAACTGTGGTGCCGCCGCCGGCAAGGCGAGAAGATGAGCGTGAATCCCGAGCACGAGGACTATCCCGCGCTGCTCGCCGAAGCGCTCGACGTGATCGTGGCACGACGCTACGACGTGGCCGGCGCGGCTGGCGTGCTGGGCATCACGATGAGCCAGCTCAGCCGGCTCGTGCGCCACCACAAGCACGCCTTCGGCATGCTCAACGATGGCCGCAAGGCCGTTGGGCTCGTCCCGCTGCGCAGCTGACCAGGCTCGCTGCGCAGGAGACATCCCGGCCACACATCCTGGCCACACACGGCGCCGCTACGCTTGCCCGACCTCAACAAGGATCCATGCATGACCACCCGCGCCTACGCAGCACAGTCCGCCACCACGCCGCTGGCCCCGCACGCGATCGAACGCCGCGAACCGCGAGCCACCGATGTCGAGATCGACATCCTCTACTGCGGCGTCTGCCACAGCGACCTGCACTTCGCGCGCAATGAGTGGGGCTTCACGCAGTACCCGGTCGTGCCCGGTCACGAGATCCTCGGCCGCGTCGCGCGCGTGGGCTCGGCCGTCACCCGGTTCAAGGTCGGCGACTTGGCGTCGGTGGGCTGCCTCGTCGACAGCTGCCGCACCTGCGCGCACTGCGCAAAGGGGCTCGAGCAGTACTGCATGGGCGGTGCCACCTTCACCTACAACGGCGACGACAAGTACCTGGGCGGCATGACCTTCGGCGGCTACTCCGAAAAGGTCGTGGTCGACGAGGCCTTCACGCTCAAGGTGCCGACGACGCTGGATCCTGCGAAGGCGGCGCCGTTGCTCTGCGCGGGGATCACCACGTGGTCGCCGCTGCGCCACTGGGGCGCGGGCCCGGGCAAGAAGGTGGGCATCATCGGCCTGGGCGGGCTGGGCCACATGGGCGTCAAGTTCGCGCGCGCGCTCGGGGCGCACACGGTGCTCTTCACGACCTCGCGCAGCAAGATCGACGATGGCCTGCGCCTGGGCGCGCACGAAGTCGTGCTCTCGACCGACGAGGCCGCGATGGCGCGCCACGCGGGGACCTTCGACCTGATCGTCGATACGGTCTCGGCCGACCACTCGCTCGATGCCTACATGGCCATGCTCAAGCTCGACGCCACGCTCTGCATGGTCGGCGTGCCGCCCAATCCGCAGCAGATCGCGGCCTTCAGCCTGATCCTCCCGCGCCGCAACCTCGCGGGCTCGTGCATCGGCGGCATCCGCGAGACGCAGGAGATGCTCGACTGGTGCGGCCAGCACGGCGTGGCCTGCGACATCGAGCTCATCCGCATGGACCAGATCAACGAGGCCTACGAGCGCATGCTGCGCCAGGATGTCCGCTACCGCTTCGTGATCGACATGCAGTCGCTGAAGGCGTGAGTCGGGGAGCGGGTTCCCCTACACTCGCCGCGTGCCTGATCCACTGCTGGCCATTGCTGCCGGTGCGCTCGTGGGTGCCTTCGTGGGGCTCACCGGCGTCGGCGGCGGCGCGATCATGACCCCGATCCTGGTGCTCGGCTTTGGCATCGACCCGGTCGTGGCGATCGCCACTGACCTGCTCTTCGCCTCGGTCGTCAAGATCGCCGCCGGCACGATCCACTTCCGCGGCCAGCACGTCGACATGCAGGTCGTGCGCCGGCTCTGGCTCGGCAGCATCCCGGCCTGCATCGTGGTGGGCTCGGTGCTGGCGATCAAGGTCGAGCCGGAGCAGAAGCTCCTCGTGGTGCGCGCCATGGGCGCGTTGATCCTCGTGTCGGGCCTCTCGATGCTCTTTGGCCACTTGGTGCAGAAGCTCAGCACCGCCAAACGGCTTGCCGACCCCGAGCGCTTCAAGAAGCCTCAGGCTGCGCTCACCGTTGCCGCCGGGGTGCTGCTCGGCTCCGTCATCGCCGCAACCTCGATCGGCGCCGGCGCGATCGGCGCAGTGCTTTTGCGGGCGCTCTATCCCCTGCGCATGACGCCGATCCGCCTGGTGGCGACCGACACGGTCTTCGCGATTCCCGTGGCCCTCGTGGCTGGTGGCTCGTTCGCGGTCCAGGGCCGCACCAATTGGTCCCTCCTGGGGCTCCTGCTCGTTGGCGCCCTGCCGCTGGCGATCGTGTGCAGCATGTTGGCCGCTCGCCTCGATGCGCGCTGGCTGAAGTCAATCGTCGGCCTCACGCTGCTGGGCATCGCCATCAAGATGCTCATGGCCTGATGCCGTGGCCGGGCACATGCCCCGGACCATGCCGCCCCGCTAGGCTTGGATCCATGCCCACGACCGAACGGCTGCGCGCGCTGATCGCCCAGGAACTGCCTTCGCTCGTCGCGCTGCGCCGCGACCTGCATGCTCACCCCGAGACCGCCTTCGAGGAGCGACGGACGAGCGAGGTCGTGCAGCGCGAACTGGTCGCCGCGGGCATCGAGCATCGCGGTGGGCTCGCGCGCGGCACCGGCGTACTGGCGCACATCCCTGCCGAGGGTGAACGCGCCACCGCCCTTCGCGCGGACATGGATGCCCTGCCGATCACCGAAGCGACTGGCGCGGCTTGGTCAAGCACGATCCCCGGGCGCATGCATGCATGCGGCCATGACGGCCACACCACGATCCTCGTGGGCGCGGCACGCGTGCTTGCTGCGCTCGGCCGCGAAGGTCGGCTGCCCCATCCGATCACGCTCCTCTTCCAGCCGGCCGAGGAAGGCGGTGGCGGCGGTCGCCACATGATCGAGAGCGGCGCCCTCGATGGATCGCTGCTCGGCCCACCGGTCGAGCGCATCATGGGTCTGCACTGCTGGCCGTGGCTCGAGACCGGCGCGGTCGCCCTGCGCGCCGGGCCTGTCATGGCCAGTGCCGACGAAGTCAAGATCGCCGTGCACGGCACGGGTTCCCACGCGGCCATGCCGCACACTGGCCGCGATGCCGTGCTGGCAGCGAGCGCCATCGTCGTCGCGCTGCAGCAGATCGTGTCGCGCACGCTCGATCCGCTCGATGCCGCCGTCGTGGGCATCAGCTCGATCCACGGCGGAACGGCGGGCAACGTGATGCCCGAACGTGTCGACTTGCTGGGCACCATGCGCACGCTGAGGGAGTCGACCCGCACCGAGGTCAAGGAGCGCATCGAGCGGGTGGCCACGAACACCGCGCTTGCGCATGGTTGCACGGCCACCGTGGCGTTCCGCGATGGCTACCCGGTCACCGTGAATGACGAGGCGCTGACGGAAGCCGCCGGCCGCCAGCTCACGCGGGCAGTCGGCAGTGCGAACACCCGCACCATGCCCGCGCCCGTGATGGGCGCCGAGGACTTCAGCTACTACGGCCAGCGCGTGCCCGCGTGCTACATCGTGCTCGGCACGTACCGCGAGGGCGCGCCGGTGCACCCGTTGCACTCGCCGCACTTCGACTTCAACGACGAGGCGATCGCGACGGGCGTGATGGCCATGTGCGCGATGGCGCTTGCGCCAACCCGCTGAATCCGTGCGCACACGGCGGCGGGCGGAGCGTGCTCCGCCGAGGGATCAGCCAGTCCACGCACTCAGCAGCACGCCAAGGTCGGCACCATCCACCGTGCCGCTCTGGTCGATGTCGGCAGAGGCATTGGCCGTGCCCCATGCAGCGAGCAGGAGCCCGAGGTCGCCGCCATCCACGCGGCCATCCACGTTGATGTCGCTGCGGTTCACCGTGCCGCCACGAGTGAGCGCCGATGCAGGGATCACGGCCTTCGCCACGCCCGGCCCCTGCCAACGCAGGATCATGCCCGCACCGCCGCCGTTCTCGAAGAAGGCCAGCCGCACCGGGTGCTTGCCCGCCGCGAGCGCGATCGTGCCCGAACGCTCGACCATGCCATGCAGCCCATCGTTGTCGGCCAGCATCTGATCGCCGATCCACAGGCGCGAACCGTCATCGCTCTCGATGAACAAGGTCCACTCGCCAGACGCAGGCACGTTGATCCAGCCGGTCCACACGGCACCGACGGTGTCGGCGCGCTGGCTGTCGGCAAAGTTGCCGCCGGTCGACACGTAGTTGACCTGGGTCGAGAAGAACGTGCGGTACGGAGTGAGCTGCGTGAAGTCGGGCAGGACCGATGGCGGTGCGGCGCTGAGGTTGTAGTAGTCGACCAGGAGCGCGGCCACATCACCCTGGACCGGTGTCGCGGCGCGCACCGGCTTGACCTGGACACGGATCTCGCCGGTCGCCGTGGCGCCCGAGGCCTCTTCGATCGCGTAGGCGATCACGTCGTCGCCGACGCTACCCGCGGGCGCTGTGTACCGCAGGACGGAGCCGGTGGTGCCGACGCGCTCGACCACGCCGCCGAGCGCGGTGGTCGGCGCGTAGAACCTCAGCGAGATCGCCTCGCAGTTGATCGGGATGTCATTGGTCAGCGGGTCGAAGGTGACCGGCTGGCCCGGCAGCCCGGTGATCGCATCGATCATCGTCTGCGGCGGTCGCGACGAGCCCTCCTCGACGCAGCCGTTCCCATCGAGGTGGCCGTGCATTGCCGTGATGCAGACGGGATGGAATTCCATGCGCACATTGGCCAGGCCACCCGGGCAGATGTGGCAGTAGCTCATGATGGTGCCGAGATCCTGGTCAGCGACCGCGCAATCCTGCGGATTCGAGCCGCAGCCATCGACCGGCGGGCTGAAATTGTGGGTGTGCGTGGTGCCGAAGTTGTGGCCGATCTCGTGCGCCACGACCATGATGTCCCAGTTCGCGTCCGAATTGTTGATGATCGGGTACGGGAACGATCCGCCGAGGTTGGCGCTGAGTCCGAAGCCGTAGTCGGGATTGCAGACCACGCTCAGCCAGGCGACGCCGCCACCGAGTCCGCGACCCGAGAGGAAGTGCGCAAGTTCACGCGGCTGCGCGCCCATGTTCGCAGCCCAGTAGTCGCGGAACACACCGAGTTCCGCACCGGTCGACGTGGCGGACCACGGGTCATTGGGCGTGCTCCACAGACGCAGGTAATTCACGCCGATGCGCGTGTTGAGCGCCGTCACATAGAGCTCGTTCACGGCACCCATGAGGACCGCTGTGTACGCGGTGGCCGCCGTGGTGCTGCCACCGAAGAGCGACTGCAGGTACTCGTGATCGGTCTCGACGGCGATGCGCACCTGGCGACACGGCGAACCAGCGAGCGAACCATCGGCGGGCGTGGTCACGGGAGGCTTCGCACCGGGCACGGTGAGTTCCGAGCACGTGAAGGTCGGCGTGGGCACGAGGCCCGGCGGCAGCGCGCCCAGGTCGTAGAAGAGGGTCGGCAGGTTCGAGCCGAAGTCGCCGCTCGAGAGGATGAACGTGCGACCCTGCGCGAGCACGTAGCCGTAGTGGCCGAATTCGCTGATCGCGATGTACGCGCGCGAACCCGGCTCGCCATCGACCGAACCCATGAAGCAGTCGACCGCAGGAGCCTCGATGGCCGCTTCGACCTTGCCACCCTGGGCGTCGACGATGGTGGCATCGTCGGTGAAGGGCTTCACGCGGGTCAGCGTGAGGTCGACGTTGCGACCGGGCGCGATGGGCACGCCCTGCCAGCGCTGCGCATCGTTGGCCCGCGTGGCGGCCCAAGCGGCCGCGTCGATCCGCACGACTGAAGCAGCCGGGGCGAGCGCCGGAGCAAGCTCAACGTCCTCACGAACGATCGGACTTGGGACCGACTGGCCCATCCAAGGGGTCAGCTGTCCGAGAACCAAGGCAGCGAGGGTCGTGGGAAGCGGCATGGGCCTACCTTAACCCACGTCCCTGCACGCGCGAATCAGGGCAGGAATCCCCACCGATTTTTCTGCGGGTTCCCCGGATGTTGGCCTTGGGTCCGTCACACTGCCCGCATCAATCCGTTCGCTTGACACCGAACACGCGTTCGGCTTACCCTAACACCTACCGAACGGAATCGGACCCTTCGTCCCAACCCACCGTGACCACCTCGTGAAAGGACTCACCATGTCGACCCCCACCGCAGCCAAGCCCTCCACCGCCAGCAAGCCCGCCGAAACCGTTGCACGCGCCGCAACCCGCGCGCCAGAGCAGGCGAAAGCCGTTACAACTCGAACCGCAGCAGGCACGGATGCCTCGTCGGCCTCCACTCCTGCACGCCTCGAAGGCAGCACCACTCAGGGGAGCAGCATGGCCAAGCCGTCCACCGTGTCCGTCACCGCACCCACCGCAGGCAAGGCACCGGCCGCAGGCGATGCCGGCAGCCGCACCGTCGAACCCAAGCCCTTCGTGTCCGATGCGTCCGCGGGCGATCCGCGGACCAACGCACTCGATTCCAAGGGCAAGCTCAAGGCACTTGAAGCCGCCATGGGCCAGATCGAAAAGTCCTTCGGCAAGGGCTCGATCATGAAGCTCGACGGCGAGAACATCACGCCGATCCCGGCCGTCTCCACTGGCGCGCTCAGCCTCGACCTGGCGCTCGGCGGGCGTGGCCTCCCGCGCGGCCGCATCATCGAAGTGTTCGGCCCTGAATCCAGCGGCAAGACGACCCTGGCCCTCACCGTCGTCGCCAATGCCCAGCGCACCGGTGGCACGGCGGCCTTCATCGATGCCGAGCACGCGCTCGATCCCTCGTGGGCCAAGAAGCTGGGCGTGAACCTCGATGAAATGCTCGTGTCGCAGCCCGACACCGGCGAGCAGGCACTTGAGATCTGTGAAATGCTGGTGCGCTCGAACGCCGTCGATGTCATCGTCGTCGACTCGGTCGCCGCGCTCATTCCGCGCGCCGAAATCGAGGGCGAAATGGGCGACAGCCACGTCGGTCTCCAGGCGCGCCTCATGAGCCAAGCCCTGCGCAAGCTCACCGGCGCCATCGCCAAGAGCGAAACCATCGT
>CAIYOC010000002.1 GCA_903927725.1 uncultured bacterium | reverse complement strand
GGCGTGATGGGCGATGCACCGAGCAACCCTGCCTTGCTTGATGACCTGGCCATCCGGTTTCGCGATGGCGGATGGGACATGAAGCGCTTGCTGCGCGAACTTGTGCTGAGCAGCACGTATCGACAGTCGTCGGTGCGCGCCGGAGCTGGCATCGAGCGCGATCCATCCAATCGACTGTTGTGGCATGCCCCACGACGCAGGCTCGATGCCGAGGCGATCCGTGACAGCGCCCTGCTCGTGTCGGGATTGCTCTCACGAACCATGGGCGGTCCACCCGTCATGCCCCCGCAGCCGGATGGGATCTGGAACGTGGTTTACAACGGCTCCCAGTGGACGACGAGCGAGGGCGACAACCGTTACCGGCGCGCGATCTACACGTTCTGGCGCCGGTCGGCGCCGTACCCCAGCCTGATGACGCTCGACGCCGTCGATCGTGCCACGTGCACGGTGCGGCGCGTGCGCACGAACACGCCACTGGCGGCGCTGGTCACGCTGAACGATCCGGCATTTGTCGAGTGTGCCGTGGCGCTGGCCCGTACGGCCCACGCAGCCGAACCCAACGCCGCACTCGACGCGATGTGGCATCGTGCACTGCTGCGCGCGCCCCTGGACACTGAGCGTTCCGTGCTGCGGTCGCTCTTCGAGAGCGAGCTGGCGCGCTACCAAGCCACCCCTTCCGACGCCACCTCGATCACCGGTGAAGGCGCCGATCCCGCACGGCTGGCGGCCCTCACCAGCGTCGCCAGTGCGATCCTCAACACGGATGAGTTCCTGAGCCGACCATGATGCGCCGTGACCTGCCGAGCCTGCACGCGATCACGCGCCGACAGTTCTTGGGCGCGGGCAGCTTGGGTCTTGGTGCGCTGGCGCTGAGCGAACTCGGCGTTGCAGCGCCGCTGATGGATGGAACGATCGATCCGGCCGCGGCTCGAAGCCCCCACTTCGCGGGTCGCGCCAAGACCGTCATCTACGTGCATCTGGCCGGCAGTCCATCGCAGTTGGAGCTCTATGACCACAAGCCTGAACTCGCCCGCTTGCATGGCACACCGTGCCCCGACGAGTACCTGAAGGGCGAACGCTTCGCCTTCATCAAGGGGCATCCCGAGCTGCTGCGCCCGCTGCACGGTTTCGGCAAGCGGGGCCAGAGCGGCATGGAACTCGGCGACCTGCTGCCGAACCTGGGTGGCGTGGCGGATGAGCTCTGCCTCGTTCGCTCGATGCACACATCGCAGTTCAACCACGCGCCTGCGCAGCTCTTGCTGCACACCGGCGAGCCGCGCTTCGGCTCGCCGAGCATGGGCGCGTGGGTGACCTACGGACTCGGCTGCGACAACCGCAGTTTGCCTGCGTTCGTCGTGCTCGTATCGGGGCAGACCCCCGACGCGGGCAAGGGCATTTGGGGCAGCGGCTACCTGCCGGGAGTGTTCCAAGGAGTGCAGTGCCGCACCAGCGGTGATCCAGTGCTCTTTCTCAATGATCCCAAAGGCGTGGACCGCGCAGGCCGCGCGGCCGTGATCGCTTCGGTCAACGACCTGAACCGGATCACGGCCGAGCGCTCGGGCGATCCTGAGACCGCCACGCGCATCGCGCAGTACGAGCTGGCCCACCGCATGCAGCTTGCGGCCCCCGAGGCGATGGAACTGGCGCGCGAGGATGCCAAGACGCTTGAGCTCTACGGCGCGCAGCTGGGCGCATCGAGCTTCGCCAACAACTGCCTGCTCGCCCGGCGCCTGGTCGAGCGCGGCGTGCGCTATGTGCAGCTCTTTGACTGGGGCTGGGATGGCCACGGCACCAATCCGAGTGATGACCTCGTGCATCAGCTGCCAGCGAAGTGCGGCCAGGTCGATCGGCCACTCGCAGCGCTGATCACGGATCTGCGTCGCCGAGGACTGCTCGACCAAACGCTGATTGTGTGCGGCGGCGAGTTCGGTCGCACGCCGGTGGCTGAGTTCCGCGATGGCAAGCGAGACTTCCTGGGCCGGGATCACCACCCACACGCGTTCTCGATCTGGATGGCTGGCGGTGGTACGCGCGGCGGGCATGTGCATGGGGAAACCGACGACCTCGGCTACCGCATCGCGCGCGATCCCGTGTCGGTGCGCGACCTGCAGGCCACGATCCTCCACCTGCTTGGATTCGACCACGAGCGGCTGACGTATCGCCACAATGGGCTCGATCACCGCCTGACCGGGGTCCAGGAGCCGGCCAAGGTGGTGAAGGAACTGCTGGCCTAGTCGGGATTCGGCATCCGGCGACCCGGACCCGGCGAATCCACGAGGCCATGAACTGCCTGCTCGCAACGCATTCGTTCCTCCTTGCTGCCCTGCTGACTTGCTCCCCGATCGCGTCCGCCGCGGACTCGAACCTCGAGTTTGAGAGCGGCACGCAGGGCTGGCAAACCGTGCTGGACGGCGTCATGGGCGGCCTGTCGACCGGACGCATCGAGGCCGGCGAGGGCGGCACGCTGCGCTTTTCCGGCGAGCTCTCGCTCGAGAACAACGGCGGCTTCTCGCAGGTCCGCACCTCGGTACCGCAGGGCACCTTTGAAGGCGCGACCGGGATTGTGCTTCGCGTCAAGGGCGACGGACGAAACTACCAGTGCGACATCCGCTCGTCGCGCCTGCGCCTGATGGCTGGCGGGTACCAGCGCGTGTTCGCGACCAAGGCCGGCGAGTGGACCGAGGTCGAAATCCCCTTCAACGAGTGCGTCGCCAACAGCTTCGGTCAGCGCGTGCGCAATGCGCCCTCGCTCGACCCGGCCTCGATTGAATCGGTGGGGATCACGCTCTCCGACAAGAAGGAAGGTCCGTTTGCGATCGAGGTCGACTGGATCCGGCCGGCGGGCAAGGCGGCCGCCCCCGCCTCGCCGAACTCCCTGGCAGCCGTGGCAGCCAAGGCAAACCTCACCACGCTGCTTGCCCTTGTGAAGGCTTCCGGGATCGAGTTTCCCGCGAACACCCCGTTGACCGTGTTCGCCCCGACCAACGAGGCCTTCGCGAAGCTGCCCAAGGACCAAGTCGAGTTCCTGACGAGCGCCAAGGGCAAGTCCACGCTGCAGGCGATCCTCAAGCACCATGTGGTGGCGCAGTCGGTCGGCAGCTCCGCGGTCCTCGACCGTCGTCGGCTCACCGCCCTGTCCGGCCAGTCACTGCCGATCGATCCCACGGCTCTGACGGTCGATGGTGCACGACTGGTGGCGACGGATGTGGCATTCGACGGCGGACTCGTACATGTGATCGATGCCGTCATGCTGCCTGAACTGCGCAGCATCGAGCAGATCGTCGCCGAGGACGAACGCTTCACCACGCTGCGTGCCGCCATTGAGGCCGCTGGCATCGGTTCGCAACTGGGCAGCCGGAACCCGGGCCCCTGGACCTTGCTTGCGCCGTCGAACCAAGCCTTCGGCGCGATCCCGGCGGACGCACTCAAGGAGCTGCTCCAGGACCGCCCTGCCCTCACCGCAGTCCTCGTGGCCCATGTCCTCCCGACGGCCATCCGCCGCGACGACATGCTTGCCCAAGGCTCCGCACGAACGCTCATGGGCGATGGCAGCGTGACCTTCGCGCTCGAGTCAGGAGCCATCACCGTCGCCGGGGCCCGCATCGAAGTCGCCGACATCGAGGCGGCCAACGGCGTCATCCACATCATTGATCGCGTGCTCCCCGCACAGCCGGCGACTGCAGCGACCGTGGCTCCGTCACCCCAGCAACGATCCCGGCAGGCCGCAGCGATCCTTGAGCTGGCGATCGAGCGCGGCGTGCCCCGCTTCAATGCCGGCGACCAGGCTTCGTGTGCGGCGCTCTATGAGCTGGCGATCACCTCGGTGGTGGTGCTGGGCGCCGATGCGATCGGCAATGCTGCCGCGGCCGAACTCGCGGCTGCGCTCAAGAAGGGCGCTGAGCATGAGGATGCCGCGGAGCGCGCCTGGGTCTACCGCCGCGCGATGGATCGCACGCTCGGCAGCATGGCCGAACTGATGGCGCCGGTGGAGTAAGTCACCCGATCACCGTGCGCCGCATGCGCACGTAGTCCCAGACCACGAAGCGGTCCAGATCCTCACCGCCCACGAACAGCACGCGGCCGCCGGTGGCTTCGGCCATGCGGTGGGCGAACTGGACGTCTTCCTCGGTCTGCGACCACGATGGCAGCAGGAACACGTTGATCACGATGCCCTCGGCCTTGCAACGCATGGCCTCGCGCATCGTCTCGCGCTCGGTGCGCGGATCCGGCGGGTAGAGCATCAGGAGATCGCTGCCCTCGAAGTGCGCAGTGGGCAGGCCGTCGGTGAGCAGGAAGACCTGGCGATTGGGCGTGTCCTGCGCAGCGAGCACTTGGCGCGAGAGCGAGAGCGCCCGCTGGATGTTCGTGAAGTGCAGCGGCAGGTCGAACTCCGTGACCTGTGGATCGGACATGTCGGCCCGCAGCCGGACCACCGGATCGTTGATCGAGACGGGCTTGGGCATCATCTCGATGATCTCGCCCGAGGGCCGCAGCTTGGCCAGCGTGTACATCTCGATCGCCTGCAGGAAGTCACCCGGGTATTCGCTGCGGATGAGACCATCGAGCGCAAGGGCCATCCGCTTGCAGGCGATGTACTGGCCGCCGTAACGCATGGAGCCCGACATGTCGAGGATGAGCGCGGTGGCGCAGCGCGGCGTGCGTCGCGTGCGGTGCACGACGAGGTCATCCTGCCCAGGACGCGCCTGACCCGTGCGCGCCACGGCGTTCAGGATCGACTGCGGGACATCGAGCCCCGCCGGCGAATCACCGAATTCGAAGGGCCGCACCGATGGAAGTTCGACCGATCCCTCGCGGGACTGGACCCCCTCGTGACGGCCGCGGCGCGCGTCGGCGAGATCAGCGAAGATCGACGAGAGCAGATGCCGCTGGTAGGTGCGCAGCGCCTTCGGCGAGGCGCGGTAGCCCTCGGGCGAGCGCTCCAGTCCGGCCTCCTCGGCCATGCGCTTAAGGAGCTCATTGACCTGCCGCTGCAGGCGATCAAGATCGCCCATTTGTTCTTCGGAGGCGAACTCGCTCAGGGCCTCCATGTCGATGATCGCCGGCTTGGCGTTGCGCAGGGCTTCCTCGATCTGCTTGAGCAGGCGGTCGATGCGCGCGAGTTCTTCCTTGATCGCCAGCGCCGCAGCGACGTCGAGTTCCTCGCGGCCCGTGAAGGCATGATCCGAGGCGAGCTGCTCGACGGCGAATCGCTCGCGCAACCGGGCGATCGCACGCATGAGCGAGCGCGAGGCCTCGGTGCCATCCGGAATGCGGCGGTACATGCGCTCGAGCTGCGCGAGTTGGCCATCGGCGAGCGCGAGCGGCAAGCGCTCCGCGACGGCAGGCGGGATCTCGACCCGCTGCGCCGCCGACGCGTACGCCTCGGCAGCCACGCGTTGCACACCGTCCGTGCTGAAACGCTCGAGGATCCTGCGCTTGCGCTCTTCCAGCATCGCCTTGAGCGCATCAAGGCTGGGACCGAGCCCCTTGATCTGCGAGGGATCCAGGCGGATCGCCTCGGCGAGTTCGCGGTCGGTGAATCGACGCCGCGAGCCATAGGCGAGCATGTGCTCCATCATGGCATCGGCAGCAGCACCCGATGGAGGTTGGGTGGGCGATGGGTACTCCTCGGGATCGTACCCGAGGTAGGTATGCACGATGCCGCCAAGCGGACCGGTGCGTGAACGAGGATCGGGAACCGGATCGGTCACGATCCCGGCACCTCGTAGGAGACGCGCCCGTGGCGCTCGGTGCGCGAGACTTGGTCGGTGGCCCACAGCCCGGCGAGCACGAACTCGACGCAGGATGCGCGCACCGCCTCGTTCGCCGAGGCATTGACCTCGAATGCCTTCTGCCACGCGTCGGGCACGGACGACAGCGCCCGCTCATACGCAGCAGACGGGAGCATGTCGCCCACCTCGACGCGCACGCCGGTGGCGAAGGTGCCCGCGATCGCCTCAAGGCCGTGCGACTGCACGTACTCATTGAAGACGCGACCGATGGCTTCCGCCACGATGGCCTCGATCGCCTGGCGCTCGGACATCTGGTGCGACCCCATGAGGTCGAGCTCCAGCTTGCCGACGGCGCTTGAACCAAGATGCGAAAGATCGCTGATCCGCGGCACCGCGGGCCGTTCGCCGAGCACGATGCCGCGCCGACGCGCATTGGCCACCATGGTGCGATAGTTGGCAATGCCGAAACGTGCACTCACGCCGCTCGCCTGATCGACGTAGCGCGATGCCCGCGCCACGCGCGAGATCTCTTCGCACACTTCTTCCATGAAGGGCGGCACCAGCACCGGGTAGTCACCGCCCAGGTCAAGGCCCGCTTCCTGGCGGGTGATGGAGATGCCCAGCTCGCGTTCGTTGGGATAGTGCGTCTGGATCGTGGAACCGATGCGGTCCTTGAGCTGCGGGATCACCTTGCCGGAACGGTTGTAGGTGCCCGGGTTGGCGCTGAAGAGCACCAGCACATCGAGCTCGAACCGCACGGGATAGCCGCGGATCTGCACATCGCGCTCCTCGAGGATGTTGAAGAGGCCCACCTGCACCAGTTCATCGAGGTCAGGCAGCTCGTTCATCGCGAAGATCCCACGGTGTTGGCGCGGGATCAGCCCGAAATGGAGCGCATCTTCGGCGGCCATCGACGTTCCGGCGATGAGCTTCGCAGGGTCGATCTCGCCGATGACATCGGCGAACTTGGTGCCCGGCGCGAGCCGCTCGGCGTAGCGGTCCGAGCGGTGCCACCAGGCGATCGGCACGTCCGTGGGCGATCGCGATGCCAAGAGTTCACGCCCCGCGCGGGTGATGGGCGCTTCGGGATCCTCGTGGACCGGGCAGCCAGGCAGGTCGAGGTACGGCAGCCACTCATCCAAGAATCGTGGCAGCAGGCGCATGAGGCGGCTCTTGCCCTGCCCCTTCTCGCCGAGGAACAGCATGTCGTGCCCTGCAATCATCGCGTTGGCGACTTCCGGCAGCACGGTGTCGTCGTAACCGACGATGCCCGGGAAGAGCGACCCTGCAGCAGAATCGCCACGTGCGGTGGCCGCGGCGAGCTCACGCACGAAGTTGTCGCGCAGCTCTGCCTTGACCGAGCGCGAACGCCACCCTGATCGGCGGAGGTCGTCAAGCGTGCGGATGGCTGGCGGCACAGTGGCTGGTTCGGTGGGCATCGGTCACGGCTTCGCAGCCCGGGCATCGTTGGACGCAGGGAAAGTCCGTCCTGCTCTGCCTACCCTTGATCTTCGTGACCGGTGCCCACGAACCCATTGCCATCGTTTGGCACCGTACGGACCTGCGCGTCCATGACCAGGCCGCGGTCACGGCAGCTGCGCCGTCGGCGAGCGGTCGGGTTGTTGGCGTGGTCTGCGTGCCGGACGATCCGTTCGGGCATGTCGATCTTGCGCGCGGGCTTTCCTTTCCGCGCGCGAGCCACCGGCGCGTCGGGCACTGGCTGCAAGCGATCGATGGCTTTCGGCAGGATTGGCGCGCAATCGGGTCGGCGCTCTGCGTGCATCGAGGCGCGCCGGAGGACGTGATCGGTGCGCTCGCTGCCGAACTCGGTGCCACCGAGGTGCACACCGCACCCTGCCCCGCCCACGATGAACTCGCGCAGAACCGGCGTGTGGCGCGTGCTCTGAAGGCTCACGGTGCACGGCTCGTGGTGCACGACGAGACCACGATGATCGCCTCGGCCGACCTGCCGTTCGCCATCGAGGAGCTGCCCGAGGTCTTCTCGAACTACCGTCGATTGGTCGAGCGGTCGTGTCGGACGAGGGATCCTGTCGCCGCGCCGAGTGGTCTGCGTGTGTCGGATGATGTTCGTGCGTCCGCGGAAGCAAGGGCCACCGCCACGCTGGCCAGCGCGGATCTGCATGCGGCACGCGCCGCCGCCGCGCAGATCGATCCCCGCGCCGGGTGGATCGCGCGCGGCGATCGTGCCGCTGGGCTCGAGCGCCTGCGACAGTGGATCTGGCAGGATGACTGCTTGGCGCGCTACAAGGAAACGCGCGATGGATTGCTCGGAGCGGACTTCTCCTCGCGCCTGTCGACCTGGCTCGGGCTCGGAACGATCTCGCCGCGTGAAGTGGCTGCCGAGGTCCGTCGCTACGAGGGCGAG
>CAIYOC010000001.1 GCA_903927725.1 uncultured bacterium | reverse complement strand
TGAACGCGAAGGCCAGCAGCGTGCTGAAGCCCCACGAATCCTGCACCCACATCATCGTGGGCGTGCCGCGGAGTTCCTCGTCGAGCAGTTTCAGCATGCGGCGTTGCGAGTCATCCTCGAAGACACCGGTGCCGTCCTCATTGCGCTCGGCGGTGTAGAAGCCTTCCTTCATGTCCTGGCTGTCGAGCGTGAAGACGACCAGATCGGGCTTCTTGGCCTTGATGTCGTCGACGAACTTCTGGCAGAGCTCCGGGTGGATGTCGAGGCCCCACACGCCCTTGAACGGCGCGATGTAGACGCGCGGTCCGGCGGGAGCTTCGGCGGCAGCAGCATCGGCGGGCTTGGCTGCGGACTTGGCTGGCGTGGCACCCTTGGTCGTTGCCGGCTTGGTGGCAGCCGGCTTGGTCGCAGGCTTGGTGCCATCCTTCTTGGGAGGAGCCTGGAAGGCAAGCATCGGCAGGGCGAGCACGGCGAGCGTCAGGGCGATTCGGCGCATGGGTGCCATACTAGCGACGCTCCCCTGCTGTTCACCCGTTCGAAGGTCGATTCAGGGGGTGCCCCGCCCCCATTCGACGGCCTGGACCAGGGCTGTGGCATGATCAGCGACCCGGCCCTCGAGCTGCGCGCGGTAGACACGGTCCAGGATCGAGCCCATGGACGGTCCCGGGCGCAGACCGGCCGCGATCAGGTCGCCGCCGGTGACCCATCGAGCCGGGGCAAGCCCACCGGTCGTTGCGGCGTACGGCGCCATCCAATCGCTGATCGACCGTGCACGCTCCAGAGCCTCGACCCCGACGATGTCGAGCGCCGAAGGGGTCAGCGGCGATGCCAGGGTCAAGCGCCGATCAGCGATCGGGGCGCCGTCGAAGCCATCGAGCATCCACGCCACCAAGCCAAGCGTGGTGTCGAGATCGCCGGATTCGCGGTTGCTGAGCATGAGCGCTTCGGTCCAGCGCCCCGCCCCGCCGCCACGATCGACACGGTCGCGCAGCCAGGCCGCCAGCAGCGCGCCGACCGGCCGGCCATGCTCGATGGCCGACAGTCGAGCCAGCGGCCCCGTCGTGTGCGGCTCGGCGAAGACCGCGGCATCGAGCCCAAGCGACTCGACCAGCTCCGCGCCGTGCACGCGGCGAGGATGCTCGACGATCTTGCGGATCTCGATGCCGATGCGCTCGCGGCTCACGCCGGCGAGTTCGGAGGCGTGGGTCCTGATGGCGTCCGCCGTCCGCGGATCGATCTCGAGCGCAAAGCGCGCGGCGAAACGCGCCGCCCGCAGCATGCGCAACCGATCCTCGCGGATGCGCTCGTGCGGCGAGCTGATGGCACGCAAGACCCGCGCCGCGACATCCGCACGGCCGCCGACGAAGTCGATCACCTCACCGCTCGACGGATCCATGAAGAGGCCATTGACGGTGAAGTCGCGACGATGCGCATCCTCCTCGGGCGTGGCGAATCGCACCGAATCGGGTCGGCGGCTGTCGGAGTAGGGACCATCGGCGCGGAAGGTGGCAACTTCCACGACGACACCTCCGGTTCGCACGAGCATGACGCCGAAGGACTCGCCCACGCCCTTGGCGCCCTTGAAGATCGCCGTGATTTCATCGGGCTTCGCACTCGTGGCGACATCGAAGTCCGCCGGCTCGAGGCCCAGCAACTGGTCGCGCACGCAGCCGCCGGCGAAGTACGCGACGTGCCCGGCCTCACGGAGCCGGAGCGCGATCGATCGCGCGGCATCGTGAGACGACAGTTGGGCCTGATTCATGCGCGTCCGCGCCCCATGCGCGCGCGCAGCTCCTGCTGGAGCACACCGATGCGGCGATGCAGCTCGAGCATGCCCGCCGACGGATCCTTGAAGAGTTCAGCCACCTCCGCAGCGGGAATCACAGGCCCTGCGAGGCAGCCGATCCGGCGGAAGGGCCGCGGCAGGAGCTGCCCTTTCGGCCAGGCCTTGAACGTGCCGTCGATGGCCATCGGGACGATCGGCACGGCGGCCTTGCGGATCATGATCGAGACACCGCGCTTGAACTCCTTCAGTTCGCCGTCTTCGGAGCGCGTGCCCTCGGGGAAGACGAGCACGACGCGACCGGCCTTGAGTTCATCGATCCCTGCGCGCATGGCGGCGGCATCGGCGCCATCACGGTTGATCGGGATCGTGCCGAGGCTGCGGATCAGCCAGCCGAAGGGACCCACGAAGAGCGACGCGCGGCCAATGGGCGAGAACGGACGCTCCGCGAGGAACGTGCCGCAGACCGGCGGGTCGTAGTAGCTGCAGTGGTTGCAGACCGCCAGGAACGCCCCCGTGCGCGGCACGTTCGAGCGGCCGAGGTAGAGCCGACGGTGGAACAGCAGGAAGAACGCCTCGACGGTGAGCGTGACGAGGTCGAACCACGTCGACTGCACCGCACCACGACCCGGGCAGCGCCGGGCGAACTGCGTCAGGCGCACGGAGCCGCCCCCTGGGCGTGTCGCTGCTGGAGCGTGTGGCCGACCATGGCGCGCACGATCGACTCGAGACGCTCGACGACCTGGTCCTGCGTGATGTCACTGGTGTCGACCACCTTGGCGCCTTCGGGGCAGCGCAAGGGACCGGTGGCCCGGCCGGCATCGAGTGCATCGCGGCGGACGATCGCAGCGAGGATCGCCGACTCATCGACGCGCTCGCCGCTGGCAGCGAGCTGCTCGCAACGGCGGCGTGCGCGCACGTCGGGGCGGGCATCGAGGTAGATGCGCACCGGCGCCTGCGGGAAGACCACGCTGCCCTGATCGCGACCTTCGGTGACCAGCCACGGGTGTGCGGTGGCGATGCGGCGCTGGGCCAGCACGAGGCGCTCGCGCACCGCTCGGTGCGCGGCAACGTGCGAGACGTGCTCCGTCACGGTTTGCGAGCGGATCGCCGTGCTGACATCGCGGCCATCGAGGAGGACCCGAGGCGGATTGACCGCGAAATCGAAATCGACCACGCAGTCGTGCGTGACGCGGTCCACCGCTTCGGGATCCTGCGTGGACACACCGTGCGACAGGGCCTGCAGCGTGAGCGCGCGATACATCGCGCCGGTGTCGAGCATGTCCAGGCCGAGCCGGGCGGCAAGCATCGACGCGACCGAACTCTTGCCCGTCCCCGCCGGGCCGTCGATCGTGATGACGACCCCGTCGATCATTCCTCGTCGCCCCCGACGGCGGCCACGGGATCATCCTCCTCGTCGTCGGCATCCTTCTCAGCGAGGAGCTCGGTGATGAGGGCGACCGCCTTCTCGATCGGGGCGACCGGATCGGCGGTGCCCACGTAGTCGATGCAGAGGGTGTTGCCGTAGCCCACGGACTGGATCGCGCTGATCGCGTCGGCCAGGTCCCACTCCTTGTGGGTCCCTGCGCGCGTGAAGGTCTTGACGGTGGCCTCGATCGCGGCGCTCGCATAGGGCGCCACGCGGCGCAGCGCGCCCTGCAGGTCGCCCGAACCATGCGCGTAGGCAAAGCTGGGCAGCGCGCCGATGCGGAACCCACCGACCTTCTTGATGAGTTCGGCGTAGTTCGCGGCATCGGCGAGGACCGGGTCCGAGGGGCGCAGCAGCGTGTTCACGTCCATGCGCTCGATGCGCTGCATGGACTGCTTGATGGCCTTGCCGTAGCGCTCGAGCACATCGACCGAGCCGATCCCGGTCGGGGTCATGCCGACCGAATTGCAGCCGAGCGACTGCGCTGCACCGGCGAAAGCGAAGAGCCGATCGCCGCAGGCAGCGGTGTCGCGAAGGAAATCGAGCGGCAGGTCATCCACCAGCACGAGGATCGGGCAGCCGGCCTTGTCGGCACGGTCGCGAAGCTTCTCAAGGTCGGTTCGGGTCTTGCCGCGCAACATCGCCGCGGGAAGGTTCATGCCGCGCAGGCCAAGCTGCTCCGCCGCGAAGCGTGGGACATCCAGCAGATCGGCCGGAGCGGGCCCTTTCTGGACCTTTCCCGGCGCGATGCAGGCGGCGTTGATCGTGAGGATGGTCTGGACGTGCACGGCTCGTGGATCCCGGCCGGAGTCTAGCAAGGTGCCGCGCTATGCTTGAGGGCCCACTTCCCAAGGAGATTCAGGAGCCATCATGTCCAGCCCATCGACCTGCCGCTACACCGACTCGCACGAATGGTTCCGCGCCGAAGGCGACACCGTGACGGTGGGAATCACGCAGTTTGCGGCCAACGAATTGACCGACATCACCTACGTCGGCATGAAGCCCACAGGCACGGCCGTGTCGAGCGGTGCAAGCCTCGGCGAAGTCGAGTCGGTCAAGACCACCAGCGACATCTACTCGGCGCTCGCCGGCACGATCGTCGAGGTCAACGCGGCTGCCACGAGCGATCCGTCGCTCCTGAACTCCGATCCCTTCGGCAAGGGCTGGCTCGTGAAGATCAAGGTGTCCGACACGTCGGCGCTGGACCGCCTGATGGACAGCGCGACCTATGACGCCAAGCACCCCGTCGGCTGAAGCCGCGACCGCATCGATGCACTCCCCGACGCCGAGCACCGGCTCGGTGGGGATCTCGCTGTCGCGCGTGGTCAAGAGCTACCGCCAAGGGCGGCGCGCCGTGCAGGCCTTGCGCGGCGTCGACCTGCAGATCGACGGCCCGGGCTTCTACGGGATCATGGGTGCGAGCGGCAGCGGCAAGAGCACGCTGCTGCACCTGCTCGGCGGGCTCGATCGGCCGGATTCGGGCTCGATCACCGTGGCCGGGAACCGGCTCGAGTCGATGGACGAGGCCGCGCTGACGCTCTTCCGGCGGCGCGCGATCGGCATCGTCTTCCAACAGTTCAACCTGCTGCCCACGCTCGACGCGCTGGGCAACGTCATCCTGCCGGGCGTGCTGGATGGCCGCCCGCGGGCGGACCTCGAGGCACGCGGCCTGGCGCTGCTCGAGGAACTTGGCCTTGGCGCACGCGCGGATCACCGCCCCGAGGCGATGAGCGGCGGTGAGCAGCAGCGCGTGGCCATCGCGCGGGCGCTGCTCTTCGAGCCGGGCGTGCTGCTGGCGGACGAACCCACGGGCAACCTCGACAGCGCGAGCGCCGAACGGCTCTGGACGATCCTTCGCGAGGTTGCCTCGCGACGCCAGATGACCGTGGTCGTGGTGACCCACGAACCCATGGCGGCGAGCAACTGCGTCGAGACCTTCGTGCTGCGCGACGGAACCGTCGCCGGGCGATTCGAATCCTATGGCCTCACTCCATCCGAGCTGGTCCTTCGCGCGGCAAGCGCTGGCCGGTAGGCGCGGTCGCACCGCCCTGCTGGTGACGGCCGTCGCGCTGAGCGCGGCGCTCGTCACGGCGGTGTCGTGCGCCATCGCCACGGCGCAGACCAACGTCGAAGTGCGCCTGCGCAAGCTCGTGGGCGACGCCGACGCTCGGCTCGTACAGCGCTACGGCGAGGACTTCGGCGATGACGCGCTCGAGACCGTGCGGGCGCTTCCGGGCGTGCAGCATGCAGCCGGGCGCCTCGATGGATCGCTCACGCTCGTGCGCGCCGATGGCGCGAAGGACGAGTTCGGCCGCGCCAAGCGCGCGACGGTGCAGGCTCGCGGCGATGACCTGGTCGAGGACCTGCGGCTTCGCGAGGTCACGATGGTCGCGGGCCGCCGGCCCGAGCGCGACGACGAGATCATCGTGGATCCCTTGGCGGCAGAGATGCTCGGCGCCGAGCCGGGCACACAGGTCGATGTGCAGCGCTTCGGCGATCCCGTTCGGCTCACGATCACGGGGGTCTACGAGCGTCCGGTGCTCGGTGCGCTGCAGCGTCCGCTCGCGCAGGTCGCGCGCCGCACGCTGGCGCTGGCGCAGGGGCAGGATCCCGAAGTCAGCCGCATCGCGATCAAGCTGGAGCCCGGCCTGAAGGCACAGGCCTGGATCGACGAGCACAAGGTTGCGTTCGAGGATCCGCTCGTGCTCGAGCCCGCGGAGCTCGCCACGGCCGGCTTCACCCGGCAGCTCGAGGCCGCGAACCTGGGGCTGCTGATCGCAACGATGATCGCGTTCATGTCGTGCGCATTCATCGTGGCGACGGGCATGACGGTGGCGGTGAGTGAGCAGGTGCGCGAGATGGCGATCGCGCGCTGCATCGGCGCCGAGCGTCGCGACCTCTTCCTCGGGCAGCTCATGGTCGGCGCGGTGATCGGCGGACTCGGTGGCGTGCTGGGCGCACCGCTGGGGATCGGCGTCGCGTGGGGCCTGGCCGAACACTTCAAGGACCTCGTGCCCGCGGGGCTCTCGGTTGCGCCCCTGGGCATCATGCTCAGCCTGGGCGGTGCACTCATGAGCGGGCTTCTTGGTGCACTTTGGCCGGCGACGGCGGCATCGCGCGTATCGCCGCTCATGGCGCTCACCGTGCGTGCCCGGGCCGTCAGCGGATCCTTGCCGTGGGCGCTCGGTGCGCTGGGTGCGACGTGCATCGGCGTACAGCTCCTGCTGCTGCTGATCCCCGACGTCGAACCCCGCTTCTGGGCATGGGCGCTCGTTGGCCTGCCGCTGGTGCATGTCGGATGGTTCCTGCTGTCGATTCCGATCCTGGCGGCGATGGCGCCGTGGTCGGGTGCGCTCATCGAGCGCGCGCTCCGCGTCCCGCAGGGCCTGCTCTCGGGGAGCCTTCGCGCAAGCCCCATCCGTTTCGGCCTGACGGCGGGTGCGCTCATGATGGGCGTGTCGCTGATGGTCGGTACGCGGTCGGACAGCGAAGCGCTCGTGCGCAACCTGACCGAGCGCGTGCAGTTCGCCGATGCCTTCGTCTTCAAGACCGCGGGCTTCACGCCTGAGGAACAGGAACGCGTGCGCGCCATCCCCGGAGTGATCAATGCGGTCAGCGTGGGCTACATGCCGATCCGCGTGCGGGGCTTCGAGCGCAAGGACGGCACGAGCGACGAGACCGTGCTGGGCCTCAAGTCCATCTCGCCGCCCAACGTGGTCTGCATCGGCTTCCAGCCCGAGGCGTTCTTCAAGCAGAACCGCATCGACTGGATCCGCGGCACCCCCGAGGCAGCGCTGCCGGCGCTGCAGGACGGTTCCGGCGTGCTGGTCGCCGAGGAGTTCCTCACCGCGCGTGGGCTCGACGTGGGCGACCGCCTGTTCCTGGGCGCGCGCGAGGAGAAGCGCGGCTTCACGATCGTGGGCGTGGTGGGCTCCGCGGGGCTCGACCTCGCCACGCAGTTCTTCGGTATCCGCTCGATGTACATGGAGCATGCAGTGTCCTGCGTCTTCATGGATTTCGACGTCGTGGCGCGGGACTTCGGCAACCGCGAGGCGGTCATCATGCAGTTCAGCATGCCCCCGGACCTCGACGATGCCGGCGAGAAGGCGATCGCCACCCAGCTCGAGGACCAGGTCCCCGGCTCGAGCTTCGCCAGCGGTCGCACGATCCGGCGGGCCGTGCTCGAGATCGGGAACATGATGCTCGCACTGAGCGCGGGGATCGCCCTGGGTGCCATGATGCTCGCGTGCTTCGCGGTGGGGAACGTCGTCGTGGCGGGGATCGCGGCGCGACGCCAGGAATTCGGCGTGCTGCGGGCCGTCGGCGCAACGCCGTCGCTGCTCCTGCGCGTGATCCTCGGCGAAGTCTTGGCGATCGCGCTCGCCGCGATCGTGAGCGGCTTCGGGCTGGGCATCCACCTGGCCTGGATGGCCACGCGGCTCTACCACGATCTGGCGGGCCTGGACCTGAAGGTCACGCTCTCGCCCGTGCCGTTGGCGATCGGCTGCCTCGTGCTGCTCGCGCTGACGGCGCTGGCCGCCACGCCGGCCGGGGTGCACCTCATGCGTCGCCCCGCACGCGAGCTGCTGGCGGCTGCACGCGGCGCGTGAGCCCCAGCGGCGTACCCTTGCCGGCATGGAGCGTCGCTTCGAGCTCGTGAGCCCGTTTGCGCCCACCGGGGACCAGCCGGAGGCGATCGAGCAGCTCCTGCGCGGCCTGGCGACGGGTGACCGCTTCCAGACGCTGCTCGGCGCGACCGGCACCGGCAAGACCTTCACCATGGCCAACGTGATCGCGCGCTCGCAGCGCCCCACGCTGATCATGAGCCACAACAAGACGCTCGCCGCGCAGCTCTACGAGGAGATGCGCCAGCTCTTCCCGCACAACGCGGTGAGCTACTTCGTGAGCTACTACGACTACTACCAGCCCGAGGCATACATCCCGCAGCGGGACATCTTCATCGAGAAGGATGCCTCGCGGAACGAGGACTTGGACCGCCTGCGGCTGGCCGCGACGAGCAACCTGCTGTCGCGCCCCGACACGATCGTGGTCGCGAGCGTGTCCTGCCTCTACGGCCTGGGTTCGCCACACGAGTACATGAAGACCATGCTCATGCTGGAGCGCGGCATGACGCTCGATCGGCGGGCGTTCCTGCTGGGCCTGGCCGACATGCAGTACGCACGCAACGACGTGGCGCCCGAGCGCGGCAACTTCCGCGTCCGCGGCGACTGCATCGAGGTCTTCCCCGCCAACGAGCAGGTGGCCCTGCGGATCGAGACCTTCGGCAACCAAGTCGACCGGATCGAGGCGTTCGACCCCATCTCGGGCGAGCTGCTCGACGAGCTCGATCGCGCGTTCATCTTCCCGGCCGTGCACTACGTGACCCCGAAGGACCAGCTCGACCGCGCCATGGCCTCGATCAAGGCCGAGCTCGATGCACAGGTGCTCGAGCTGCAGTCGCAGGGCAAGCTGCTCGAGGCGCAGCGCCTGCTCGGCCGCACGAAGTACGACCTCGAGATGATCGCCGAGACCGGGGCCTGCCGGGGCATCGAGAACTATTCGCGCCACATGGAAGGCCGTGCGCCCGGGAGCCGGTCGTACACGCTGCTGGACTACTTCCGCAACGTGCCGGGCCGGGGCCAGGACGACTGGCTCATGATCGTGGACGAGAGCCACGTCACGATCCCGCAGGTCAGAGGGATGTACTTCGGTGACCGCAAGCGCAAGGAGACGCTGGTCGAGCATGGTTTCCGCCTTCCGAGCGCGCTCGACAACCGGCCGCTCACGTTCGAGGAGTGGCAGTCGCTCCTGCCGCAGGCGATCTTCGTCAGCGCGACGCCGAGCCCGTGGGAGCTCGAGCAGTGCGGCGGCGTGATCGCCGAGCAGGTCATCCGCCCGACAGGGCTCGTCGACCCTCCGATCACGCTCCGCCCCGCTCGCGGGCAGGTCGCGGACCTGCTCGAAGAGGTGCGCGCCGAGGCCCGCAAGGGCGGCCGCACGCTGGTGACGGCGCTCACCAAGCGGCTCTGCGAGGAACTCACGAACTGGTTCCACAACCAGGGCGTGCGCGTGCGCTATTTGCACTCCGAGATCGAGACGCTCGAGCGACTGGAACTGCTGCGTGCGCTGCGCGAGGGCGACTTCGACTGCCTCGTCGGCGTGAACCTGCTGCGCGAGGGCCTCGACCTGCCCGAGGTGAGCCTGGTGGCGATCCTCGACGCCGACAAGCAGGGCTTCCTGCGCAGCACGAGCGCGCTGATCCAGACGATGGGCCGCGCGGCCCGCAACGCCGGCAGCCGCTGCCTGCTGTATGCCGACGGGATGACGCCGGAAATGCAGCGCGCCATCGACGAGGTCGAGCGCCGGCGCGCGAAGCAGCTGGCCTACAACGAGCTTCATGGCATCGTGCCACGCACGATCGAGAAGGCGATCCGCCGCGGCATCGAGGACGAGATCAGCGCAGGCCGCGGGGTCGAGCGCGCGGGGCGCCGCCGCGAGGTCACGATCGACCGCGACGACCTGGTGCTCGAGCTGCACGAGGAGATGATGGCGGCGGCGGGCCGGCTCGAGTTCGAGCGCGCTGCACGCCTGCGCGATGAGATCGAGCGCGTGAAGACGGCCGAGCGCGTGGAGGACGTGCTGCGCGAACCGGGCGAGGAGCCGCGTCCGGCACCAGGCATGCCGGGCACGAAGGCCCGCAAGCGGCGCCAGCCGGACCATTTCAAGAAGAAGCGTGGCGGCTGAACGTCGCCGGATCCGCAATCAGCGATCGAGCCGGCGCGCACCCAGGCGCAGCCGAGATCCACGGGCGATCAGGTCGCGCCATTCCTCCGGCGTGGGGCGGCGCGAAGGTGCAGCCGAGACTGCAGCAGACCGCTGCGGCAACTCGATGCGCACACGCTCGCGCTGCACGCGCTCGGCGGGTGAGGATGGGCGAATGGTCGGCATGGTTCGATCCAACATGAGCCCGCACAACATCTTGCGGCTGCCTGCCCTTTCGGCGGGACGTGCATGATGAACGCACATTTCGTTTCTGCAAAGTGGTGTTTGCACGATTTTGGGCGCTGCAGGACCCAATAATGCCTCTCCCGTGCCGTCAACCGACCCCAACCACTGCATTCGCGTTCGCGGTGCCCGCGAGCACAACCTCCGTGGCCTGTCGGTGGACATCCCGCGCGACCGGCTGGTGGTCATCACGGGGGTGTCGGGCAGCGGCAAGAGCAGCCTCGCGTTCGACACGATCTTCGCCGAGGGCCAGCGCAAGTACATGGAGAGCCTGAGCGCGTACGCGCGCCAGTTCCTCGACCAGATGACGAAGCCTGACATCGAGTCGGTCGACGGGCTGCCTCCGACGATCGCGATC